>DASWVL010000316.1:0-7587 GCA_036406255.1 Zeimonas sp.
AACTGCTGCGAAGAAGGCGACGGCCAAGAAGCCGGCCGCGAAGAAGGTCACCGCCGCGAAGAAGGCGGCGCCGAAGAAGGCCGCCGTGAAGAAGACGGCGAACCGGGCCGCCGCGAAGAAGGCGCCCGCGAAGAAGGCTGCACCGAAGAAGGCCGCGGCGAAGAAGCCTGCTGCGAAGAAGCGCACGCCCAACGCTGCGTTCATGAAGGCGCTCACTCCCAGCGCCGCGCTCGCCTCGATCGTCGGCGACAAGCCGCTGCCGCGCACCGAGGTCGTCAAGCGCATGTGGGACTACATCAAGAAGTTCGACCTGCAGGACAGCGTCAACAAGCGCCTGATCAACGCCGACGAGAAGCTGCGCCAGGTGTTCGGCAAGGCGCAGGTCAACATGTTCGAGATGACGTCGCTGGTCGGCAAGCACCTGCGCGACACCGGGTCGTCGGCGCAGCGCTGAGGGAAGGGAAGGGGGAAGGGAGAAGAGGGAAGGGGGCCGCGCGGCCCCCTTCTTCGATGCGCTTCGGCGCCGTCTTCATCCTTCGCCCGCCACTGCCCTCCCGCGTTCCCCTTCTCCCTTCTCCCTTCTCTCTTCTCTTCTCGGCAAACCCCCGGCGGGCCCATTGCCCCAGTACGCCGGATTGCCGTACGTGTTCTTCAGCTGGTCGATGAACGTGCGCACCCGCAGCGGCAGGTGCCGGCGCTGCGGGAACACCGCGTGGATCGCGGTGGGCGGCGCGGCGTAGTCGTCGAGCACGCTGCGCAGCCGGCCGCTGCGCAGGTCCTCCCCCACTTCCCACAGCGAGCGCCAGGCGAGCCCGCGTTCGGCGAGCGCCCAGTCGTGCAGCACGGCGCCGTCGTTGCACTCGATGCTCGCCGGCACGCGCAGCGAAACGACGCGGCCGTCGACCGTGAACTGCCAGCCGCGCGCCTGGTTTCCGTAACTGCCGAAGGTCAGGCACTCGTGGTGCGCGAGATCGTCCGGCGTGCGCGGCTCGCCGCGCTGCGCCAGGTAGGCGGGGCTGGCGACGACGACGCGGCGGTTCTCGGCGAGGTGTACGCCCACCAGGCTCGAGTCGTCGAGCGTGCCGATCCGAACGGCCACGTCGATGTTCTCGTTGACGATGTCGGTGATGCGGTCGGTGAGTTCGAGCGAGATCGATACCTCGGGGTGCGTCTCGAGGAACACGGGCACGAGCGGGGCGACGTGCACGCGGCCGAAGCCGGCCGGCGCCGTCACGCGCAGGTGGCCGCTCGCCTTCACGCCGCCGAGCGATACCGACGCCTCGGCGTTGTGCAGGTCGCGCAGCAGACGCTGGCAGTCCTCGAGGAAAGCGCTCCCCTCGAAGGTGAGCGAGATCCGTCGCGTCGTGCGCACGAGCAGCCGCACGCCCAGGCGTGCCTCGAGCGCATCGATTCGGCGGCCGATGACGGCCGGTGCAACCCCTTCGGCGCGCGCGGCTGCGCTCAGGCTGCCGCGCGTCGCAACCGACACGAAGCTCTCGATCTGTCGGAATCGCGCCATCCGGATCTCTCCATACGGACGACGCGATTATTGCAAAAAAGTAAAAACTGAACCGCCCCGGCGCGTCTTTTAGGGAAGCGCTCATTCGCTTATCCTCGAAGACATGCCGATCCCGCTCCGCGCCGTTGCTTTCGACGCCTACGGCACGCTGTTCGACGTGCACTCGGTTGCCGCGCTCGCCGAGCAGCGTTTCCCGGGGCAGGGCGTGCGCCTGTCGAGCCTGTGGCGCAGCAAGCAGCTCGAATACACGTGGCTGCGCACGCTGTCGGATCGTTACGCGCCATTCGATGCGATCACGCGGGATGCCTTGCGCTGGACCGCGCGCGCGATGGGGCTGGCGCTGGCGCCGGCCGACGAGGACCGGCTGATGGCGCAGTACGCGAGCCTGTCGGCATTTCCCGAGAACCTCGGCGCGCTGCGCGAACTGCGCGCGCTCGGTCTGCCGCTCGCCATCCTCACCAACGGCACGACGGCGATGGTCGAGATCTCGGCGCGCAGCGCCGGCATGCACGGGCTCTTCGACCGCATCCTCTCGGCCGACACCGTGCGCCGCTACAAGACACACCCGGCGGTATACGCGATGGCCACCGACGCCTTCGACTGCGAGCCGGCCGCGATCGTCTTCGTGTCGTCGAACGCGTGGGATGCCGCCGCCGCCTCGTGGTTCGGTTTCGACGCGTTCCGCGTCGACCGTGCCGGCGCTCCGGCCGAGGAACTCGGTACGGGCGAGATCGCCACCGGACACCACCTCACCGACGTCGTCGAGCACGTGCGCGCGCGCCTGGCGCGCGAGCGCAATGGACGACGTCGCCGATCCGCACCCGCAACAGGAGCCCCGAAATGAATGCGAATGCCACGCTGAATCTGCCGCAGGGCGTAACCGTCGAAGCGCCGGTTTCCCCCGAGTTCGCCGAGATCCTCTCGCACGACGCGCTCGCGCTCGTCGCGCAGCTGCATCGCCAGTACGAGCCGCGGCGCCGGCAGTTGCTCGCCGAGCGCGTTGCGCGCGCGAAGCGCCTCGACGAGGGCGAGCGCCCGCATTTCCTGCCGCAGACGAAGCAGGTGCGCGAAGGCGACTGGACGATCGCACCGATCCCGAAGGCGCTCGAGTGCCGGCGCGTCGAGATCACCGGCCCGGTCGAGGCGAAGATGGTCATCAACGCGTTCAACTCGGGCGCCGACAGCTACATGACTGACTTCGAGGATTCGAACGCGCCGAACTGGACGAACCAGATCCAGGGCCAGGTCAACCTGCGCAAGGCGATCCGTCGCGAGCTGGTCCTCGAGCAGGGCGGCAAGACCTACAAGCTCAACGAGAAGATCGCCACGCTGCAGGTGCGACCGCGCGGCTGGCACCTCGACGAGAAGCATGTGAAGGTCGACGGCGAGCGTGTCTCGGGCGGCATCTTCGACTTCGCCGTGTTCATGTTCCACAACGCGAAGGAGCAGGTCGCCCGCGGCGCCGGCCCGTACTTCTACCTGCCCAAGCTCGAGAGCCACCTCGAGGCGCGCCTCTGGAACGACATCTTCGTGGCGACGCAGAAGGCGCTCGGCCTGCCGCAGGGCACGATCAAGGCCACCGTGCTGATCGAGACGATCCTCGCCGCCTTCGAGATGGACGAGATCCTCTACGAACTGCGCGAACACAGCGCGGGGCTGAACGCCGGCCGCTGGGACTACATCTTCTCGTGCATCAAGAAGTTCAAGGTCGACCGCGACTTCTGCCTGGCCGACCGTGCGAGGGTCACGATGACCTCGCCGTTCATGCGCGCCTACGCGCTGCTGCTGTTGAAGACCTGCCACAGGCGCAACGCGCCGGCGATCGGCGGCATGAGCGCGCTGATCCCGATCAAGAGCGACCCGGAGAAGAACGAGATCGCGATGGCCGGCATCCGCGCCGACAAGGCGCGCGACGCAACCGACGGCTACGACGGCGGTTGGGTCGCGCACCCGGGGCTGGTCGACGTCGCGATGGAGGAGTTCGTCAAGGTGCTCGGCGACCGCCCGAACCAGATCGGCCGCAAGCGCGACGACGTGCAGGTGAGCGCGGCCGACCTGCTCGACTTCCAGCCCGAGCAGCCGATCACCGAGAACGGACTGCGGATGAACATCAACGTCGGCATCCACTACCTGGGCGCCTGGCTCGCCGGCAACGGCTGCGTGCCGATCCACGACCTGATGGAGGACGCCGCCACCGCGGAGATCAGCCGCTCGCAGGTCTGGCAGTGGATCCGCTCGCCGAAGGGCAAGCTCGAAGACGGCCGCAAGGTCACGCCCGAGCTGGTGCGCGCGTTGATCCCGCAGGAACTGGCGAAGGTGAAGGAAACGGTGGGCGGCGACGCCCGCACCTACGATCGCGCCGCGCAGATCTTCGAGCAGATGAGCACGCAGGAATCGTTCGCCGAGTTCCTCACGCTGCCGCTGTACGAGGAAATCGAGTGATCGAGCGAGGGTCCGCTCGCACCGCGGGCGGGCCCGCCTCGTGCAGGATGGCGCAGGGCCACTGAAGAGGCGACACGAGAATGGAACCGAACCTTCCCGAGCGGGTGAGCATCGTCGACGTCCGGATGCCGTTCTGGTCGATGGTGATCTTCCTGGTCAAGTTGTCGATCGCGTCGATTCCCGCGTTCGTCATCCTGTCCCTGCTCGGAGCGGCGGTGTTCGCGCTGCTCGGATGGCTCGGTGCGCTCACGCGTACCTGGGTCTGAAGCCGCCTGCCTCGTCAGACCGCGATGTAGCGCCCCGGCCGGTGGTTCACCGCGAGCGTCACGTTCAGCGCGGTGACGCCGACCAGCGACAGCGCGACGGTCCCGGCGCCGACCATGCCGAGCGACAGCAGCAGGATCGCGGCATCGAGCGCGAGCTGAACCCATCCCGCACGCCATCCGTGGCGTTCCTGCAGCCACAGCACGAGGACGTTGAAGCCGCCGAGGCTGCAGCGGTGCCGGAACAGGATCAGCAGGCCGACGCCGACGAGCAGGCCGCCGCTGACCGCCGCCCAGACCGGAGCGACGGCGTCGAAGGCGAGCCATCGGCGTTGCAGCGCGCTGACGGCCGAGACGAGCACCACGGCGAATCCGGTGCGCAGCGCGAACGAGCGCCCGAGCTTCGCCCAGCCGAGCGCGAAGAAGGGCACGTTGATGAGCAGGAACGCCACGCCGAAAGGCACGTCGAAGCCGTAGGACACGAGCAGCGCGAGTCCTGCGGTGCCGCCGGTGACCAGGTGCGCATGCTCGAAGAAAGCGATGCCGAGGGCGACCAGGATCGCGGCCGACGAGAAGGCGACCGCGTCGTCGACGAACGAGTGCCGGGCGGGCCCGGGGGCCGGGGGATCGGGGGATGGACCGCGGGCGATGCGCATCGCCCGCGATTCTGACACCGGAGCGCCCATCGGTCGTCCGCCAATCGGCTGGCCGCGCCGCCCGCCCCCGGGTCGACCGCGGTCATTCGACAACGGCGACCGTGCGTCCTACCGTACGGTCTTCAGTCCACCACACGGGAGAAGCGAGATGGCCGACGCCTGGCTGATGTCCCTGCAGACGAGCACCGCGCAGGAAGGATTCGAGCTTGCGATCAAGCTGTCGCGAATGGGGGTGAAATACACCCAGCCCTCGGAGGAGGTGCGCACCCGCCTGCGCCCGGAGTACGAGGAGAACGCCGACAGCCTGATCGCCTCGTCGCAGGTGATCGCGATCCATTTCCAGACGATCGCCGCGGCGAACGGCTACTGGAAGCGCTGAAGGCGCCTCGATCGTGACAAGCGGCGCGCGCGGATCGCCTCGGGTGGACCCGGCGGAGATCGAGTTCAGCGCGATCCGCGCACAGGGCGCGGGCGGGCAGAACGTCAACAAGGTCTCGAACGCGATTCAGCTGCGCTTCGACCTCGTGCGCTCGTCGCTGCCGCAAGACGTCAAGGAGCGGCTGCTCGCGCTCGACGATCGGCGCATCCGTTCCGACGGCGTCGTCGTGATCAAGGCGCAGCGTTTCCGCAGCCTGGAGAAGAATCGCGACGACGCCATCGCACGTCTGCAGGCGATCGTCGACGCCGCGGCGCACGTGCCGAAGCCGCGGCGTGCGACCCGGCCGACCGCGGCATCGCGGGTGCGCCGCCTCGACGAGAAGGCGCACCGGGGCCGGATCAAGTCGCTGCGGCGCATGCCGCCCGATCCGTCGTAGCCGGATCGCTCGAAAGGCGCGGCATTTGTTACCCTGTACGAATAGCTGGAGGAATGCCGTTGGCCAAGCCGAATTACGCTTTTCAGAAGAGGCAGCGCGAGCTCGCGAAGAAGCAGAAGAAGGAGGAGAAGCGCCTGCGCAAGGCGGAGCCTGGGTCCGCGAACGACGAGCCGGGCCTCGCGCAGGACGAGGGGGTGGCGACGGCCATTCCCGTGTCCCCGGGCGAGGCGCCGGCGCAGCCGGCGAACGGCGGCGATTCGAAGGCCTGAGGGTCGCGCCCGCGCCGCCCTGCGTTCTCAGCGCACCGCCGGCGTTCGCAGCAACTCGGCCAGCTCGCGCAGCACCTCGAGATCGCCGCTGCGAGCAAAACGCAGCGGAAAGCCGCTCCATCCCCAGGTCGCCGAGCCGGAGAGCCGGTAGCCCCACTGCGCGGGCTGCGCGTCGCGCAGCGTGCGCAGCAGCGCGATCAGCCGCGAGGTCGGCACGGTGAATTCCACCGGGATCGTCCGGGCGCCGAGCGCGGGCAGCGTCACCGACCGGTCGAGCACGCTGCCGTCGGCGAAGGGCCGGTCGAGCAGCTCGAGCGCGAAGTCGATGTTGCGCAACGGGATCTCGACTTCGTTCGGGTTCTCGGTGTCGACGGCGAGGACGAAGCGGATCTCGCTCAGGCCGAGTTCGTCGACGCGGAAGTCGGAGAAGCGAAGGCGCGGCGGCTTCAGGTTTGCCGGCGGAAGCGCGTTGCACGCGGCGAGCAGCGCCGCGACGCCTGCGGCACCGATGCAGTCGCGTCTTCGCCGGATCACAGGGTCACGAGCCGGGCGAGCGCGCGCTCGAGCGTTGCGTCGGTCTTGGCGAAGCAGAAGCGCACCACGCGATTCTCGACGCCGCGCTCGTAGAACGCCGACAGCGGAATCGCTGCGACGCCGATCTCGGTGGTGAGCCACTTCGCGAAGTCGGTCTCGTTGCGGTCCGAGATCGCGCTGTAGTCGACGAGCTGGAAGAAGGTGCCCTCGCAGTCGAGCAGCCGGAAGCGGGTGTGCGCGAGGCCGGCGCGGAAGAGGTCGCGCTTGCGCTGGTAGAACGCGGCGACGTCGCGCCAGGCCTGCGATTCGGTCATGTAGCGCGCAAGGCCGTGCTGCGTCGGCGCGTGCGCGGTGAACACGTTGAACTGGTGCACCTTGCGGAACTCGACCGAGAGCGGCGCCGGAGCGGCGCAGTAGCCGAGCTTCCAGCCGGTGACGTGGAAGGTCTTGCCGAAGGACGAGATCACGAAGCTGCGTGCCGCCAGTTCCGGGTACCGGCTCACCGACTCGTGCGTCTGCCCGTCGAAGACCATGTGCTCGTAGACCTCGTCGGAGATCACGATCAGGTCGTGCGCGCAGGCGATCGAAGCCAGTTCGCGCAGGTCGGGCTCGCGCAGGATCGTGCCGGTCGGGTTGTGCGGCGAGTTCACCAGGATCGCCCGCGTGCGCGACGTGCATGCTGCGCGCACCGCCCGCCAGTCGACGCGGAAATCGGCGCGCATCGGAACGGCCACCGCCGTGCCGCCCGCCAGCTCGATCGACGGCACGTAGCTGTCGTAGACGGGTTCGAGGACGATCACCTCGTCGCCGGGGCGTACGACGGCCAGCACGGCGGCGAAGATCGCCTGCGTGGCGCCGGCGGTCACGGTGATCTCGTCGCGCGCGTCGTAGCGATGGCCGTGCACCGCCTCGATCTTCTCGCCGATCCGCTCCCGCAGGGCCGCGACCCCCGCCATCGGCGGGTACTGGTTGTGCCCGGCGCGCATCGCGTCGGCCACCGCGTCGACGAGCGAGGGATCGCAGTCGAAGTCGGGGAAGCCCTGGCCGAGGTTCACCGCGTCGTGCTCGACCGCGAGCGACGACATCACC
>DASWVL010000317.1:0-36521 GCA_036406255.1 Zeimonas sp.
AGAGCGCTTGCATGGCATGCAAGAGGTCAGCGGTTCGATCCCGCTTACCTCCACCAGAACATCCGGTCCCGTTCGTCTAGAGGCCTAGGACACGACCCTTTCACGGTCGGTACAGGGGTTCGAATCCCCTACGGGACGCCAGAGATACCCCGGTTAGCCGGTAGTGCAGCCGGCAATCGAGCGTAGCCGGGTCGAGCTCGATCTTCTCGACGAGCTCGGCCAGCACCGGGCGCAGCGCCGCACGATCCTCCGCGCTCTCCATCTCCTGCCGTAGCGTCCTGAGCGCTGCGCGCACCTCGGCCGGGCCGATCGTCTCCACTTCCTGCGCGGCGGCCTGCTGGCGCCGTAGCAGATCCAGCCGCTCGACGACGCCTGCGCGCTCGGCCTCTAGCTCGGTCACGCGCCGAAGCACCGGCGCCGGGTCGTCCATTCGGCCCGCCAGGTCGACGGTGCGCCCGATCTGGTGCGTAAGCCCGGCGACGCGCTTCTCGAGCCCGGCGATCGTCCTGCCGTCGACCGGCTCGGCCAGCGCTTCTCGCATCGCGCGCGCCACCTTCGCCGCGGTCATCTCGTCGTCGAGATCGTCGAACACGCGCGCGAGCACCGCCTCGTCGACGCGATACGCGGCCACGCGCAGGCCCTTCGCGACGCGATAGAACCCGCCGGAGTCTCCCGCCCATGCCGCGCCGTCGGGCGTCTGCAGCAGCCCCGTGAGCAGGTAGGCGGTCGCGTCCTGCCGGGTGAAGGTCGCCCGCTGGCGCTCGAGCTGCGCGAGGATCGCCTCGGCCTCGTCGTCGGTGATGAGCGCCTCGTGCGTCTCGCGCTGGATCATCCATTCCGAGCGCGGCCGGCGCTTCGTGCCGCTCTTGCTCGAGCCACCCTCGCGCTCGGCGTGCATGTTCCAGACCGTGTGCCCGGCGTAGGTCAGCGCCTGCCATTCCATCCCGTTCAACGACGACGCCTGCCAGTCGAGCCCGAGGCGCGCGAGGATCTGGCCGCGCATTTCGCCGGTGGCGCGCGCCCGTAGGTAGGCGGTGACCTGGTGCGCGGTCTCGTCGGCGACGAGGCGCGACTTCATCACCGGCTGGCCGTCGCGAATGGCGCCCGTCGAGTGGTACTCGAGCTGATAGCCGCGGGGCGCGCGGCCGCCGGCGCGCCATCCCTGCCGAACGTTCTCGGCCATGCCGGCGAGCCCCTTCTGGCGGCTCGTGAGCGAATGCCATTCGTCCATCGCGCGCAGGATGGACTTGAGCAACGTCATCGTGATCGGGTCGGCGTCGGGCACCGCCCGGAAGGTCAGCTTCACGCCGGCGCGCTCGCACTCCTGTTCGAAGATGAGCGCGAGCATCTGGCGACGGGCGATGCGCGCGGTGTCGAGCGCGAGGATGTGCTCCCACTGCCGGCCCGGTGCTTTCAAGTCGTGCAGCAGGCGCTGGAAGGCGGGGCGATCGTCGTCCTTGCCGGACTCTACGGCGTCGGCGTACTCGGCGACGATGACGAGATTGCGGGTCGATGCGAGCTCGTGCAGCGCGCGGCGCTGCGCGTCGATCGACACATCACTGCGGTCCTTGCTCGATCGCAGGTAGACGGCTGCTCGGTTGCTCATCGGTCACCAGCTCGACGGTCGGCCGCTGCCTGCGGGCGAGGAGCAGCCGGGCCAGCGAGGATACCGCTTCCGGTTTTCCGACGGACTGGACGACGATCGGACGCACCTGGCGGCCGGGACGCTTGCGCTCGGCCTGCTCGTCGTTCTCGCGCAGCGCGGGGTTCATGGTCAGCGGGTGGCGCCCTGCGCCTGCTGTCGCGCCTTCTTCATCCGCGTGATGACTCCCTGCAGCGCGGCGATGCGTCGTTCTGCCATCGCGCGGCGTTGGCTCTCCTGCCGGTAGTAGCGTTCGAAGCGGTCGCGCTCGTCGATCAGATCCGTGTGCCGCCGCGCCATCTTCTCGACGGCATCGGCGACCCGCAGCAGGGCGCCGTCGCGCACTTCCTGCCACGTCGGCACTTCGTCCTTCGTCGTGTAGTTGCCGCGCGAGGCCTCTCTGATGGTTTTCTTCTGGCTCACCGCGTCGCGCTCCACGCCAGCAGCACGATCGCGAGGAACAGCGCGCCGATGATCCACGGCCAGTCGTCGGCGGCGATGCTGATGGCGATGTGGGTCATGCGAACAACCCCGGCCGCTGCTCGTCGCGCACGCGCTGCAAGGTCGCGAGCACGGCGCCCATCGTCTCGATCTCGCGCTCGGCGTCGGCCTGCTTCATCTTGCCGACGCTGACGAGGCGCGGGTACACGTGCCCGCGTTGGCGGATCTCCCGCTTCACGCAGAGGATCTGCTCGTCGATGGTGGGTGTCGTCACGATGCGACCTCGGTATGGTTGCACTCGGGGCACGGCAAGCCGCGCCGGCCCTCGGTGATCGTCTGCACCTTGAGCCAGTCGGTTTCGTGGCCGCACCGGGCGCAGCGGAAGCGCGCAATCGCGCTTTCGCATCCGTTGCCGGCATCGGACACGTGCATCATCACGCGCGGCGCACGACGCGGGCGATCGCCGAACAGGTCTTTCATGCCGCAAGCCTTTCGCTCTCGGCCGCCGGCGGCTCGATGCTCATCGTCACCTCGCGCCCGATCATCACGCCGAGCCTTCCGGCGAGCTTCTCGTCTACCTCGAATTGCGCGCGCAGCTTCACCGTGACGCTGCCGCCTTCCTTCGGGTCGATCGTGATCGCGTTGATCCGCGCGTCGTAGATCGCGATCTCGGTCGAGTCGTCGATGCCCCACTCGATGCGCAGCGTGTAGCCGACGCCCTCGTAGGCGATGCCGAAGGGGCCGACGAGCTTCGGGCAGCGCAGGTTCGGCTTCTCGGCGATGGGCTCGACGCTGTCGAGCTCGGCCTGCGCGGGCGCCTCGGTCGTCTCGGCGCGCCAGTACAGCGAATCGAGCAACTGCGATCCGAAGAACGCGAGCACGCTGTTCGGCTGGTCCGTCTCGATCTTGAGGTCGCAGGCCGGCACTTCCTCCGGGCCGTGCTTCTCGGAACGCAGGTTGACGCTGCGGATGCTGGCGGTGATGCGGTCGAACTCGAGCATGTGGGCTCCTGGGGGTGGGGTCAGGCAGGTACAGGGATGCCGCCGACGAGCGCTGCCGGCGGACGCAGGATCTCGGTGCCGATCGGCCGCCACAGGTGCAGGCAGAACGGATGGAAGTTCACGTAGTCGCTTTTCGGCGGGTGGTACTGCAGCACGCAGTCCTCGTCGTCCCAGAAGAGCGCCTTGACGCGGCACATCTCGTCCCACGTCGGGCAGCGCGTCGGCGTGCTCACCGACACGTGCTCCCAGCCGTCGCCGTCGCTGGCGATGACCGCGAGCACCGGGCCGCCGCGCACGCCGGGCACGAAGAACGCGCCGTTGTTCCCGAAGGAGTCATCCGACGCGAGGCGCCCGGAGCGGATGCGCCACTTGTCCGGAACGTGGAACGTCACGCTGCGGCCTCGCTCGGTTCGTCGTCGAGCTCGATCGACGAGTCCTCGGAAATCGCGATTGCCTTGCGCAGCGCCGCGACTGCGGCATCCCATTCGGCGTCGGTTGCGCGTTCGGCTTCGGCCACGTGCGAGTCGCAGCGCTCGAAGACCGCCAGCGCGAGACGGGCTGCGGCGAGCAGGTACGGCGCCGCCTCCTCGAGCCGGCACTGCGCCTCGTGCTCGGCCTGCTGGCGAAGCACGCGCGCCGCAGTCTCGCGCTCTTCATGCTCGCGTCGCTGGCGGTCGATCTCGGCCTGCTGCCGCTCGAGCTCGGCACGCTCGGCGTCGAGCCGGCGCCGCTCTTCGGCTTGGCGCTCCGCTTCGATCCGGCGCTGCTCGGCCGCTCGCGCTTCCTCGGCCTCGCGCTGCGCGCGCAGCTCGGCCTCCTGTGCTGCCCGTGCTTCGGCGAGCCGCGCCTCTTCGGCCTCGCGCTCCGCCTTGATCCGTGCGACTTCGGCCTCGTGCGCCTCGCGGGCGATCCGATCCTCTTCGGCCCGGCGCGCTTCGTCTTCCTTGCGCTGCTGCTCGAGCGCCTCGCGTTCCGCGCGCAGCCGGCGCGCCTCTTCCTCGTGGGCCTGCGACGCGGCGAGCAGCTCGCGCATCGCGGCGAGTGCCTGCGCGTGCGCGGCCTCGGCGGCGGGGCGAAACTCGGCGAACGTCTCGTCGACGGCGATCGCGACCAAGTCGCCGAGCAGCGCCTCGATGACGATCGACGACTTGCCGGCCGCGCGCACCGGGAACGCCTTGACCTGGTCGATGCGCTCCTGAATCTCGGCGACGCGCCGGCGCTCGGCCTCGGCCTTCGCCTGCCGCTCGCGCTCGCGCCTCTCTTCCTCTGCCTTGATCTGCCGATCGATCGGCGTCTCGAGCGCGAGGATCTCGGCCTCGATGCGCTTCGCTTCGCTGTCGATCATGCGCGAGCGCTCGAGCGCCGGCGCCTTCAATTCCTTGCGCTTTGCCTCGAGGCTCGTGCGCAGCTTCACGAGCTCCATGCGGGCGGCGCGCGCCTCTTTGTCGCCCTTCGTGGTCGTGACGTCGAACACGACGTCGGCGAAGCGGGCGCGCAGATCGGCCAGCGCTGCCGCGGTCGGGCTGTACTCGGCGATCGCGGTCGTCGCCTTCTCCATGATCTCGGTCATCGCGCGCTCGCTCAGGTTGCCGCCGGGACGTCGACGTACTCGGTCTTCGGCGTGTAGGGGAAATCGACGTAGACGCGGCTGTCGCGGCTCGTGTAGCAGTCGCCGTCGGGGTCGCGGAAGACGCGCCCGTCGATGTCGTACGCGCGGCCGTCGGGCCCCTTGAAGACGCGCGAGCAGCGGCGGTTCTGCCAGACGTCGCTGGCGACCTGCACCCACTCGTCGGGGTCGCCCGTCAGCGGCCGGAGCGGCTCGAAGCGCAGCAGCTTCTCGAGCGCGGCCGCAGCGTAGGAGGCGCTGAAACCGCTGTGCCCCTGCGACGCGAACACGAGCACCAGCTCGCGCATGTGGTCGTTCATCAGCGCCTGCATTTCGTCGCCGTCGGCGGGCGGGAGCTCTTCTTCGGTGTGTGCGAGCAGATTGCCCGGCTGGTACGTCAGCACGCGCCATGCGAGTGCGATTCGCTTTCTGAGGTTCATGCTGCCCCTGTCGTTGTGGTGGAGGAGAAGGCCGCTCTCGGCCGGTCACGCCTGGTCGGAGGAGGAGCCCGCGGCGTTCCGGGCGGCGATCTATTCCTTCGCCTTGAGCGCCTTGCGCAGCCGTCCGAACTCGTTGCTCGCGTCGGGCTGCTGGTCGGCGGGCAGCGTTTGGATGAGGTCTCCGAGCTCGTCGATAGCCTCGAGGCTTTTCGCCTGCTGCATGCGCTCGACGAGCTGCGCGAAGGTGATCCGCGGCGCGGCGTCGCCCTGCGTCGCCTGCTCGAGCCCCGCGGCCTGCTCGGCGTCGACGTTGGGTGCTGCCGGTTTCGGCTTCGCCGGTGCCTTCGGCGCGACTGGCTGCTTCGACCGAGCGCCGATCTTCTCGTTGAGGCTCGCGACCGCCTCCGGGATCTCCGGCTCGGGCGGTTCGATCTCGAACCATTCGTGCGGTGCGCTCATGCCGTCGCGCAGGCTGGCGTAAACCTTGCGCAGTGAGACAACCTGCGCGGGTTGGATCGCCTCGAGACGGCGTTGGATGCGCTTCTCGATGTGCTCCTTCGTGACATCGAACGCGGCGAAGGCCTCGACCAGCTTTGCCATTGCCTCGGGGCTCGTGTCGGCCTTCGCGTGCAGCGTCGCATCGGCCTGCTTCATCGCGGCGTCGATCACATCGCCCGGGACGACGGCCAGGATGCAGGCTCGCACGCGGCGCTGCGCCATGTTCGCCATCAGCTCGTAGATCTCGCGCTCGTCTTTGATCTGGTAGCCGCCGCGCTTCGTGTCGCGCCAATGGCGCACGATGAAGGTGAGCGGCCGGCGCGTGCGGTACTGCAGATCGAATGCGAACGCCTCGACTTCGCTGTACGTGACACCGTCCTCGCCGCGGCCGCGCGAGAGCTCGCGGAAGCCAAATTCGAGGTTCCCCCACATCTGGGCGATCGCCTCGGCGCTGCGGATGCTCGGGCCCGAGACGTCGCTGCCGCCCTTCGAATACTGGTACTGCGCCTGCTCGGCGAGCGTCGGTCGCGTGAAGGCGTTGAGGATCCGGTCCATCGCGGCGACTTCGTCGCGCGGGAAGCGCTCGGCCATGAGCAGCTTCGCCTGCACTTCTGCAATCTCGCGCTGCTGCGTGGCGAGCGCTGCGCTCGTGGATGGCGTCGCGCGCGCCGGTGCGGCGACGGCGAACGGGTTTTGCTGTGACTCTACGACTGCGGACATGCGGTTTTCCTCCGGGTGAAATCAGTAGGTGGGCACGGCGATCGACGTCGCCCAGCGGGGCAGCACGATCGGATAGACCCGCTCGGGATAGCCACGCCAGTAGCCGGTATCGCGCGCCTGTTTGTAGAGCAGCATCGCGTCCTCGCAGCGCGCCGCGCCGAAGGCGATCGCGTTGGACTCGAGCACGTAGGCCGCGCAGCCGTAGGGCGCGACGGACTCGACCGCGATGAAGAGGAACGCGCGCAGGGATTGGTCGCGCAGGTGCTCGTGGCCGGTGTTGTACCAAGCGTTTTGATAGTGGTACTTGAACGCGGCGACGCTGCGCGCGAACCCCTCCGGGCTTGCGTCCTGGCAGCTTTTCACGTCGAACGCGAAGGCCGATTCGTTCAACCGGTCGAAGCGCGCCTTGCACGGAATGTCGAGCCGCGCATCGCGCCAGAAGAACGAAACCTCGGAGTGCCCGGCGGACATCATTTCGTCGTGGATCGGGTGCCGGCGCACCGACGCGGCCATGCCGTCGACCTTCTTGGCGAGCTCGTCGTTCAGTACCGTCTTGCCTTCGCACTTCGCGTTGAACTCGGTCCACCAGGCCATCGCCGCCAGCGAGTCGGGCGAAGGTTTCTTCGCGCGCCACTGCGCCGCGGTCGGCTTCTTTGGCGCGTCCTCGGGGATCACGACGACCGATTCGGCGAAGCGCTCCGGCTCGAGGATCGCCATGTGCAGCGCCGTACCCATGAGCATCGAGTCGGTCGCCTCGCTGGGGTTGTCTTTGTCGAAGCGGTAGTGCATCGGCGACTGCAGGATCAGCTTGATGCCGCTGGCCGAGAGCGCGTCGACCTTGAGATAGTCGGCGTGCTCGAGATCCGTGCGGACGCCGGGCACGAACGGCACTTCGGGCGCCGGCGGTTCGGGCGCCTCGATCGGCGCGTCGACCTGCTCGAGTACGGCAGCCATCACGCGGCCCTTTTCAATCGCCGCATCACACGCGGCCGTTGCCCGAACAGCGGCCGGATCTTCGGCGTGAGCCCTTCGGGGTAGTCGTTGACGATGCGCGCCACCAGCTGCGCGAGGTCGCGGTACTGCTCGGCGGTGCGGCGCATGGCGTCGATCTCGTTGGTTCGGGTGCGGCTCATGTGCGTGTCGCCGTTGCTTTCGCAATGGCGTCTTCCAGTCGCGCGCGCAGGGAGCCGCCGTCGCGCAGCAGTTCGTCGGCTGCGTAGCCCATGCGCAGCCCTTGGCTGAGGGCGCGCGCGAAGTCGAGCAGGTCATGGGCGGCGGCGATCAGGTGGGCGTTGGCAACCGCTTCGCCATCAGGAAGGCGGCCGCCCATGCCATGCCTGCCCTTGAGGTGATGAAGCTGCGCAACGATCCCGCCGTGCGGGGCGCGCACGTTGAGGGCTTCGCCGGAGTCCACGACCCACGGCCCGGCCGTGTGCTTCGCGTTCATCGCGCACCCCCATCGAGCACCTCGAGGAACGCCATCAGCGCCGGAATGACGCTGTGCGGGCGGCCCTCGAGCCAGTCGAGCAGCGTGATGGCGATGCACTCGACGACGAACAGCGCCGCGAAGAAGAAGCCGAGCAGCACGACGATCGCGAGCCAGTCCTCCCGGCGCGACTGTCGCGCGGCGAGCGCCGGGCGGCGCAGGGTTTCGGTGAGGAGGATCACAGCCGGTCCTCCTCGATGAGCTTCTCGACCGCGCTGACGATCGCCGTCGTTATGTCGCGCGCGATGCAGTCGGCCTCGGGATACCGGCCCGTCATCACGCGCATGCGCAGCAGCTCGTCGGCCTCGAGCAGGTCGCGGAACTCGCTGTCGACCTTGATCTGCACGTCGTCGAGCAGCTTGCGGGCGCGCAGCTCGGCCACGCGCTCGGCGTTGTGCGCGATGTCGAGGGCCTGCTCCCACGCGCTCGAGAGCGGGGCGCGCGGGTCGCCGGGCTGGCCGTTGTACTTCGGCCAGGTCGCTTCATCGCCGTAGCCGGGGAGCGTGTTCATGCCGCCTCTCCCTGCAGCTCGGCGGCGAGTGCCACCGGTGCCTTGCTCACCGACCAGGTGCGGCGGTACGCCTCGCGCCGGACGAGCGACTGCAGATCGTTGTTGAAGCCGGGAACCTGCACGCTGCGCAGATCGCCGCTGCGGTACTGCTCAATGCCAGGCCGCGCGATGTCGCGGAAGTTCCCCGGATACCGCGCGAACACAGTACGGATCGCCGAGGCAATCGCCCGGTCGCTGTCCTCGCGCGCGGTCTGCACGTACTTCGCATCGCCGAACGCATCGCGCCAGGCGTTGCGCTCGTAGGTGTACAGGTCGGTCATGCCGTCGAAGCTGCCGGCCTGGTACTTGCCGACGATTTCCTCGACCTGCGCAGCGATCGGGCCATCGGTCCATCGCACGTCGATCGAATCGCCCATCGAGAACCGGCTCGACTTCACCGAGAACTTCACGCCAGGGAAGGCCGCCGCGAGCTCGATGCGGATGTTCTTCGCCGCGGCCTGCAGCGCGTCGACCTTGCCGCCGATCTGCACGAGCTGCGGGTTCGCCGCGTAGAGCGCCTGCACGACTGCGGCCTGCGCTGCCTGCTTCGCTTTCCAGTCGTTCATCTGTTCGTTCCTCCGTCTTGACGGTTCAACTGTACCCGAGGGTAATCTACGAGTCAATACCCACAGGTAAAGCAGCGGAACAACAAAAAACCCGCTCGAGGCGGGCTGTCGGTCAGCGGGAAATCAGAGGCGTCGGCGCCAGGGGATGCGCAGATTGCGCCGCACGATCGCGAGGATGCATGCGGTCAGCGCAGCGCCCGTCCCTATGGCGAGCAGGGCGCGCGCCGGGCGATCGGGATAGGCGTAGACGGCCGCGAGGATGGCGAGCAGCAGGGGCAGGGTGCACACGCCCAGCTGCGCCGCGGCCTCGAGCCACAACCCGATGCGCGGCAGGCGGTCGACGACGAACGCGGTGCTGGCAGCCGCCGCGAGCAGCAGCGCCAGGCCGATTCCCTGCTCGCCGATCCAGAGTGCAGCGTCGTGCATGTCGGGCGCGATGATGCCCCTATTCTTCGCCGCGCTGGCGCCGGCCAAGCATGTCGTCCAGGGCGGCGACCATGCCGCGGGCGAAGGTGGGATTCCGATGCGCCTCACCGCACGCCTCGGGGAGATATTTTCTGTTGCGGTACATCGCGGCGAATGCTAGCCCAATTAGCTTGCCGCACCGCGCTTCGTCGAGCAGCTGCTCGAGGCACTCGACTGTATCGGTCGACAGCGCCGTCGGGTGGGTGATCAGTTGGAAGGGCTGCCGTCTCATCATCCGACACGCTTCTTCGTGGCGGGCCTCTTCCTCGGCTGCAATTCCTGCGCCTCGACCGACCGACTTCCTTTCCCCCATGACCTACCCCCCTTCTCGGGCGGCGGGTTGTATCGAGAGAACGCGTCGACCATAAGCGCCGCCACCTGTGCGATGTCCTGGCGCTGTTCTTCTGGCAGCTGGCCGAAACGATCGTGATCGAAAGGGGCGGGGAGAAGCGTGATTTCCGTCACTCGCTCGACGGTTGCGATTTGTCGGCTCTGACGAGCGGGGCCCCGGTGGCGATCGAAGGAGACGTTTCCCTTCTCGTCCAGCTTCACACCTTCGGGGATGGCTGTTCCGCGAGGGAAGTCGAACCAGCCAGGATCCAGCCCCAGCGCCGATGTCGCTGCGGCCATGATCGCGTCGCCGATGTTCTTTCGGTGCTCGTCGCCTTCCGGCAGCAACAGGCGAGCCACGTAGCTTTCGGAGCGGTGGATCGCAGCGGCGAACCATGCGCGCGGCGCCGGCTCGAGCGCCTTGAGCAACTCGGCTAAACGTGCTCGCCGATGCTCGAAGCGCGTCTTTCGGTCGGTCGGTTCCATCGCGCCGAATTTTCCCGGTCGCTTACCGATAGGTAAATTCCCTGTAGGTGTTGCGAGCACCTGTACCCTCGGGTAAAGTACGGGGTCATGGACAAATTGCGCGCGTACCTCAACTCGCTGCCGGTCGCCGAGCAGATCGAGTTCGCCATCCGATGCAAGACGTCGATCGGCTATCTGCGCAAGGCGCTGGCCGTGAAGGCCAACCTCGGCGAGAGCCTCTGCATCGCGATCGAGCGCGAATCGGGCGGTGCAGTGCGCTGCGAAGACCTGCGCCCCGACGTCGATTGGGCCTACCTGCGCGGGACCGCGCCCGTCGAAAAGGTCGCTTGACGCATGGCCCTCGAAAGGAAGGACGTCCGCGCCAAGCTCGACGCGGACCTGCACGCAGCGATGAAGGCCATCGCCGAAGCAGACGGGATGGACGACGGCGAGTGGATCGAGAGCGTCCTGGTGCCGGAGATCAAGCGTCGTGTTCATGCCGCCAAGTTAATTGCCGAGCGCGTGGAGCGCTGGGGAAAAACCGGGAAAGCCCGGGAGTGACCGGGAAAGGTGACGAAGTGCGCGAGATCCGGCCCCTCCACCCCCGCACCCGCAGCCGCCTGCGCGTGATCGCCTCGTGCCTGTGGCTCACGCGCGAGCCGGCGTCGATCGAGGCGCTGGTGCGGCAGTACCTGAAGGAGTGCGGGCGCGCATGAATACCACCGCGAGGAACTGCCTCGGGAAGCCGGATACCGGGGAGGAAGGGAGCGCTGCGGGTCCGGGTGAACAGCCCGCAGCGGGGATGACCGAGCTCGCCACGATCGAGCGCGCGCTCGCCTACAGCGCGGCGAGGAGCGACATCGAAGTGAATTGCCTGCCGGGTGGAGATCCGCGCGAGCGTTGGTACGACCCTGACTCGGCGCCGGCGGACGATCACGAGTTCGTGGCCACGGCGCTGCGCTACCTCGATCTGCGCGGGCTCATCGAGCGCCACGAGAACGGCGTGTGGGTGCGGGTGAGGGACGAGCAGTGCTGACGCCTCAGTTTCTGCTGCCGATCGCCGACGAGCTTGTCGTCGACCTGTTCGCCGGGGGCGGGGGCGCGAGCACGGGCATTGAACAGGCGATCGGCCGACACGTCGACATCGCCATCAACCACGATCCGCAGGCGGTCGCGCTGCACCAGGCGAACCACCCGCAGACGAAGCACTTCGTGAGCGACGTATTCGAGGTCGATCCGATCGCCGTTGCCGATGGCCGTCCGATCGGCCTGCTGTGGGCCTCGCCCGACTGCAAGCACTTCTCGAAGGCGAAGGGCGGCAAGCCTGTATCGAAAAAGATTCGCTCGCTCGCGTGGGTTGTTGTGAAGTGGGCCCGCCTGGTGCGGCCGCGCGTGATCTTCCTCGAGAACGTCGAGGAGTTCCAGACGTGGGGGCCGGTGCTGCCGAACGGTCGGCCGTGCCCCGAGCGGCGAGGCGCCACGTTCAAGCGCTGGGTGGGCCAGCTGCGCGCCGCCGGCTACGCGGTCGAGTGGCGCGAGCTGCGCGCATGCGACTTCGGAGCGCCGACGATCCGCAAGCGCCTGTTCCTCGTCGCGCGGCGCGATGGCGCTCCCATCGTCTGGCCGACACCGACGCACGGGAAGGGCCGCAAGCCGTATCGCACCGCGGCCGAGTGCATCGACTGGTCGCTGCCGTGTCCGAGCATCTTCGAGCGCGGCCGCTGGCTGTGGAACAAGGAACGCGGCGAATGGGAGCGGGACGACCGCCCGCTCGCCGAAGCGACCCAGCGGCGCATCGCGCACGGAATCAAACGCTACGTGCTCGAGAACCCGAAGCCGTTCATCGTGCGCATCGGGCAGACCGGCCACGGTGACGCCGGCAAGGTGCGCCCGGTCGGCGCGCCCCTGAGCACCGTCATGACGAAGGCCGAGCACCTTCTCTGCTCGCCCACGCTCGTGCAGACCGGCTACGGCGAGCGGCCCGGGCAAGCGCCGCGCGTGCCGGGCCTCGAGAAGCCGCTGGGCACCTGCGTCGACGGCCAGAAGCACGCGCTCGTCGCCGCGTTCCTCGCGAAGCACTACGGCGGGAACGAGTCGCCCGGCTGGCCGGTCGAGAAGCCGATCAGCACCGTGACGACGCAGGACCATCACCACCTGGTCGCCGCGAACATGGTCAAGCTGCGCGGCACGAGCAATAGCGCGCCGGCCGACGAACCACTGCACACGGTCAGCGCCGGCGGCCAGCACCACGCCGAGGTCCGCGCGCTGCTCATCAAATACTACGGCACCGACCAAGACCCGCGCCTCGAGGATCCGCTTCACACGGTCACGACGAAGGATCGCTTCGGCCTCGTCACCGTCGACGGCGCCGAGTATGCGATCGCCGACATCGGCATGCGCATGCTGCAGCCGCGCGAGCTGTACCGCGCGCAGGGGTTCCCCGACAGCTATGTGATCGACCGTGGCGCCGACGGGCGCGTGCTGCCGAAATCCGCCCAGGTGCGCATGTGCGGAAACAGCGTGTGCCCGCCGATCGCGGCGGCGCTCGTGCGGGTGAACTTCGCTATTGCGGCCAGTGTCGCCGTGAGGGCCGCCTGATGCTCGTGCAGCTCGTCATCGCAATCTGCGGCATCACGTCGATCTGGCTGTCGCAGTCGGCGTCGTACCAGCAGCGCAAGTGGGCGCCGGTCGTCGGGCTCACGGCTCAACCGTTCTGGCTAATCGCAACGCTATCCGCGGAGCAGTGGGGCATCGCCGCGCTGACGCTGATCTACACGATCGGCTGGGCCCGCGGGCTTCGCACGTACTGGTTCGCGAGGGCTGTCTGATGCGCGCCATCCGCGCCGGCTCAGTCGCGCAGCGTGTCATCGAGCACCTGTCGAAGCCAGGCGCCCCGGCGTCGATCACTGCGCGCGAGATCGCCGAGATGTGCGGCGGCTTTCCCGAAAAGGATCTGACGAACCGCATCCGCCCCGCACTCGAGCGCGGTGCGATCGAACGCGAGCGCGAGGGCAGGCGCTTCCGGTATCGGCTGCCGCGCCCGAATCCGATCGCGTGGATCGCTGCGCAGGCCCAGCGCCTCGACCTGCCATGCGGCGCCGGCGAGCGCCTGCAGCAGTCGTCCACGCAAGCAGCGGAGACAGATCCCGTCGAGCGCTGCGCCGCCTGGATCTCGTCGACCGGCCGTCGCATCACCTGGGTCGAGACCTCCGAGCACTTCGGATGGAGCCGCTACTACGCGATGCGACGACTGCGCGAAGGCGCCGAGCGTGGATTGCTGCGCCGGATCCCGTCGGAAAACTCGCAGCGGCCGGACTTGTTCGAAGGGGCGCGATGAATTACTACGAGCACCACCTCGGCGACTACGCGGCTGCGACTGCGCACCTGTCATGGGATGAGGACATGGCATACACGCGGCTCCTGCGCGCTTACTACCACCACGAAAAGCCGATCCCGGTCGACCAGCGCGAGGCATGCCGGCTCGCCCGCGCGTCGACGCCAGCGCAGCGCCGGGCCGTCGATACGGTGCTGCGCGAGTTCTTCGACCTGCGCGACGACGGATGGCATCAGAAGCGAGCCGACGAGGAGATCAGCCGCTACCAGGACAAGCAGGCGAAGGCGAGGCGCAGTGCGGAAGCACGTTGGAACGCACAGCGTTCGGAATGCGAACGCATATCCGAAGGCAATGCGAACGCATCAGCGGACGCAATGCGAACGCATAGCGAAGGCAATGCTCCCAGACACCAGACACCAGACACCAAACCCAACACCCCAGAGAGCGCGGGGCGCTCTTCGCGCGTGCCCGCGCGTGAGCCGGAGCCGACCCTCGCCGGGCAGGCGTGCCGCCTCATGCGCGAGGCTGGCGTGCAGCGGGTGAACCCGTCCGATCCGAAGCTCGCGCAGCTGCTCTCGCAGGGCGTCACGCCGCAGCAGCTGGGCGATCTCGCCCGAGAGCTCCGCGAGTCGAAACCCGACGCGCATCAGCCCTACGTGCTCGCCGCGATGGTCGGTCGACTGCGCGACGCAGCGGCCACGCCGCAGCATCCGCCAGGCACCGCGCAGCGCATCGGCAAGCGCCCGGGCTCCGCGTTCGGCGACGAGATCGACCGCATCGCCGCGGCGATTCACGGCCGCGACCGGCAGCAGCCCGAACCCTTCACGATCGACGTCGAGGCACGCGATGTTGGCTGAGCAGATCCATCAGAAACTCGCCGCGATCTGGGGCACGCGCTTCCTCGCGATGTGGCGGGGCGCGGACATGCGGCAGGTCTTCGCCACTTGGGACGAATCGCTCTCGCACGTTGACCCCGAGCGCATTCAGCGCGCGCTCGTCGACTGCCAGAACGCCGAGAACCCGCCGACGCTGCCCGAGTTCTTGCGACTGTGCCGTGCGCAGCCTGCTTCGTCGGATCGGGGCGCACCGCAACTCACGTTCGTTGGCACGCCGACGACCCGTGAGCAGGCGCGCGCGAACCTCGAGCGCGTGAACCGGATGCTCGCGCGCATCGGCCAGAACACGCGGCGCGATCCGCTCTTCTGGGCTCGTCGTCCGCTGACCGCCAGGGCCATGCACCTTCTCGCGCGCGGCGCAATCGCCGACCACCGGCTGCGCACGATCCTGCTCGAGCACGTCGACGACGGTGGCGAGCGCTGCCGATCGGATGAGGCCGTGCAGGCGCTGCTCGCGCTCATGCAGGCCGGCGTCATCGACCGGCTGCGCGGGATTCAGGACGTGCCGGCGTATGACCCTGAACGCGAGCCCGACTCGCGCGCGCCCGCGCATTTCGAAGGCGCCGAGGCATGACGCTCCGTGTCCGCCCAATCCTGCACGAACAGGCCAACGAGT
Source organism: Zeimonas sp. (assembly GCA_036406255.1). GTDB lineage: Bacteria > Pseudomonadota > Gammaproteobacteria > Burkholderiales > Burkholderiaceae_E > Zeimonas. The sequence goes on from DASWVL010000317.1 coordinate 15,057, forward strand.
TCGTGCGCGCCTTCCATCGGCACCACAAGCGCACGGTCGGAGCGATCCTGTGCGCAGCGGTCGAGGACGACGGAAGGCTGTGCGGCGTGGCGATTGCCGGCCGGCCGGTCGCGCCGGCCCTGCAGGACGGTCGCACGCTCGAGATCAACCGCGTCTGCACCGACGGCACGCGCAACGCCTGCTCGATGCTCTACGGCGCGATCCGACGCGCGGGGCGCGCGCTCGGGTATGACCGAATCGTCACCTACACCCTGCCGGAAGAGGGTGGCGCATCGCTGCGCGCGGCCGGCTTTCGGCTCGACAAGACCGACGCCGGCGGGCCGGCGAGCTCGTGGCACAACCGGCCAGGCCGAACCGTCGAGCCCATCGGCGACGACCTGGTGGGCGGCAAATGGCGGTGGGCCGCATGACGCAGACCGACCCGCGCTGCGACGAGTGCCGCCACCAGCGCCACCTGCAGCGCTACGCCGTTGCGACCTGCGCTCGCGCACCGCACCCGCACGGCGGCGACGCGCAGCTCGCGTGCCGTCCGCTGGCCTGGGAAGCCTGCCAAGGCCGATTCTTCGAGGCGAAGCGATGATCGAGCTACGCCTCCCGTGGGCACCGAGCACGAACACGATCTGGCGCTCGATGCGATCCGGTCCGATGGCTGGGCGCGTGCTGCTGTCGAAGGCGGGGCGCGAGTTCTTCGCGCAAGCCGAGCGCGAGGTGCTCGTGCAGCGTGCCGGCCGCAGGATCGCCGGGCGCGCTCAGGTCGAGATCGTGCTGCACGCACCGACCCGCGCGCAGCTCGACATCGACAACCGCGCGAAGGCAGTGCTGGACGCCTGCACGAAGGGCGGGCTGTGGGCGGACGACAGCCAGGTCGACGTGCTGATCGTGCGCCGCGCCTGCGTGCTCAAGGGCGGCGCGGTCCTCGTGCGCGCGATCGAGATCGAGGCAGCGCCGGAGCAGGCCGAGCTCGCGATACGCGAGCGCGAACCGGAGTTCTTCTGATGGCCGCGTCGACCGTCCTCGCGTTCCTCATCGGCGTGGTCGTCGGTGTTGTCGCGACTCTCTGGTGGGCGGTGCACGGGTGGAGCGGGGATTGAGCGACCAGGTCACCGACTGGTTCCGCATGCTGGCCGACCTGCTCAAGGCCGGAAAGCCCCGCTCCGCAGTCTCGCGCGAGACCGGGATCCCGATCTCGACGCTGCGCGGATGGTGGCTGCACGAGTCCGAGCCGCGACACTCGCACGGCGAAATGCTCATCCGCTACTGGTGCCGGGTCATGGGCAAAGGTCGGGATTCCGTTCCGCAGCGCCGCCGATACTCCCGAGCGTCTTGAACCTGCCGGCCCGGCGCCGGCGACGACTCGAGGAGCCCGACGTATGGCGACCAAGCCCCGCACGATCCAAACCCCCGGCGAGCAGCCGCAAACCGACGACGTGCCCCCGCCGGCCGACGACGACCAGCCGCCCGAGCAGCCGAGCGCCGAGGATCTCGCCGAGCGCGTCGCGCAGCTCACCGAGCTGACCGCGATGCAGGCCGAGCAGCTGCAGACGCTGCAGGCCGAACGCGAAGCACGCGAAGCGAACAGCCAGGCGGGCAAGATCAAGGCCTCGCAGCGCACGAGCGATCTCTCGCAGGAGCAGGCGCTCGCCCAGGCGAACAAGCGCGGACGCAGCGTGCTCTCGCGTGACGGCTGGGTCTGCCCCAGCGAAATGCCGCCGCTGCCGGCTCAGGTCCGGTAAGGGCGCGAGCATGTGCTTCACTCCGAAACCCCCGAAGGTCGTCGAGCGCGACCCGGCCGCCGACGCCGAGAAAGCCGCGGCCGAGGCGCAGCAGAAGGCGAACGCAGAGACCGCGCTCGCCCGCCAGCGCCGGCGCCGCTCGGCGCTCGAGACCGGCGCGGGCACCGCACTGGCGACCGGTCAGCGCAAGCTCGGCGGGGATTGAGTGCCGGCCGTACCCGAGACCCTCGCGCAGCAGATCCTGCGTCGTGCGCAGCAGGCGAAGTCCGATCGCGCGCTGCATGAGTCGGTCTGGCGGGAGTGCCTCGAGTACACCTGGCCCGAGCTCGCGCACGGCATCACAGGCGAGACCGTCACCGCCAGCGACGCGCAGGCGAAAAAGGCCCGGCAGCTCGACGGCACCGGGCGCGACGCTGCGAAGACGCTCGCCGCCGGGCTGATTGGCGGGCTCGTTCCCGCCAACGCGCAGTGGTTCGAGCTCGACGTCGGGCGCGAGTCCGACGAGGAGAAGCGCTGGCTCTCCGAGGCGGCCGAGACGATCTGGGAGAACATCCACGTCTCCAACTTCGACGCGGCCGTGCTGGACGCGATGAAGTACGAGGTCGCCGCCGGATGGTTCGCCCTCTACATCGACGAGGCGCCGGAGGGCGGCTATTCGTTCGAGTGCTGGCCGATGGGCGGCGTCTACGCCTCGGCGAGCCGCAAGGGCGGGCGCATCGACACCGTTTATCGCTCGTTCGAGCTCACCGTCGAGCAGTGCGTCAACGAGTACGGCGAGAACGGCGTATCGGAGGAGGTGCGCGAGAAGCTGCGCGCCGGCAAGCTCTCCGAGAAGGTCGCGCTCACCTGGGCGATCTACCCGCGCACGCACTACGTCATCGGCCCGGCGCTCGCGCGGAACAAGCGCTTCGCCTCGGTCGTCGTCGAGGACCGCTCGAAGAAGGTCGTGCGCGAATCCGGGTACGACGAGTTCCCGGTCGTCGTGCCGCGCTGGGCGTTCATCCCCGGCACCGACTATGCGACGGGCCCGTTCTCCGACGCGCTGCCCGACGTCAAGAGCCTGAACAAGCTCGTCTTCAACGAGCTCGCCGCGAGCGACCTGGCCGTCGGCGGCATGTGGGTCGCGGTCGACGATGGCGTGCTCAACCCGCGCACCGTCAAGGTGGGCCCGCGCAAGATCATCAGCGCGGCGAGCACCGAGAACATCAAGGAGCTCAAGTCCGGGGCCGACTTCAACGTCGCCTGGACCGAGCGCGAGCAGCTGCAGGCGCAGATTCGCCGCACGCTGATGGCCGACCAACTGCAGCCGCAGGACAAGGCGCAGATGACGGCCTACGAGGTGCACGTGCGGGTGCAGCTCATCCGCCAGCTGCTCGGGCCGATCTTCGGGCGGCTGCAGACCGAGTTCCTGCAAGCGCTCATCGAACGTTGCTTCGGCATCGCCTACCGTGCCGGCGTGCTTGGGGCACCGCCGGAGTCGCTCGCCGGGCGCAGCTTCACGGTCAAGTACGTGTCGCCGCTCGCGCGCGCGCAGAAGCTCGAGGAGGTGACGGCGATCGAGGCCTGGTACGCCTCGCTCGGGCAGCTGGCGCAGGCGAAGCAGGATCCGTCGATCTTCGACATCGCCGACGACGACGCGGCAGCGCGCACGCTGGCCGAGGGCCGCGGCGTGCCGGCGCGCATCCTGCGCTCGGTCGACGACATCGCGGCGCTGCGCGAGAGTCGCGCCGAGGCGCAGGAGCAGGCGAAGCAGAGCGCGCTGATGGAGACCATGCAACTCGAGGGCGCGAAGCAGGCCGCACAGGTGCCGCGTGCCGCGTGACGAGGCGGAAGTCACCCCGCAGCTCTTCGCCGACATCTTCGAGCACGACCGGCGCGGCGCGGCGATCCTCGAGCACTTGATCCGGCGCTTCGTGCGCCCGGCCGAGACCCGCGGCGGGATCGATGCGGTGCTCACGACCTACAAGCGCCTGGGCAACCGCGAGCCGCTCGACTACATCGTGTCGATGATCAACCGTGCCGCCGGCGTCGTCGACGAGCCGCCCGCGGAGCTCGCCGAGCCCGAGCTCGAGGATCCGCTCGAGGGTTGATTGTCGGGATTCCGTTGCGTGACCGGGCCGAGGATGGCGCCCAACAGCAACGGGACCACAACGATCGCATGTTCCTCCGTCGATTCCAGCACGTGCTCATGGATGCAGCCGCCGGCGCCGAAGGCGGTCACAGCTCGGGCGGCGCGGGCACTCCTCCCGATGACCGTACCGGCAATGCTGGGGCACCGGCTCCGGCAGCCGCTGCGCCGGGGGCTGCACCCAACGCGCTCGCCGCTGCGACGCAGCCGGGGCCGCACGATCACATCCCGGAGAAGTTCCGCGTGCTGGCGGCCGACGGCTCGCTCGACCTGGATGCAACGCTGCGCAAGAACGCCGAGGCGTACACCGCGCTCGAGAAGCGGATGGGGCAGGGCGGCGACGAGCCGCCGGCCGCAGTCACCGACTACAAGATCACGCCGCCTGAGACCTTGAAGGACGCGTTCTCGCCCGAGGATCCGTCGTTCAAGGCGTTCCTGGACAAGGCGCACGGCGCCAAGCTCACGCAGGCGCAGCTCGACGTCGTCATGGGTGCGTTCTTCGAGACCGCACCGAAGCTCGTGGGCGGTGCCGCGGCGCTCGATGCCGACGCGTGCATGGCCGAGCTCGGCAAGGACTGGAAGACGCCCGACGCGCTGCACAGCAATTTCGTCGCGGCCGATCGCGCCATCCAGCAGCTCGGCGGCGGTGCGGCCGATGCGCTGCGCCAGAAGTACGGCAACGATCCCGACTTCCTGCGCTTCGCCGCGACGGTCGGCGCGCAGCTGAAAGAGGACCGCGCACCGGGCGGCGCGAGCGTGACGAGCGCCGAGGACATCGCCGCGCTCGAGCGCAGCGAGGCCTACCGCAACGCGAAGCACCCCGATCACGAGAAGGTCAGTCGCCAGGTGCGCGAGCACTACCAGCGCGTCGCCGAGGCGACCCCCGGAATGATCGTCTGAACCGAACACGCCGGCCCGCGGTGGCGCGCGGACAACCGGAAAGCCCTGCCACGGGAATCGAACCACGCCGAACCGATCCCCGGTGCTTCACAGGCCCGGCAACGGACAACCTGCCCAGGCGATAGGTCAACTCTTTCGAGGCAACGAACATGACCATCACCAACGCGTTCGTCATCCAGTGGGACAACGCAATCAAGCAGCAGGCCCAGCAAACCGAGTCGCGCCTGGCGAAGGCCGTCATGGACAAGGGCAGCATCACCGGCGAGTCGTTCACGCACAACGCGCTGGCCGCAACCGACATGCCGGAGGTGACGACCCGCCTGGGCGACACCGAGTGGGGCAGCCCCGAGCACTCGACCCGCGTAGCGAACATGCGCGACTTCTACCGGGCGCTGCCGCTCGACCGGGCCGACATCCCGAAGATGCTCGTCAACCCGGTCACCGGCGGCGACTACATGAGCGCGATCATGGCCGCGCGCAATCGCCGGATCGATTCGATCATCTACAACGCGCTCATCGGCTCGCAGCTGCTGAAAGACGGCTCGAGCGTCGCGCTGCCGAGCGGGCAGAAGATCGTGCACGGCTCGGCCGGTCTGACGAAGGCCAAGCTCATCCAAGCGAAAAAGCTCTTCCGCGCGAACGAGGCCGACGCCGAGAACGGCGAGGAGCTCTTCATCGCCTACACGGCCGATGCGCTCGAGGACGTTCTCAGCGACACGACCCTCACGAGTGCCGACTACATGGCCGTGAAGATGCTGCAGGCGGGCGACGTCGCGGGCAAGTGGATGGGCTTCAACTGGATCCCCTACGAGGGCGTGTCGACCGCTGCCAGCGTCGCCACGCTCGTTGCCTGGGCGAAGTCCGCAGCGAAGCTCGGCCGCGGCTACGAAGAGGGCAACGTCACCCGGCGCGGCGACAAGCGCGACGCCTGGCAGGTCTCGATGGCGGCCTCCTACGGTGCGCTGCGCACCGAGGAGAAGAAGGTCGTCACGATCGAGATCTCGATCTGACGCGGCGCAACCGAAAGAGAGGAAATCGAAATGGCCGAAGTCAATTCCTACCAGGCTGCGGAGCTCGCCGCGGGTCGCAAGCTCGCGCCGGCAACGCACAACCGGCTGCGCACCGCGTACTTCCGCACGCCGACCACGCACGCGATCGCCAACGGCGACACGATGGGCAGCGGGCTCACGCTGCCCGCCGGCGCCAGGATCGTTCGCGTGCGCGAGTCGCACGGCGCGGGCGCGGCGAGTTCGACCGTCGACGTGGGCGTGCGCAACCCGACGACGAAGGTTGCGATCGTCGCCGACGCGATCGTCAAGGCGCTCGCGCTCACCAGCGCCGGCGTCTCGGATCCGGTCACGGGCACGAAGATCCTCGGCGGGGCCGACTACGTGCTGCCGAGCGATGCCGAGCTCTACGCCACGTTCGGGGGCGCGACGCCGACGGCAAACCAACAGGTCGCCTTCTGGGTCGACTACATCGCGCCCTGACCGCGGGAAGCGTTCCGCATGAGGACCGACAACGGGGACTTCGGTCCCCGTTTTTCATTCGAGGGATAGATGGCGGCATCCGCGGTATCGATCTGCAGTGCGGCGCTCGACATGCTCGGCGCCGATCCGATCAACTCGCTCACCGATCCGGGCACGAACGCGGGGCGCTGTGCGCGCGCGTGGCCGCTGGTGCGCGATTGGCTGCTACGCAAGCACTCGTGGAACGCGGCGGTGAAGCGCGTGGTGCTCGCGCCCGACGCGGTGGCGCCGGCCTTCGGTTTCGGCCGCGCCTTCACGTTGCCGGCGGACTTCTTGCGCGTCCTCGAAGTCGGCGACGACGACACCGGGCGGCCCGCGTACAAGCTCGAGAGCGGCAAGATCCTCGCGGAGGTCTCAGCGCTCCGGCTGCGCTACGTCTGGCGCAACGACAACCCGGCGACCTGGGATAGCGCGATGGTGCACGTGGCGACGCTGGCGATCGCCGCGCGCCTGGCCTACGCGATCACCAACAGCGCCAGCGTCGAGGAGATCCGGATCGGGGAGCTGCGCGACGAGCTGCAGGCGGCGAAATCGATCGACGGCGTCGAGGAAGACGGCGACGTGCTGGGCGACTTCCCCCTCTACGCGGCGCGCTTCTGATGGCGAACGCGCACGACATCCAAACGAGTTTCACGGGCGGCGAGCTCTCGCCGCTGCTCGAGGGTCGCGTCGACATCGCCGCCTACAAGGTCGGCTGTCGCAGCTTGCGCAACTTCCAACTGCTGTCCTTTGGCGGTGCGCGGCGCCGACGCGGAACGAGTTTCCGGGCGGCTGCGAAGCACGCCGCGAAGCGCGCGCGCCTGGTGCCATTCGTCTTCTCGCAGACGCAGGCCTACGTGCTCGAGTTCGGCGACCAGTACCTGCGCGTCTACAAGGATGGCGAGCAGGTCGGCCCGGGCTATGAGATCGCCTCGCCCTTCACCGAGGCGCAGCTCTTCGAGTTCGACTATTCGCAGTCGGCAGATACGATGATCCTCACGCACCGGTCGAATTTTCCGCGTCGGCTGCGCCGCTTCGGCGATGCGCTGTGGATCCTCGACGACGTGCCGTTCACGCAGATGCCGATGGACGAGCGCGGCAAGCGCCCGACCGACACGCTCACGCTCTCGGCGAAGTCGGGTGCGATCACGCTCACGCTGGGCGCGGGCGCCGCGGGCTCTGGCTTCTCGGCGGCCGACGTCGGGCGCGAGCTCGTCGCGGGCGTGGGGCGCGCGACGATCACGGCCGTCGCCAGCGAGACGAGCGCATCGGCTACGGCCATCGTCGCCTTCGATGCGACGAGCTACGCCGCGGGCCTGCACCGGCTGCTCGACTCGCCGCGCTCGACGCTCACGCCGTCGGCGAAGGATCCGGTCGGCGCGGCGATCACGCTGACCGCCGACATCAACACCTGGCGCTCGGGCAACGTCGGCAACATCATCCGGATCAATGGCGGCATCGTGCGCATCGAGTCAGTCTCGAGCGAGACGGTCGCCAACGGGATCATTACGCAGGCGCTCAACGCCACGACGATCGCGCCGCCCGATACGTGGGTGCTCGAGTCGCCGATCTGGAATGCCTTCGACGGCTACCCGACCTGCTCGACCTTCCACGAGCAGCGTCTGCTCTTCGGGGGCGCGCCGGGCGACCCGCAGCAGATCGCCGGGAGCCAGAGCGGGGCCTACTTCGATTTCACCCCGGGCACGCTCGACACCGACGCCTGGGTGCGCACGATCGCGACCGACGAGCAGAACGCGATCGAGTACCTGTGCGCCGACACGGTGCTCATGGCGCTGACCTACGGGGGCGAGTTCACGCTGCGCGGGGGGATCGAGAAACCCATCACGCCGACGAACATCCAGGTCAAGCCCAAGACCAACTACGGCGCCCGGCGCGTGCGGCCCGTGAAGGTGCAGAAGGAGCGCGTGTTCGCGCAGCGCTCGGGCACGCAGCTCGTCGCCATCCAGTACGCCGAGGAGAACGACACCTTCGGCGCCGACGACATCTCGATTCTCTCGGAGCACCTGTTCGAGCCGGGCGTCGTCGAGATCGCGTATCAGCGCCGGCCGGTGCCGTCGCTCTACGCCGTGCTCGCGTCGGGCGAGCTTGCCGTCGGCACGATCGACCGCAATCAGAACATCCTCGGTTGGGCGCCGTGGGAGACCGACGGCGTGGTCGAGTCCGTCTGCGCGATTCCACGTGGAACCGTCGACGAGGTGTGGCTGCTCGTGCGCCGCACGGTGAACGGCGCGACCGTGCGCTACGTCGAACGCTTCGAGGAGGCGTTCGAGGCGCTGTACGGCCAGACCGGCTATCCCTACGGCTACACGGTCGACTGCGCGATCGAGAAGAGCAGCGCGGCGCCCTTCACTGTGATCACCGGGCTCGGACACCTGGAAGGCGAGGAGGTCGCGGTGCTGGCCGACGGGTACAACGCGGGCCGGTACACGGTCGCCGGCGGACAGATCGTGCTCGCCACTGCGGCGAAGAAGGCGCTCGTCGGGCTCGGGTTCTCGGCGCTGCTCGAGCCGATGCCGCCGGAGATGCCCACCGGTGCGGGCTCGGCGCGCGGGCGCCCGGTGCGCGCAACCGAGGCGACGGTGCTGCTGCACCAGTCGCTCGGCGGCAAGATCAACGGCGTGCCGCTGCCGACGCGCTCGTTCGGCGAGGCCGTGCTCGACACGCCCCCGCCGCTCGTTACCGGCGAGCACCGCGTCGATGGGCTCTCGGGCTGGGAACGCGGGCAGCCGCTCGTGAGCGTCGAGGCGGACGACCCGTTGCCGATGCACGTGCTCGCCGTCATCCAGAAGCTCGTGGTGAACCCGTGATCCGCCGCGCCGTCGCCGCCGATCTCGATTGCCTGGTTGCGCTGGCCGCGCTCATGCACGCCGAGAGCCGGTTCCGGATCTTCCGCTTCGCTGCGCACAAGGTGCGCGCGGTACTGCAGGGGCTGATCGATTCGCCCGATGGCGGCCTCGTGCTCGTGGCCGTCGACGACGAGACCGGCGAGATCGTCGGCGCGATCGCGCTGCTGTGCGCCGAGCAGTGGTTCTCCGACGAGCTCGTCGTGCAGGACTTCGGCCTGTTCGTCGACCCCGCGCACCGGGGCGGGCTCGCTGCCGTGCGCTTGGTCGCCGAGGGCGAGCGCTGGGCCCACGAACGCGGCGCGCGCACCTACGAGCTCGGGATTAACACGGGCGTCGCCGTCGAACGCACGGCGCGCCTGTTCGAACGCCGCGGGCTCGCCCGCACGGCGCTGCTCTACGTGAAGGAGCTCTGACGATGTGCATCAGCATGGCGACGCTCGCGATGGTCTCGGCCGGCGTCTCGGCCGCGGGGATGGTCATGCAGGGCATGCAGGCCAACGCGATGGGCAAGTACCAGCAGAAGCAGGCCGAGGCCGACGCCCGCGCGCAGGAGTCCGAGGGGCGCCTCATGGCCGAGAAAATCCGCAAGGCCGGGCGCCAGCAGGCAGCCGAAGCCACGGCCGCGCAGGCGGGTGCCGGCGTGTCGCTCAACGACCCCGGCGCGCGCGAGATCAACCGACGCATCACGGCCGACTTCGAGGAGGACGCGACCGCCGAGATTCTGGGCGGCGGCTATCGCGCAGCGAGCCGGCGCGTGGAAGGGCAGGCGGCTCGCGCGCAGGGCAAGCAGGCGATGACGAACGCGCTCATCGGCGCGACTGCAACCGGGCTTTCCGGCTGGCGCAGCTCGCGCGAGGCGTCGCTCTTTCGGCCGGCGAGTGCGGCATCGGCCCCGATCGAACACAGGACTCGTTGAGCGATGGCGCAGATCCCGATAGGAAACGCAGGATTTCGCACCCCGGGCGTCGCGCCAACGCCGCGCGTGGGGATGGGCCCGGGGCTGGGCGATGCGCTCGTGGGCGTGGGTCGCGTTGGCTCGGCGGTGGCCGACGACATGCGCCGCGAGGATGAGCGCGAGCGCCGCGAGCAGGAGGCGCTCGCCCGGCAGCAGGCCGCCGAAGTGCGGGCCGCGCGCCGTCAGCAGGCGCAGATCGACGCCGGCACGCGCAGCATGCAGGCCGAGCTCGACATGGAGGATCTGCAGACGGGGCTGGCCGAACGGCTGCGCGCCGGCGAGATCGACCAGGACGGCTACACCTCCGAGCTCTCGGCAGGCATCCAGAAGATTCGCGGGGCGGCGCTCGACGGTGCCGATCCGGAGTGGGCGCCGCTCGTCGAGAAGTCGCTCCTCGGCGCGCACAAGAAGACCGAGCGGGCCGCGCGCGCGACGATCACCGACGCGAACAAGCGCGGCGTGGTGGCGAAGATCACCGAGGCGACCGAGCTGCTCGGGCGTGCCGCCGTCGACGACCCTGCGACGGCGATTGCTCGAGCCGATGCGCTGTACGACGGTGCGATCGGCATCCTGGGCGCCGACGCGGTGGCGAAGGGCAAGGCAGCGTTTCGCGAGCGCGCCTGGCGATCGCACTACCTGCGCGGCATCGAAGCGAACCGCGACAACCCTGCGGGCCTGGACGCGCTGCGCACGCGCATCAGCGGCGCCGACGCGCTCGACCCCGACCAGCAGACGGCGCTGCTCACGTCGATCGATGCGCGCCAGCAGCTGCTCGTGAACCGTGGGCAGGCAGCCGCCGAGCGGCGCGATCGCCAGGCGGGGCAGGCGTTCGAGGCGCTGCAGGCGCTCGATGCGCAGGGGCTGCCGGCGGATCCGGAGTTCCTGTCGACCACGCTCGGCAAGCTCAAGGGCACGGCCTACGAGGACGCCGCCCGCGCGATCGTCGCCGGGTCGGTGGCGACGGCGAAGTTCGGCGCGCTGCCGGTGGCGCAGCAGGACGCCGTGCTGATGGCCGAGTACGGGAAGGCGCGCGAGGGTGGGCTCACGCCCGCGCGCGCGAAGCAGTTGAAGAAGCTCGAGGGCATCCGCGACGCGGCGGTGCGCGCGTACAAGGAGGATCCCTGGCAGGCGGCGCTCGAGCGCGGGCAGATCGACCCGCCGGCGCCGCTCGACTTGTCCAATCCGGACGCTGCAATGGCGAGCCTCGCCGATCGCATGGCGCAGGCGCCGACGATCGACCGGCTCGCCGGGCGCCAGGTCACGCCGCTGCGTCCGGACGAGGCGCGGGTGCTCGGCGACATGCTCGAGCGCATGCCGGTGCCGGAGCGCACGCGGTTCCTCGGCGGCATCGGCAAGGTCATTGGCGGGCGGCGCCTCGAGGATCTCTCGCGCCAGCTCGGCGCGAAGAACAACGAGCTCGGCATCGCCGCGGCCATGCAGGCGCACGGCTTCAAGGCGGCCGACGGGCGCACGGTCGCCGAGCTCTACCTCGAGGGCGCCGACGCGGTGAAGACCGACCGCGTGAAGCTCGGCACCGCTGACGCGCAGGACATCCGCGCCGAAGCGTTCGAGCTGATCGGCGACGCCTACACGAGCCCGCAGGCGCGCGACGCGGCGGTCGATGTCGCGATGAAACTCTGGGCGGCAGCCGAGGCCTCCGGCAAGGGCATCAAGGCGAAGGAGGCGGTGCGCCTGGCCACGGGCGGCATCACCGAGTGGAACGGCCGCAAGGTGCCGATGCCCTACGGCTGGGAGGAAGACGACTTCGAGGCTGCGGTGCGCCGCGTCGATCACTACACGCTGGCGACGGCCGCCGGAGGTACGACGGTGCGCGTGGGCGATGCCGAGATGCGCGTCGAGGATCTCGCTCCGCAGATTCCTTCCGCGCAGCTGCGCTCGGCCGGCAGCAACCGCTACGTGATCGCCATCGGCAATCGGATCGTGACGCGCGCCGACGGGCGCCCGTTCGCGATCGCGCTCGAGAAACGCTGATGTTCGACGACCTGTACCGGGACGATGTCGACCGCGCGCTGCGCCTGGAAGCGGAGACGCCGCGCGTGCAGCCGAAGAAGGAGCCGGGGTTCTTCTCCGGGCTGGGCGGCGCGGCATGGCGCGGCCCGACGAAGGCGGGCATCGAGACCGCCCGCGCCGGCGTGAACCTGCTCGAGGCGTTCGGCAAGACGGTCGCCTTCACCGAGGGCGGGAAGAAAGAGGAAACGGTCGATCGGATCTTCGAGCAGTCGGAGACGTCGAAGGAGCTCGGCCAGCTCCGGCGATCGTTCGAGGTCGACCCGGAAACGCAGGGCACCGCCGCACAGATCGTCGACGGCTTCACGAAGTTCGGCACGAAGGCCGTCACCTACGGCCTCACGACCGGGCCGCTCGCGCCGATTTTCTTCGGCGTCGACGAGGGCGTGAGCGAAGGCCTACGCCTGGCCGACAAGGGTGTCGACACCGAGACCGCGATCAAGGCGGGCGCCGTGCACGGCGCGACGTCGGCCGCCGCGGTCGCGCTGCCGGTCGCCGGCAAGACGGTGCAGCAGACGGTCGCGCTGACGATCGCCGGCGGGCCGGTGGCGTTCATGGGCGAGCAGGCGGCGATCAATGAGATCCTCGACGATGCCGGCTACGAAGACATCGCGCGGGAGTACGACCCCTTTGATGTCGTCGGCCTGACCGTTTCGACGCTGGGCCCGGGCGCGTTCGGTGCGGCCGTGCACGGGGCGCGACGAGCCCGAGCACGCAAGGCGGCTGCCCCGACCGATCCGGCGCCGCAGGCCGTGCCGCAGGAGGCGGTCGACGCCGCGCACGTGCAGGCGCTGGCCGAGCACGAGTCGCAGTCGTCGCTCTTCGAGCCGACCGACGTTGCGGGGCAGGGGCAGCATGTGCAGGCGGTGCGCGAGGCGCAGCGCGCGATCGAGGAGGCGCGGGCGCCGCGGCTCGAGGTCGTCGCCGACGAGGGCCAGGTCGCGACCCGCCTGGGTGCCGAGCAGCTCGACGAGACGCCGATCGTGCCGCGGGGGAAACTCTCGGCCGCCGATCGCGTGATCGAGGATCGGCTCGCCGCGAAGGTCGTCGACGTCGAGCGCACCGCCGCAGAGTACGCGCAGCTGCCCGACGCCGAGGGCGGCAAGGTGCTCAACACGGACACGGCGCGCGAGCTCTCGCCCGACTACCTGGCCGATCGCACGAAGTCGGCCGCCGTGCATGAGCCGGCGAGCTGGTTCATCAAGCAGCTGTACGCGCGCAAGCTGGCCGAGCCGCCGGCCCCGGGCGAGCTCCCGATCGTCATGTTCACGGCGGGCGGAACGGGCGCAGGCAAGTCTTCCGGGATTGCTGGGGTCGAAGAGCTGCGGGTGATGAAAGGCAAGTCGCAGATCGTCTACGACACCAACATGAACGGCTACGCGAGCTCGCGCGAAAAGATCGACCAGGCACTCGCAGCCGGTAAGAACGTCGCTCTCGTGCTGACGCTGCGCGACCCGGTGAAGGCGCTCACCGAGGGGGCGCTTCCGCGCGCCATGCGCCAGGAGGCCGAGTTCGGCACGGGCCGCACGGTGCCGCTGATGGAGCACCTTCGTACCCACGTCGGCGCCCGCTCGACGGTGTTGCAGCTCGCCAACGACTTTGCCGACGATCCGAGGGTAATGATCCGGGTTGTGGACAATTCCCGCGGCCGGGGCGAGCAGCGGGTCGTCGGCCTTGAAGAATTGGCCGGCAAGCCCTACGATGAAGGCGTGCTCCTCGACCAACTCAGGAGGGCACTTGAGCAAGAACGTGAAGCAGGAAGGATCTCCGAGCCCGTCTACCGCGGATTTGCCGAAGGGCTTTCCGTCGGACGAAGAGCTGATGCGGATGCCGTTCAGTCAGTGGGCGGATCTGCTCGCGGAGTCGATCGCGGCGAACCTGCGCCGGATCTCTCTCGAGAAGGGCGAGCCGGCCCAGAAGTAGCACCGGCGATCGAGGCCGCGCCCAGCGGCCGAGCAGCGCGAGTCGTCACCGAGCGCGGCACCCGCATTGACACCCGTTTTTCCGTCGTCGAAGCCGACGACCTGGTGACGTCGCACGACAACACGCTGCGGCCGAACCCCGATTTCCCCTCCGAGCTGCAGCCGCGCGATCGCAGTCGCACGGCCTCCGAGCTACAGATCACGCGGATCGAGAACGCGCTCGACCCCGAGCTCTTGGGCGACTCGCCGAAGGCCTCTGACGGTGCACCGATCGTCGGGCGCGACGCCGTCGTCGAGTCGGGCAACGCGCGCACGATCGCGCTGCGCCGCGCCTACGAGGCGGGCAAGGCCGAGGAGTATCGCGCCTGGCTCGCCGCGCACGCGGCCGAGTTCGGGCTCGAGCCGGGGGCGATCGCGCGCATGCGCCGGCCGGTGCTGGTGCGCATCGGCCAGGGCGACTATGACCGGGTCGCCTTCGTGCGCCAGGCCAACGAGGCGAGCGTCGCCGCGATGTCGCCGGCCGAGCAGGCGATGCTCGACTCGGCGCGGCTGCCCGATCTCGAGCTCCTGTCGGCGCGCGACGACGGCACGATCAACCTGGGCGAGTCGCGCGACTTCGTTCGGCAGTTCATGGAGACGGTCGCGCCGGCCGAGCGCGCGGCGCTGGTGACGGCCGATGGCGGGCTCTCGCAGGCGGGGCTCTCGCGCATCCGCAATGCGGTTTTCTCGCGGGCCTACGGCGACGCGCAGCTCGTCGGCATGATGGCCGAGTCGACCGACGCGAATGTGAAGAACATCCTCGCCGGGATGCTGCGCGCGGCGCCGGCGGTGGCGCGCCTGCGCGAGCTCGTCGAGGCGGGCGCGCGACAGCCGATCGACGTCGCTCCGGATCTCGTGCAGGCGGTGCGCACCTTCTCGAAGCTGCGCGATGGCGGCATGTCGGTCGAGCAGTTCCTCGCGCAGGGCTCGCTCGTCGACGACGGGCTCACGCCGGAGGTGACGCAGCTGCTGCGCGGCATCGCCGAGAGCGCGCGCGCACCGAAGCGAATCGCCGAGCTCATCACGAGCATGGTCGACACGGTCGATGCGCTGGGCGACCCGCGCCAGGCGGGCATGTTCGGCGACGCGGCGCCCTCACAGGCCGAGGTCGTCGGGCGGGCGGTCGACGCGGTGCGCGACAGTGCGGCCGAACAGGTGCTCGCGGCGCGGCCGGATCTCGTGATGCAGATGGAAGACGGGTCGACGGTCTCGGCGCGCGAGGCGCTCGACGCGGCGCGAGCCGAGCTCGAGCAGGCGAAGGTCGACGCGCAGGCGTTTGATGCGGCCGTGAGCTGCTTTCTGGCGAGGGGTTGAATGCGCAACGAGTGCATTGACGCGGTACAGCAGGCGATCGGTCGCGGTCTCACGCGGGCCGAGGTCAAGGGGATCGAGGGGCGGATCCGGGACACGATGCGCCGCATGGCGCGCGAAGACGCGCAGGGCTGGCGCTCGATGAGCGAGGCCGACCGGCTCACCGAAGCAGCGAAGCGCGCGGCCGAGGAGCTCGTCGGCGAGGCCGAGAAGAAGCAGCAGCGCCTGGTGCTGCGGATCGCCTCGCTCGGGCGCACGCTGCAGTTCGTCGAGGACGCGAAGGCCGCCGGTGCGCGCGGCATGGACGGGATGCTGCACCATCTCGAGCAGACCGACATCCACGCGAAGGGCGTGCGCCAGCAGTATTTCACGGGCCTGGTCGACGCGATGCAGGCGATCAACGGGCGATTGCTCGGGATGATCGAGAACGCCGAGGTGGCGCGCGCCGTCACGCGCGAGATCTTCGGCGTCGACTCCGGCAGCAAGGTCGCCAAGCAGGCCGCGAAGGCATGGCTCGACACGATCGAGTCGATGCGCCTGCGCTTCAACGCCGCCGGCGGCGACGTCGGCAAGCTCGACTACGGCTACATCCCCCAGCCGCACGACGCGGTCGCGGTGCAGGCCGCCGGCGCCGATCGCTGGGCCGCCGAGGTGCTGCCGCTGCTCGACCGCGGGCAATACTTCCACGAGGACGGCCGCGCCTTCACGGATGCCGATCTGACCGGGTTCCTCAAGAGCGCCTGGGATTCGATCGCCTCGGACGGGTTGAACAAGCTCGAGCCCGGACAGCACCGCGGCGCCGGCATGCTGGCGAACCGCGGCAGCCAGTCGCGGCAGATCCACTTCGCCGGGCCCGACGAGTATCTCGCCTACATGCAGGCCTACGGCCAGCGCGGCGTGCTCGCCTCGATGCAGGCGCACGTCGGGGCGCTCGCGCGCAATATCGCGCTGGTCGAGCGCATGGGGCCGAATCCGGAGCTCACCTTTCGCACGGTCGTCGACACGCTGCGCAAGGAGGGCGAGAGCACGCGCGTCGCCGGCAAGGTCGTCGACATCGAATCGGTCTGGGCGACGACGACGAACCAGGTCAACCAAGCCCGCTGGGCGCGCCTTGCCGACGTCGCGCAGGGCGTGCGAAACCTGCAGGTCGCGGCCAAGCTCGGCAGCGCGACGCTCTCGTCGATCACCGACCTGGGCACGCTCGCGCTCACCGCGCGGTTTCACCGGCTTCCCGTGCTGCACACTGCGGCGAACGTCGTGCGCGCCTTCGGCAAGAAGGACACCGAGTTCGCGAACCGGGCGGGGCTGATCGCCGAGTCGATGATCTCGGACATGAACCGCTGGGGCGAGGGCAACATCGGGCCCGGGTGGACGAGCAAGCTCTCGGCCGCGACGATGAAACTCTCGCTGATGAATTACTGGACGGACAGCCTGCGCCGCGGGTTCTCCGTGACGATGATGGGCGCGCTCGGCAAGATGAGCCGCGGCGAGTGGGGCAAGCTCGACGCGGCCGATCGTGCGCACATGCAGCGCGCGGGCGTCACCGAGGCCGATTTTGCCGTCTGGAAACTCGCGACCCCCGAGGACTGGCGCGGCTCGAGCATGCTCACGCCGGAGTCGATCAAGGCGATTCCCGACGAGGCGCTCGCCGAGCTCGGCACGCCGGCGCGCGTGCGCGACCAGGCGATCACGAAACTCCTCGCCTACATCACCGACGAGGCCGAGTACGCCGTCGTCAACCCCGACCTGCTCACGCGCACGATCCAGTCGGGCGGCACCTTGAAGGGCACGGCGACCGGGGAGATCTGGCGGTCGATCATGCTCTTCAAGTCCTTCCCGATTGCGATGATCACGCGGCACTGGCGGCGCACGCTCGACGACTCGATGACGACCGGGCAGCGGCTCGCCTACGGCGCCTCGCTGATGACCGGGTTGACCGCGCTCGGCTACGTCGCGCTCACGGCGAAGGATCTGCGCGACGGCCGCGATCCGCGCGACGTCACCGATCCGAAGGTCTGGGGCGCAGCCTTCACGCAGGGCGGGGGCGTCGGCATCGTCGGCGACTTCCTGTTCTCCGACGTCTCGCGCTTCGGCGACTCGCTCACCGAGACGCTGGCCGGGCCCGTGGCCGGCACCTTCTCCGATCTCGCGCGCCTGACGATCGGCAACGTCCACCAAGCGGGGCGCGGCGAGGACACGCACGCCGGCGCCGAGGCGGTGCGCTTCCTGCGCTCGCAGACGCCGATGGTCAATCTCTGGTACACGAAGGCCGCGCTCGAGCGCGCCTTTCTGCACGACCTGCAGGAGGCGATGAGCCCGGGTTATCTGCGTCGGATGGAGCGCCGCGCGCGCCAGGAGTGGGGGCAACAATTCTGGTGGCAGCCCGGCGAGCTCACGCCGGAGCGCGCGCCCGACTTCGGCGCGATGGTGGGGGAATAGCGATGCGTCAGGAACAGTTTGAAGCGCTGCAGAAGCGCGCCGAGGAGCTCCTCGACGTCTTCCTCGAGGAGTCGAACCCCGCGGAATGGCCGGGCGCTGGCATCAAGCCGGCGCAGATGAGCCGCGACACCCGCGGCGACCTGTACTGGTGCAAGAAGAACGCCGTCGCCACGCTCGCCTGCGCGCAGCGGATCATCGGCCTGGTCGACGTCGCGCGCGCGAAGAGCGCCGCCGGCGAGGACAACCCAGGCGCCGTCACCGATGGCGAGGACGAGCTCGAGCAGGAGGTCGCCGCGGCCGAGAAGGAGGCGGCTGCGCTGATGGACGAGATCCAGCGCAAGGCGCGCAAGGCCGCCTTCGACAAGCACGTGCATGGCCGCAAGGCGTGACGTCGGCCTTCTCGCCTTCTTCCTGATCTGGGCGAAGCATCGCCGATGGAAGGTTCCCGAGATCCACGTTCGCGCGCTACTGTGGCTCGAGGGCTGCGGCGAGCTCGCGGTGCTGCGGTGCTTCCGCGGCTTCGGCAAGTCGACCATCCTGGGCGTCTACAACGCCTGGCGGTACTACCGCGATCCGCAGTACCGGATCTTGCATCAGTCGGAGGCCGACGGCACCGCGTACAAGACGAGCCGCGACACCCAGAATGTGCTGCGCCAGCACCCGCTCACCCGTGGGCTCTTCCGCGAGGGCGGCGTCGAGCAGTGGTGGGTCGAGGGCGCCGAGGACGCCCGCAACGCGAGCATGTTCGCGAAGGGCATTCTCTCGAACGTCACGAGCGGTCGGGCCGACGAGTGCCAGAACGACGACGTCGAGGTGCCGCGCAACATCCAGACACCCGAGGCGCGCGAGAAACTGCGCTATCGCCTGAGCGAGCAGACGCACATTCTCGTGCCCGGAGGCCGGCAGATCTACGTGGGCACCCCGCACACCCATGACAGCCTCTACGACGAGCAGGAAGGGCTCGGCGCGGACTGCCTGACGATCCGCATGTTCGAACACGAGCACCGGATCGACGACGCGCGCCACGCGGCCTACGACCTACCGTTCGCGCCGGAGTACGTGTTCGCGGGGATTCATAAGCACGCGCGGCTGCTCGTCGAGGGGCGCGACTACCGGCTGCAGGGCCGGCGGCTGATCTTCGCCGCGGCGCCCGGCGGCCTG
This sequence comes from Zeimonas sp., assembly GCA_036406255.1. Lineage (GTDB taxonomy): Bacteria > Pseudomonadota > Gammaproteobacteria > Burkholderiales > Burkholderiaceae_E > Zeimonas. The sequence continues at coordinate 34,048 of DASWVL010000317.1, forward strand.
GTCGACTGCTACGCGGGCTGCGCCTGGCCGGAGCGGTTCACGCGCGAGGAGCTCGAGAAGCGCCGGCGCAAGACCCGCACGAGCAACGAGTGGGATTCGCAGTACCAGCTGCACTCGAAGCCGATCCACGACGTTCGCCTCGACCCCGATCGGATGATCGCCTACGACGTCGAGCCGAAGCTCACGAGCGCGAACAAGCGGCCGGTGCTGATGCTCGGGCGCGTGCAGCTCGTCGGCTTCAAGGCGTGGTGGGATGTCTCGCTGGGCAAGATCAAGAGCGACGCCTCGGCGCTGTGCATCGTCTTCACCGACGACGCCGGGCGCCTGTACTGGCACCGCGCGATCGGGCTGACCGGCGATCTCGAGGAGCTCGACGCACGCGGCAAGCTCGTCGGCGGGCAGTGCTTCCAGATCCTCGAGGCGCTGCGCTCGGTGCACGTGCATCACGTCACCGTCGAGACGAACGGCCCGGGCGGGTTCGTGCCGCCGATCCTCCGGAAGCACCTGGCGCCGCACGGCATCACGGTCAGCGAGGAGCACTCGAGCGAGAACAAGCAGAAGCGAATTCTGGACGCGTTCGAGCCGCCGCTCTCTTCGAAATTCCTCTGGGCGCACGTGTCGGTGCTCGACGGCCCGGCCGCGCCGCAGATGCGCGAGTTCAATCCGTCGATCTCCGAGCAGCCCGACGACTATCTCGACGCCGGCGCCGGCGCAATCCGAGCGACGCCCGTGCGCATCGGGCGATTCGTCGGGATTCCGGCAGGGGTTCCGCAGCAGGATTGGGCCCCGAGTGCCGGGTCATTCGAGGTGGAGGTCGAGTTCGACGCGCCGTGACCCCGGCCGAGGGCCACGCGAATGCCAGTTCCCGAGCAGACCCCGGTTGCCACCTTCACCGGCAACGGCGTCACTACCGACTTCCCTTTCGCCTGGGGCGCGAGTGCCTCATCGCACGTCGTCGTCGAGGTCGACGGCGTCGAGCTGGTGCAGGGCGTTGATTACACGGTTCTTTCGATTGGCGATGCCGGCGGCACCGTGCGGATCACGCCGGCCCCCGTGCTCGATGCTGCGATCTCCGTTTTTCGTCGGACGCCGCTCGAGCGCGTCGATCCCGACTACCAGGAGGGTGGCCCGTTCAAGGCCGAGACGGTCGACTTCGATTTCAACACGCTCTGGCGCGCGCTGCAGGAGATTGGTTACACCGTCAGCCTCGTGCCGAAACTTCCTGTCGGTTCGCCGCTGGCCGGTACCGTCCGGTTCCCCCCTCCTGGCGCTGGCTACTTTCTGCGCTGGAACGCGGCAGGCAACGCGATCGAAGCCGTCGACGTCGAGACGGCGGCGAGCGTATCGACGCTCAAGGCGGACCTGGCCGATCCGGATAGCGTCGGGCATGGCGCGAATCTCGTGGCCTTCAAGCAGCCATCGGCCGCGGCTGTCGGGCGCACCGTGCACGACAAGCTGCGCGAGCGCATCAGCGTTCGGGATTTCGGAGCGAAAGGCGACGCCGTGCATGACGACACGACGGCGATTCAAGCGGCGGTCGACTACGCGCGCACGAAGCAAAACGCGGAGGTCTATTTCCCCCCGCACGAGCCCGGCCAGTTCTATGCGACGACTGCGCCGATCGTCATCGACGGGCCGGTGACAATCCGGGGCGACGGGCCGAATGCCGTATTGCTCCTCGGCGTAGGTCTGAGCGCCGGTCAGTACGTGCTCGACTTCGATTGCGTTGCGGTCGACGTGGTCGAGCACATCGAGCTGCTCGGCTTCACGGTGCGATCGGACAACGGCGCTCCGAACGGGATTCGGCTAAAGAATGCCGCCTACGTCCTGACGAAAGACGTACGGCTCTACGGTCTGAATCGCGGGATCGTGCTCGAAGGCACGCGCACATTCTCGAACCACTTCGAGAACGTCAATTCGTACGCCCTGACCGAGAACACGGTTCGCTTCGAGCCGGGCTTTTCTGGCGGTGGGCACTTCAACTTCATCGGCTGCACGTTCACCGGCGACACCGGTTTCTACTTCCCGAGCACGGCGGCCGCGGACAGCATCAACTTCAACGGCTGCAACTTCGAGCAGTGCGTGACGAATAGCCTGTTTGTTGGGGGCTCGTGTCGCGGCCTGTCCATCGTCGGTTGCCGCACCGAGGGCTGCGACGGCGATGACTTCCAGATCAACCCCGGCGCCGGTGAGGCTGTCGAGGGCCTGGTCATCAGCGGTACGTCGTTCACGACCGACTCGAGCGCATCCATCCCGATCACGCTGGGCGGCGCCGGCGGCACCGTTCGGGGATTCAGCATTACCGGCAACCAGGTCGAGTTTGCCGGCTTGGGCGGGTCGTTCGTGAAGCTCAACGGCGACGGCGAATCAGGCATCGTGGCAGGCAACTCGTTCGCCCAGAGCAACACAACGCCAATCAGCGCCCGGCGCGCCGGGGTCGTCGTGTTCGGCAACGAGAACAGCTCGGGCAAGTG
>DASWVL010000318.1:0-2493 GCA_036406255.1 Zeimonas sp.
CCGCATGGTTCGCCGCCGTCAGCCGCCCGCCGTGGCGCTCGACGATGCCGTAGCTGATGGCCAGCCCGAGCCCCGTGCCCATGCCGACCGGCTTGGTCGTGAAGAAGGGGTCGAAGATGCGGTCGAGGAGCTCGGGGGGGATGCCCGGGCCGTTGTCGTGGAACAGGATGCGCACGCGATCGTCTTCGCGTTCGGCGCGGATGCCGAGGCGAGGCTCGGCAAGGCCGGCGGTGGCATCGCAGGCGTTCTGCACGAGGTTCATGACGACCTGCTGCATCTGGCCTGACGATCCGGTCAGCGGCAATGGCTCGGGCAGCTCGACGTCGACGCGGAAGTTGTCGCGCGCGGCCTTGCACACCCAGCGTACGGCGCGTTCGACGACGTCGCGCAGGTCGAAGGGGCGGTTCTCGTCGCGGTCGATCGCGGAGAAGCGCTTGAGTCCGTCGACGATGTCGCGCGTGCGCTCGGCGCCCTCTATCGTGCCTTCGATAAGCGGCGGGAGATCGCCGAGGATGCGGTCGATGCGCAGTTCCGCGCGCAGTCCGGCGAGCGCCTCGGGCGGCTCGCCGGCATGCACGGCGGCGAGGTAGCGCTGCAGGCGTTCGGCGTAGCGCTTCAGCGCATGCACATTGCCGAGCACGAAGCTGATCGGGTTGTTGAGCTCGTGGGCGACTCCGGCGACCAGCCGCCCGAGCGAGGCCATCTTCTCCGAATGCAGCAGCTGCTGCTGGGTGCGCTTGAGGTCCTCGTGGGCCTGGCGCAGCGCGTGGTAGGCCTTGCGCAGCTCGCCGACCGGGCGGCCGGTGATGACCATGCCGAGCGATTTACCGACGGCGCTGAAGCGCGGCGTGCAGTTGAGCGACACCGGCACGGCGCTGCCGTCCCTCGCGCGCAGCGGCAGCTCGCAGTCGTGCACGGCCTGCTGGCCGAAGCTGCCGAGGCGTTCGCGCGCGAGGTCGTGCGGGAGCTCGTCGGCGAAGAGTTCGTAGATCGGGTGACCGCGTAGTTCGTTCGCCTCGCGGCCGCAAAAGTCGACCAGCGAGCGATTCACATCCTCGATCAGGCCGTTGCGGTCGCACACGACCATGATGTCGGACATCGAGGTGAGCACCGAGAGGATGAACTGTTGCGACTCCTCGAGCTTGGCGTTCTTCTCCTCGAGCGCGACCTCGTACTGCAGCAGGTCGGAGTACACCTCATCCATCTTGTGGATGACGTCCATCCACATGTCTTCGTCGACGGCGATCAGTTCGCCGGGGTGGCCGGTCTGACCGGGAGTCTTGTTGGGGGGCTGCTGCTCGCTCATCGGTTTCTGCGAATCAATGCACCGTGCAGACCATGCACGGATCGAAGGAACGCACGACGTGCTGGACGGCGAGCGGGACGGTCTCCTGCTCCCCGACCGGCGTGCCGACGAGGGCCTGTTCGAGGGCGCCGGGCGTGCCGGCGGCGTCGCGCGGCGAGAAGTTCCACGTGGTCGGGGCGACGACCTGGTAGTTGGCGATGCGCCCCTGGCGGATCACGAGCCAATGGCCGAGCGCGCCGCGCGCAGCCTCCACCATGCCGAGGCCCTGCGCCTCGTCGGGCATCGGGCCGTGGAGGCAGAAGGCTTCGCCCGGCTCGATCGCGCGCACCCAGCGCTCCATCGCGGGAACGACGCGGGCGAATTCGAGCACGCGCGCGATGACGCGGTTGGCGACGTTGCCGCCGCTCGCCGCGACGAGTTCGCGGATCAGCGGCTGGCCGTCTACGACCTGGCGTGCGAGCGCGCCGCATTCGACGACTTCGCCCGCGAGGCGCGGCGCCTTGCACCAGCTGTAGGCGCCGGGGCGCTCGATGTCGACGCGCGTGTCGCCCTGCCACGGGTGCAGCGGGTGGGCGTCGGCCATCCAGGCGTGGCTCGCGTCTTCGGCGATATCGGTGTGGGCGACGGAGGCAAGCGTCTCCGTCGGGGCATGCCACACGCCGCGCGCGAAGAGCGGCTCGCCGGCAGTCGGGTAGTTGCCGTAGCTGAGGAAGCGGTCGGTCGCGCGGCCGAGGCGGTCGAGCGTGAGGGCGTCGGCGAGCTCGAGGAAGAGGCGGAAGTCGCTCGACGCGGGCGCCCTGTCCGCCTTCCAGGCTTCGAGGGCGGCGACGGAATCGAGCGCGGCGATGGCGTCGAGCGAGTCGCCGAAGAGGTGGCGTTCGAGCCAGCCGCGAAACTGGCGCAGCAGCGCATGCACGCGGATCTTCTCGGACGCGCCGATGCCGCGGGCGGATCCGCCGGGCTGCAGCGTGAGGCTGTGCGGCCATTTGCCGGCGAGGATGCCGAGGATCTGCAGGAAGGCGGCGCGCGCGGGCAGCGCATCGGCGGTCGCGGAGCCCTCGACGGCCTTGAAGCGCGCGCGCGCGGCGTCGAACCAGGGGTGGCCGGCATAGGCGTCGCGCGCAAAATCCGGCATGAAGAAGAGGTAGAAGTGGGTGAAGTGGTCGGCGAGGTTTTCGTTGGCGAGG
>DASWVL010000319.1:0-3168 GCA_036406255.1 Zeimonas sp.
CGTCGGCGACGCTGACCCGGCCGTCGAAGCCCGGGTTCCACCAGGCGGCGACGCTGACGAGCGCGCTCGTCGCGACGCCCGCTGCCACGAGCGCGCTCGTGCACGAAGCGATCGGCCCCCACGGCAGCCGCAGCATCGGGCACTCGCCGGGCGGCAACCGCGGCGAATCGCGGACGCCCTCGCGCGCAGGCGAAAGCGACGGGCCCGATGCTGCCTGTCGCAGCGGCACGTGATCGCCCGAAGCCGTTCGCGTTCCTTCGGATGCGGCGGTGTCCGCGATCGCTTCGGCGCGAGCCGCGCGCGCACCGGGCAGCGGACCGTCGACGCCGGCGTGCACGGCGGCGAACGCACCGAGGAACCCTGCGCCGAGGACGATGACCGGAAACGCCATCGGCCGATGGTAAGCCGGCGAAATCCGGGCGGCGACCGCGGCACCGCGCAGTGCGCCCGCGCCGACGCAGCGCGAACCGAATGAAACGGTCGTCCGTTCGATTATTTGCGCTTCTCTGCTACGCTTCGGCGAGTCCCCGCAAGCATGTTCCGCGCATCGATGGCCCGCACCGCAGGTTCCGACGGCACCCGCACGCACGAAGCGATCCGCCAGGCGGCGATCGCGCTGATCGCCGAGCGCGGCTTCGAGGCGATGACGCTGCGCCAGCTCGCCGAGCGCGTCGGCGTGCAGCCCGGCTCGCTCTACCGCTACTTCCCGAGCAAGAACCGGATGCTCGTCGAACTGATGGTCGAGCACCTCGAGTTCCTGCTCGACGGCTGGCAGCGCGAAGAACCCGACGCGTGCGAGCCCGGCGCGCTGCTGCGCGCCTTCGTCGACTTCCATATCCGCTCGCACATGCTGCGCAGGCGTGAAGTCTTCGTCGCGAACATGGAATTGCGCAGCCTCGCTTCCGCCGACCGCCGACGCGTGGTCGCGCTGCGCCGACGCTACGAGGACATCCTCGCCGGCATCCTGCACGCCGGCGTCGCGAGCGGCGTCTTCCGCGTTCCCGATCCGCGCATCGCGACGTTCGCCGTGCTCGCGATGCTCACCGGCGTGGGTGCGTGGTTCAATGACACCGGGCGCATCGGCAAGCGCGACCTGATCGACCAGTACACGCAACTGGTCCTGCAATGCGTCGGCTTCGACCCCGCGCAGGCCGTGCGCGGCGGCGCGAACGCCCCCTCGCAACGGAGAAACGATTGAATCGAATCGAGAGCAAGCTCGACCCGCGCGATGCGCAGTTCCGGGCCAACGCGGCCGCAATGCGCGCGCTCGTCGACGACCTGAACGGGAAGATCGCGCAGGTTTCGCGCGGCGGCGGCGAGGCGGCGCGCGCAAAGCACGTCGCACGCGGAAAGCTGCTGCCGCGCGATCGCGTGCAGACGCTGCTCGACCCGGGCACGCCGTTCCTCGAGTTCTCGCCGCTCGCCGCCTTCGGCCTCTACGATGACGAGGCGCCGAGCGCAGGCGTCATCACCGGCATCGGTCGCGTCTCGGGCGTCGAGTGCGTCGTCGTGTGCAACGACGCGACCGTCAAGGGCGGCACGTATTTCCCGCTCACGGTGAAGAAGCACCTGCGCGCGCAGGAGATCGCGCGCGAGAACCGGCTGCCCTGCGTGTACCTGGTCGACTCGGGCGGCGCGAACCTGCCCAACCAGGACGACGTCTTTCCCGATCGAGAGCACTTCGGCCGCATCTTCTACAACCAGGCGACGATGTCGGCGATGGGCATCCCGCAGATCGCCGTCGTCATGGGATCGTGCACGGCAGGCGGCGCCTACGTGCCGGCGATGAGCGACGAGGCGATCATCGTGCGCGAGCAGGGAACGATCTTTCTCGGCGGCCCGCCGCTGGTGAAGGCGGCCACCGGCGAGGTGGTGAGCGCCGAAGACCTCGGCGGCGGCGATGTGCACACGCGGCTGTCGGGCGTCGCCGATCACCTCGCGCACGACGACGCGCACGCGCTCGCGCTCGCGCGGCGCATCGTCGGCAACCTGAACCGGCGCAAGCCGCAGCCGCTCGACGTCGCCGAACCGGTCGAGCCGCGCTACCCGGCACACGAGTTGCACGGCGTCATCCCCACCGACGTGCGCAAGCCCTACGACGTGCGCGAAGTGATCGCGCGCATCGTCGACGACTCCGCCTTCGACGAATTCAAGGCGCGCTACGGCACCACGCTCGTCACCGGCTTCGCGCGCATCCACGGGATGCCGGTCGGCTTCGTCGCGAACAACGGCATCCTGTTCTCGGAGTCGGCGAACAAGGGCGCGCACTTCATCGAGCTGTGCGCGCAGCGGCGCATTCCGCTGGTGTTCCTGCAGAACGTCACCGGCTTCATGGTCGGGCGCAAGTACGAGAACGAGGGCATCGCACGCGCCGGCGCGAAGATGGTCACCGCGGTCGCCTGCGCGCAGGTGCCCAAGTTCACGATCATCATCGGCGGCTCGTTCGGCGCCGGCAACTACGGGATGTGCGGCCGCGCGTACTCGCCGCGCTTCCTGTGGATGTGGCCGAACGCGCGCATCAGCGTGATGGGAGGCGAGCAGGCCGCCTCGGTGCTCGCCACCGTGCGCCGCGACGGCATCGAGGCGCGCGGCGGCACGTGGAGCAAGGACGACGAAGAGGCGTTCCGCGCACCGATCCGCGAGCAGTACGAGGTGCAGGGTCACCCCTATTATGCGAGCGCGCGCATCTGGGACGACGGAATCATCGATCCGGCCGACACGCGCACCGTGCTGGCGCTGGCGATGTCGGCGTCGCTGAACGCGCCGATTCCCGAACCGCGCTTCGGCGTGTTCCGCATGTGAGAAGGCATCGCGCAGGTACGAAGATGAACTACGAGACGATCGAGACCGCACTGAACCAGGGCGTTGCGATGATCTGGCTGAACCGGCCCGAGAAGCGCAACGCGATCGACGACCGCATGATCGGCGAGCTGGCCGACGCCTTCGAATCGGCGATCGACGACGACGAGGTGCACAGCATCCTGCTCGCCGGCCGCGGCGAGGCGTTCTGCGCCGGCGGCGACCTGCAGTGGATGAAGCGCGCGCGCGAGTTCACGGCGCAGCAGGCGCACGAGGACTCGGCGCGCCTGGCGCGGCTGCTGCGCACGATCCACGAGAGCCCGAAGCCCGTCGTCGCGCGCGTGCACGGCGCCTGCTTCGCCGGCGGCA
>DASWVL010000320.1:0-7473 GCA_036406255.1 Zeimonas sp.
GGCGCGAGCCTGGGGCTGCGCACGCTGATGTTCCTGCTGACGCCGTTCGCGCCGGAGGAGCTGCTCTGACGGGCGGGAATGGAGCGGGTGAAGGGAATCGAACCCTCGTATGCAGCTTGGGAAGCTGCCGTTCTGCCATTGAACTACACCCGCATCGACCGGCGATTATAGCGAGGGCGGCCGGCGATACGCCCGTGAGACAATGCCTCCCATGCAAACGATCGTCGTCAACGGAGAGCCGCGGCCGCTGCCGGCTCCGGCCACGGTCTCCGCACTCCTCGGTGAACTCGGACTCGCCGGTCGACGCATTGCCGTCGAGCGCAACGGCGAGATCGTCCCGCGCAGCCTGCACGAGAGCGAAAAGCTTCGCCCCGGAGACCGACTGGAAATCGTCGTCGCCGTCGGCGGCGGCTGAAGCGCGACGAACATCCGGGACCTCCTGGGAGAGAACATGTCGACCGAGCACCTGTTCGAAGGCAGCCTGCACTGGGACGGCCAGCCGCCCGATCGCGCCTTCGACTACGCCACCGTGCATCGCGGCACGCGGATCGAATTCGACGGCGGCGCCGCACTGACTGCATCCGCCCCATCGGTATTCCACGGCGACGACCGTCAGCCGAACCCCGAGACGCTGATGATCGCGTCGCTGATGCAGTGCCACTTCCTCACCTTCATGGCGGTGGCGATCAAGTCGGGCCTGCGCGTCACCGGCTACTCCGACCGCGCGAGCGGGCGCCTGGGCATGAAGGACGGGAAGATGCGCTTCGTCGAGGTCGTGCTGCGCCCGCAGGTCGCACTCGCGGAACCGGTCGACGCGGAGAAGCTGTCTGCGCTGCACGACAAGGCGCATCGCAACTGCTTCATGTCGAACTCGGTGGCCTTCCCGGTGCGCGTCGACCCCGCAAGCTGAACGCCCCCACGCCCTCTTCGTTTCCAACCCGTCGCCTTCATTCGCAGCAGCATCATGAACACTTCCGACCCGCTGAAGATCGGTCGCCGCAGCTTCGCGTCGCGCCTGCTGATCGGCACCGGCAAGTACCGCGACTTCGAGCAGACCCGCGACGCCGTCGAGGCAAGCGGCGCGCAGATCGTCACCGTCGCGATCCGGCGCACGAACATCGGCCAGAACGCCGGCGAACCGAACCTGCTCGACTTCCTGTCCCCCGATCGCTTCACGATCCTGCCGAACACGGCCGGCTGCTACAGCGCCGACGACGCAGTGCGCACGCTGCGCCTGGCGCGTGAACTGCTCGGCGGCCACACGCTGGTCAAGCTCGAGGTTCTCGGCGACGCGCGGTCGCTCTATCCGAACATGCCCGAGACGCTGAAGGCGGCCGAGACGCTCGTTCGCGAGGGCTTCGAGGTGATGGTCTACGCGAGCGACGACCCGATCCAGGCGAAGCGCCTCGAGGAGATCGGCTGCGTCGCCGTGATGCCGCTCGCGTCGCTGATCGGCTCGGGCATGGGCATCCTGAACCCGTGGAATCTGCAGCTGATCCTCGAACAGGCGCAGGTGCCGGTCATCGTCGACGCCGGCGTCGGCACCGCCTCGGACGCGGCGATCGCGATGGAACTCGGCTGCGCGGGCGTGCTGATGAACACGGCAGTTGCCGCCGCCCGCGACCCGGTGCGAATGGCCGGCGCGATGCGCAAGGCCGTCGAAGCGGGGCGCGAGGCGTGGCTCGCCGGGCGCATGCCGAAGAAGCCGTATTCGGCCGCACCGTCGTCGCCGACGAGCGGCCTCATCACTCCCGCCGCATCGCGTTCGTGAGCGCGACGCCGACGACGTCGCCGCACCCGCACATCCGCAGCTTCTCGGGAAGACGCGGCCACTTCACCAGCGGCCAGCGTCATGCGTACGAGACGCTGCGCGATCGATGGTGCATCGAGTACGACCCCTCGCACGTCCTCGATGCGCCGCGCCTCGCCGCACTGTTCGGTCGCAGCGCCCCGGTCGTCGTCGAGATCGGCTTCGGCATGGGCGACGCCACGGCGAGCATCGCCGCAGCCGAGCCGCAGCACGATTTCCTCGGCATCGAGGTCTACCCGGCCGGTGTCGGTGCCCTGCTGATGCGCATCGAAGCACAGCGGCTCGCCAATGTGCGGATCGTCCAGCGCGATGCGGTCGAGGTGTTCCGCGACATGCTCGCGCTCGGCTCGCTCGAACGCGTGCAGGTGTTCTTTCCCGATCCGTGGCCGAAGAAGCGGCACCACAAGCGGCGCCTGATCCAGCCGCCCTTCGTCTCGCTGCTCGCCAGCCGGCTGCGAGCGGGCGGCATCCTTCACTGCGCCACCGACTGGGAACCGTATGCGGCGCAGATGCTCGAGGTGCTTTCACACGAGCCGATGCTGCAGAACACGATGGAGGATGGCGGTTTCGCACCCCGGCCGGACTATCGCCCGCCGACCCGCTTCGAGAACCGCGGACGCAGGCTCGGCCACGAGGTGCACGACGTCGTCTTCCGGCGCCGCGGGTAAGCGCGGCTACGTGCCCCACTGCACGAAGCCGGACCACGCCGTCGCGAGCACGACGATCCCGAACGCGATCCGGTACCACGCAAACGGAACGAAATCGTGGCTGGCGACGTAGCGGATCAGCCAGTGCACGCAGGCGAGCGCGGCGAAGAACGAGAACAGCAGCCCCACGCCGAACATCGGCAGGTCTCCGGCGCCGAGCAGCGAGCGGTATTTCCACGCGTCGTAGAGGCCGGCGCCGATGAGCGTGGGAATCGCCAGGAAGAACGAGAACTCGGTGGCGACGCGCCGCGAAAGGCCGAAGAGCATGCCGCCGATGATCGTCGCCCCCGAGCGGCTGGTCCCGGGGATCAGGGCGAAGGCCTGCGCGATGCCGAGCTTCAGCGCATCGGCGAGCGTCAGTGCATCGATGTCGTCGACGCGCGCAGCCGCTTGCGCGCGGCCGCGACCGCGTTCGACCCACAGGATGACGATGCCGCCGGCAATGAACGCGATCGCGACCGGCACCGGACGGAACAGCCACGCCTTGATCGCACCGGCGAAGAGCACCCCGAGCACCGCGGCCGGCAGGAATGCGACGACGACGTTCATCGCGAAGCGGCTCGCCCGCGGCTCGGTGAGCATCCCGGAGATCGTGTCGGCGATGCGCACGCGGTAGTACCAGATGACGGCGAGCATGGCTCCCGTCTGGATCGCCACCGAAAACATCTTGTCCTTTTCGCCGTCGAGCCCGAGCAGGCTCGACGCGAGAATCAGGTGCCCGGTGCTCGAGATCGGCAGGAACTCGGTGAGCCCTTCGACGATGCCGAGCAGCGCGGCCTTGATCAACAGCGGCAATGCATGGAGCACCTCGATCATCGACCCCACCAGGCGTGGAAGTGATGCACCGGGCCGTGACCGCTGCCCACCTCCATCCGATCGGCGCCGCGCAGCGCCTCGGTCAGGTACCGCTTCGCCTCGCGCACCGCGTCCACCGGGTCCATTCCGCGCGCGAGCAGCGCCGCGATCGCCGCCGACAGCGTACAGCCCGTACCGTGCGTGTTGCGCGTCTCGATGCGCGTCTCGTGCAGCTCGATCATCCGGTCGCCGTCATGCAGCAGGTCGATCGGGTCACCGCTCGCGTGTCCCGCCTTGAGCAGCACGAAACGCAGTCCGTCGTCGGCGAGCAGGCGGCGCAGCCGTTCCGCCGCCCTGCGCATCTCACGCAAGGTCTCCGGCGCACGTTCGTGGAGCAGCACGCCGGCTTCGGGGAGGTTCGGCGTGATGATCGTCGCCAGCGGCAGCACGGCGTCGATCAGCGTGCCGACGGCATCGCGATCGAGCAGCATGTCGCCGCTCTTGGCGACCATGACCGGGTCGACGACCCGATGCGGCAGGCGCCCTTCGGCGATCGGAGCGGCCAGCCCCTCGGCCACCGCCGCGGCGATCGGCGCGGTTCCGAGCATGCCGATCTTCGCGGCATCGATTCGCACGTCGGCGAACAGCGTGTCGATCTGCAGCCGCACGAACGCGGGCGGCACCGGGTGCACGCCGGTCACCGCGCGCGTGTTCTGCGCCGTCAGCGCCGCCACGACGCCGGTGCCGTATGCGCCGAGCGCCGAGAACGCCTTCAGGTCGGCGAAGATCCCGGCGCCTCCGCTCGGATCGATGCCGGCGATCGTCAGCGCGTTGGGAATGGCGGAACGCGACGGCGCGGACACGCGCGACGGGTCCGCGCCCGGGGAACGGGAAGTTCTGCGAGGGTTCACGGCTTGTGGCTGCGCGGCCGCAGCGGTGCACGAGGAAGAGGAGGTTGCGACGGACGCGATGGTACCTGCGCGACCGCCCGCGCGCTTCAACGCAGCGTTTCGCCTCGCCGGGCGGCCACCAGCGGCACGCGCATCTCGTCCTCGCTCGGTCCGCCGTGCATGCCGATGAAGCGCATCGGCGTCTCGCCTTCCAGCGTGTCGACCAGCGTGACGCAGCGTTTCGGAACGAGCACGTGCGTGCCGAGACGGCCGTCGAGCGCCTCGCCTGCGCCGAACCAGCCCGCCTCGAGCAGCGTGCGCGACGGATACGCCTCGAAGGCGTCGCCGAGCGCGGCGCGGACGACCTCCGCGAAACGCTCGCTCGCGTCGGCACGCACCGAGCAGAAGGGCACGCGCGGCTCACCCATCAACGGCGCCTCCAGGCAGGCGGCGATCTCCGGGAAGTTCGCGAGCTGCAGCTGATCGTCGTCGGCCACGTCGACGAATCCGTGGTCGGCCGTCGCGAGCACGAGCGCGTCGTGCCCGCGCATCCGCTCGACGAGCTGGGCGAACCAGGTGTCGAGCCGGCGTACCACGGAGGCGGCCTTCTCGCTCGCCCAGCCCGCCTCGTGGCTCACCGTGTCGACGTGCGGCAGATAGACGAAGACATGCGCCTCGTCGCCCGCCTGCGCAAGCGCCTCCTCCAGCCGGTCGCACACCTCGTTCAGGCTGCGGTACGCGATGATCGTCGAACCGGAATACGCGTGGCGCGAGAACTCGGAGTCGGCGATGTGCGCCGGCAGCAGCGCGAACGCCGGCACGCGACAGCGCGTCGTCCACGACGTCCATCGCCAGGTGTCGCGCGCAAGCACCTTCTGCCCGTGGTCGGCGCGCAGGTCCATCGGCAGCGTGCGGATGACCGCGCCGGCAGCCTGCGACCACATCAGCCAACCCGGGTTGCCGTGCGCTGCCGGCGCGGCCGCCGCCGACAGCGCGGACAACGCGGGCGCCGTGCTCGACGGGAACACCGAATCGAGCGAACGCACGCGGAAATGCGCGAGCGCGCCGTCCGGCGCGTGCGCGGCGAGTTGGCGTTCGCCGAGTCCGTCCATCAGGACGAAGACGGCGCTGCGGCTCGACGCGAGCGCCTCGACGATCGGGCCGTCGCGCAATGCGGGAACCGCCCCGCCGGCGCCGAAGCGCGCGGACAGCGAGGCGGCCACGGATACGATGCTCGACGCGGCCCGGAAATCGGTGGGGCCGCGCAGCGGTGCTCGCGTCAACTCGGAACCTCCGCTCCAACGAACGTCCGGCGCGGCGATTCCGGGGAAAGCCCCTTCGGCAGCGCGCCGAAGGAGCCCGCAGGAGCGGTCAGTGGCGATGGCCGCGGCCGCGATCGCCGCGATGATGTCGGTGATGATGGCGGTCGTTCGACCAGCCATGAGCCGGACGATACACCACGCGCGGCGGCGCGGAATAGACGACCCTTGGGGCGCGATATACGACGACGGGAGGCGGGTACACGACCGCGGGCGGCGGCGCGTAATACACCGGGGGCGACGGCACGTAGACCGGCGGCGGATAGCCGACGGCGCCGAAGCCGACCGAAGCCCCGTAGCCGCCGTGGCGGGTGTGCTGCGCGGCTGCAACGCCCGCCGCCGCGCCGATCGCGCCGCCGATCACGGCACCGTCGCGCCCGCCGATCGACTGGCCGATCATCGCGCCCGCGCCTGCGCCGACGATCGCGCCGAGCACCGGCTGCGAGGCCTGCGCGCGCGGGGCGAGCCACGCGGCGGTCGAAACGACCAGCGCCGATGCGAGCATCCACCGAAGGGCTCGCGGCGCCCTCCGTGTTGCCGTCCTCGTGCTTCGCTTTCCGTTCATCACCGACTCCTCGATTCGTTCGCCGGATGCGCTTTCGCCCGACGTTCGAGCCAAGCGTAGGCCGCCGGCGGCGCCGCGCACAGCCCCGATCCTGCAAAAGGCGTAACAGACTGTAAGGCGATCGCCTCCGTCCGGGGCCCGCCGCCGGCCGACGTGCGGCCGCGACCCCCGCCCGGTTTTGCCCGTAGCATCGTTCCCACGGCGCCGCGCGGCGGAGCCGACGGAAGAAGATTCGGACATGCGCCTGCGGACAGTATGGATCGGACTCGCGGTCGTGGTCGCGCTGATCGCGATCGCGCTCGTCGTCTTCGTCGCCACCTTCGATGCGAACCGCTACAAGCCGACGATCGTCGATCTCGTCGAGCAGCAAACGGGTCGCAGGCTCGCCATCGACGGCGACCTGTCGCTGGCGATCTGGCCCGACATCGCGCTATCGATGGGCAAGGCCACGCTGTCCGGCCCGAAAGGCGAAGGCGGGTTCGCGGCCGTCGACTCGGCGAAGATCGGCGTCGCGCTGCGCCCGCTGCTGTCTCGCGAGGTGCAGGTGGAACGCGTCACGCTCGACGGCCTGCGCATCGACGCGGTGCGCCACGCCGACGGCAGCACGAACTTCGACGACCTGCTCGCAAGGCTGAAGGCGCAGGGCGAGACCGCCCCCGGGCAGGCGGGCGCACCCGCCACCCCGGGCGACGCGGCATCGGCCGCCGCGACGACCGTGACGATCGCCGAGGTCGAGTTGAACGACGCCTCGCTCGCCTGGCGCGACGAGGGCAGCGGCGACGAATGGCAGCTGCACACGCTGGACCTGCACGCCGACCGCATCGGCAGCGGCGAACCCGGCAGACTCGAGGCGAGCGGGCGGCTCACCGGCGCCAAGGCCGGCATCGACGCGCAGCTGAGCGCCTCGAGCGGCTATCGCGCCGACTTCGCCACCGGGCGCATCGAGCTGGCCAACGCGAAACTCGATGCGACCACGCAGGACGGCGTCACCGCGCATCTTGAGGCGCCGGGGCTGACGATCGCCGGCGGATCGGTCGAGGGCAAGCCGATCGCGCTGCAACTTCAGATGCAGCGCGAAGCGACCCGGCTCGACGCATCGCTGTCCACGCAGCTGTCGGCACCGGCGAACCAGCCGATCGCGCTGCGCGACATCCGCGCCAATCTCACCGCGTCGGGCGCCGGGCTGCCGGCCGACGGCGTGAAGGCTTCGCTGGGCGGCGACGGCATGGTCGACCCGAAGCGCAAGACCGCATCGATGAACCTGCAGGGCCGCGTCGACGACGCGCCGATGCAGGCGCGCTTCACGGCGCCGAGCCTCTCGCCGCTGTCGCTGCAGTTCGACGTGCAGGCCGACCGGCTCGACGTCGATCGTTTCCGCGGCGCGCCT
>DASWVL010000321.1:0-2728 GCA_036406255.1 Zeimonas sp.
GCTCGAGATCCTCGTTTGTCCGCTGTGCAAGGGGCCGCTGAAGCGGCTGCCGGGCGGACGTTCCGCTGACGGCACGCCGTTCGACGCCGAACTCGTCTGCAACGCCGACCGGCTGGCGTACCCGGTGCGCGACGGCATCCCGGTGATGCTCGAGAGCGAAGCGCGCCGGCTCGAAGACGACGTCGGCAACACGCAGCCGCTGCCCGACCCCGGCGCCGGCGAGCCGTGATCGCCGAAGAGTCGACGCCCGCGCTCGATTTCGTCGCACTGATCCCCGCGCGGCTCGCGTCGACACGGCTGCCCGGCAAGCCGCTCGCCGACCTCGGCGGCAGGCCGATGGTCGTGCGCGTCGCCGAGCGTGCGCAGGCGTCCGGAGCCGCGCGCGTGGCGGTCGCCACCGACTCGCCGTACATCGTCGACGCAGTGCGCGCCGCCGGCTTCGAAGCGGTCGTCACGCGAGACGACCACGTCTCGGGCACCGATCGCCTGGCCGAAGCGGCCGACCTGCTGGGGCTCGACGACGGACGGATCGTCGTCAACGTGCAGGGCGACGAGCCGCTGATCGACCCCGCACTCGTGCGGGCGGTGGCGCTACGGCTCGCCGAGTCGCCCGACTGCAGGATCGCAACCGCCGCGCATCCGATCGACGACGTGGCCGCGTGGCTCGATCCGAACGTCGTGAAGCTGGTCTGCGACCGCTCGATGCGGGCGCTGTATTTCACGCGTGCGCCGGTACCGTTCGCGCGCGACGCAATGCGCGGCTTTCCGGCGCAACTGCCGACGTCGCTCGAAGCATTCGCCGCGCAGCGCCCGTTGCGCCACGTCGGCCTGTACGCGTATCGCGTCTCGTACCTGCGAGAGCACGCGTCGCTTTCGCCGTCGCCGCTGGAGACGACGGAATCGCTCGAGCAGCTGCGCGCGCTGTGGAACGGGCACCGGATCGCGGTGCACCTGACCGAGCACGCGACCGAGGCCGGTGTCGACACCGCCGCCGACCTGGAACGCGTGCGCGCGCAGTGGAGCCGGGGCTCGCGCTGAGCCGGCTCCGCGCGCGCGGGCCAGGGTGGCTCGCGACGGCTGCCGGTCCGGGCCGTCCTCCAGCGGGCACCGCACCTGCACCGATGCCGCCGATGTGCACCTGGCTGTCGGTATGAAGGCCGTCGCGCTGCCTGGCATGAGTCCGACCGCGCGGAACGCGCGAGCCGCGGCACCGCTCGTGCTGCTCGTCGCAGGCCCGGCGCTCGCGCACGCGCCGCGAGCCGCGGACGCGCACGCCGGCGCGTGGCCTTTCGAGCCGTGGCTGCTCGCGTTGCTCTCGACCAGCGCGACTCTGTACGCGATCGGCGTCCTCCGATTGTGGCAACGCGCCGGCCGCGGACGCGGCATCCGCGTCGGACACGTCGCAGCCTTCGCCGCCGGCTGGATCACCGTGGCCGGCGCGCTCGCCTCGCCGATCGACCCGTTGGGCGGCCACCTGTTCAGCGTGCACATGCTGCAGCACGAGCTGCTGATGCTCGTCGCCGCGCCGCTGCTCGTCGTCGCGCGCCCGCTCGCCGCGTGGACCTGGGCGCTGCCCGCGCGTTCGCGTCCGGTGGTGGGGGGCGCGCTGCGCGCACGCCTGTGGCGCCTGTGCTGGCGCACGCTTCGATCGCCGCCCGGCGCGTGGCTGCTGCACGCCGCGGCGCTCTGGGGCTGGCACGCGCCGGCGCTCTTCTCGCTCGCGTTGCGGGACCCGTTCGTCCACTCGCTGCAGCACGCGAGCTTCCTCGGGACGGCACTGCTGTTCTGGTGGGCCGTGCTCGGCTCGAAGGCGCGCGCCCGCACGGGCGTCGCACTGCTTGCGCTGTTCACGACGATGGTGCACATGACCGTGCTGGGCGCGCTGATCACGCTATCGCCACGGCCGTGGTATTCCGCCTATGCGACGACCAGCGCCGCGCTCGGGGTCGACGCCCTCGCCGACCAGCAGCTCGGCGGTCTGCTCATGTGGATACCGGGCGGGCTCGCCTATCTCGCGATCGGGCTGTGGCTCGCGTCGCGCTGGCTTCGCGACGACGACCAGCGGGTGCCCGCGGCCAATCCGAGGCCGAGCGCCACGTAGACGCCGAGCAGGCTCGCCGTCGACAACCGGTGCTGAAAGCCGGGCGTGAGCCGATCGGGAACGAAGCCGAAGTCGACGGCGGCGATCGCCGCGCTCGCCGCCGCCGTGTCGCACACGAGCCGCGCGAGCGGTCGCGGGCTGCGCTCGCCGAGCAGCTTCTCGTAGAGCACGCCCCACAGCAACGCCGAGACGACGTGCGTCGCCAGTCCGGCACCGGTATAGCGTACCGAGGTGCCGTCCTGGCGCAGCGCGCGGTCTCCCCAGTAGACGTGGCTGACCGCGTTCAGCGGAGCGGCCGCGCTGCCGTCCTCGCGGCGTCCCCGCAGCGCGAGCATCCCGACCGTCGTCGCCGCCGCGAGCGCCCCGCTCACCATTCCGTCCCGCATCGCTTCCGGCCAGTTCTTCATTTGCACCCTTCCCGTCCTGCCTACGTTGCCTGGCGAAGCGGCGCAAGCGTCGTTCCCGCAACGCCGCGTGACGGTCCGAATTGACCGACTCCGGGTCTTCCCGGTACGCTTGACGGCTTTGCGAGCGGCAGGCACAACATGCGTCTGATCCTTCTCGGCGCACCCGGAGCGGGCAAAGGCACGCAGGCCGCGTTCATCACGAAGAAATACGGCATTCCGC
>DASWVL010000322.1:0-5799 GCA_036406255.1 Zeimonas sp.
TGCCCCCGCCGATCGGCGTGCCGAAGACACCGGCGCCGGGAGCGCCGCCGGCCGGCGTGCAGGTGCCTGCGGCGCCGGCGAGCAGCGATGCGAGCGCGTCACCGGCATTCGCCGCCGCGCACGAAAGCGCGACCAGCGTGGCGAACGCGATGCGGGCGGGCAGGCCGGTCGGCGGCCCAAAGAGCCGCGGGCGTCGGCATCGTTGGCCGGGCACGGAAAGAGTTGGAGGGCGCACGGGCTTCATGCCCTCGAAGCTATTCACGCCGGTGCGCACCGACAATCGAACGCAGGTCCGATCCCGCTCGGCCGTGTGGCGCAGGCCCTCGAGCCGGCGGCCGAGCGCACCGTCCGGTAGGACGACGGCCATCGGTCGGGCCGCCGAGTTGCGGGCGGTATGCTTGCCGGATGTCCGCCCGGATGTCCGTCCACTACCGGCTGCAGTGCTCCACCGATGCGATCGACGCCCGCGCCCGCGCGCTCGCCGTCGAGCAGTCGATCGAGATGCCGATCGAGGCCGTGCGCGACGAGCGCGTGCGGGCCGAGGTCGTGGGCGAAGTCGTCACCATCGAACCGTCGCCGCAGTTCGACGATCTCTTCGACGTCGTTCTCGCACTCGCCGTCGAGACGGCCGGCGACGAACCCGGGCAACTGCTCAACGTCGTCTTCGGCAACTGCTCGCTGCAGCCCGACGTCGAGCTGATCGATCTCGAGCTGCCCGAGACGACGCTCGCGAAACTGCCCGGTCCGCGTTTCGGCACCGACGGATGGCGCGAAGCGACCCGGGCACCCGGCGCCGCCCCGGTGGAATCGGGCGCCGAAGCGCGGCGCCCGCTCAGTTGCACGGCGTTGAAGCCGCAGGGGCTCGATGCGCAGTCGCTCGCCGGGCTAGCCTACGTCTTCGCACGCGCCGGAATCGACGTCGTCAAGGACGACCACGGCATCGCCGACCAGCAATGCGCGCCCTTCGCACAGCGCGTGCCGCTCGTGCAGCGCGCAATCGAGCGCGCGAACCGCGACAAGCGCGACGGTCCCGACGGCGCGCTCGCCGCTCACCGCTCGATCTACGCGCCGACCCTGTCGGGCGGCCCGCAGCGACTCGCCCGGCAACTTGCCATCGCACACGACGAAGGCGTCGGCGCGCTGCTCTGCTGCCCAATGATCATCGGCGTGCCGGCCTTCGCGGAGCTGGTGCGCGCCGAAGCCGGCGTGCCGCTGCTCGCGCATCCAGCGCTCGCCGGGCACCTGCGGATCGCTGCGCCGCTGCTGCTCGGGCGACTGTTCCGGCTGTTCGGCGCCGACGCCACGATCTTCCCGAACTGGGGCGGACGCTTCCGGCACACGCGCGCCGAGTGCCTCGCGATCGCCGATCGCGCGCGCGAGCCGCTGGGCGAGCATCGGGGCGCACTGCCCGTGCCGGCAGGCGGCATGCGCGTCGAGCGGATCGACGAGATCGTCGGCGCCTACGGCATCGACACGATGCTGCTGATCGGCGGCGACCTCCTTCGCGCGGGCGACGCGCTCGGCGAACGCGCGGCGCAGTTCGTGCGGCGCGTGAGGCGGTTCACGCGTGACGGCACGGTCGACGGCGGCGACGCGGAGGCGGTCGATGCCTGACTCGCCGATCCGTCGGCGCATTGCGCCGGCCCGCTGGGAAGGCGTCGAAGTCGCGCCGTACAAGGAGGCCGGCAGTGCGCCGTTTCGCGACATCACGCGCCAGCTGCTGTTCCACGAACCGGGGCTCGCCTGCGAGCTGCGCTACTTCGAGATCGCCGCCGGCGGCCATTCGACGCTGGAGCGGCACGAACACCGGCACGCCGTGCTGGTGCTGCGCGGGCACGGCCGCTGCCTGATCGGCGATCGCATCCACGAGATCGGCGAGCACGACCTGGTCTCCATCGACGCGCACACCTGGCATCAGTTCCGCGCCGACGACGAAGCGCTCGGTTTCCTGTGCCTGGTGAACCGCGAGCGCGATCGCCCGCACCTGCCCGACGCAGCCGAGCTTGCCGCGCTGCGCAGCGACCCTGCCGTCGCCGAGTTCATCCGCCCGGGCGGCGCGGAGTCGGGCGATGCTTGAGCGCGCGATGCGGACGGGAGCACCCGCGCTGTAAGCCGGCGGGAACCGGGCCGACCCGTTGCATCAGGGGGTCCCGATGAGGCGAGACAGGCAGGCCGGGTTTCGCGTCGATTCGCGGCGCAGCGCGCTTCGCGCGCTCGGGCTCGGCGCGCTCGCCGTCGCGGCGCCGTCGCCCGCGGTGCGCCGGGCCTTCGCGCAGGGCGCATCACCCGAACGCCCGCGCACCGGCTCTACGAACGCATCGCCCGCGCCGCGCGTCGTGCGCGTCGCCTCGGGCCTCGAGCATCCGTGGTCCCTCGCGTTCCTGCCCGACGGGCGGATGCTCGTCAGCGAGCGCGCAGGGCGCCTTCGCGTCGTTTCGCTGTCCGGGCGGCTGTCCAGGCCGCTCGAAGGCGTGCCGACGGTCTTCGCCCGCGGCCAGGGCGGCCTGCTCGACGTCGTGCTCGCGCCCGATTTCGTGCGCGAACCGGCAGTGTTCCTTTCGTACGCCGAGCCGGTCGACGAAGGCGCACGCACTGCGGTGGTCCGTGCGGAATTCGTCGACGGTCCGACCCCCGCACTGCGCGACGCGACGCGGATCTTCGCGCAGAAGGACGCGCCGTCGGGCGGGAACCACTTCGGCTCGCGCATCGTGTTCGCGCGCGACGGAACGATGTTCGTCACGATGGGCGACCGTTTCTCGCATCGCGACCGAGTGCAGCAGCTCGACAACCACTACGGCAAGATCGTGCGCATCCGCCCGGACGGCAGCGTTCCGCCCGACAACCCTTTCCTGCAGCGCGAGGGCGCGCTGCCCGAGATCTTCGCCTACGGCCTGCGCAACGTGCAGGGCGCGGCGGTGAGCCCGGCGACGGGCGAACTGTGGATCGACGACCACGGCCCGCAGGGCGGCGACGAGGTGAACGTCGTGCGTGCCGGCGCGAACTACGGATGGCCGGTCATCACCTACGGCAAGGAGTACGTCACCGGCTTCACGATCGGCGAAGGGACGGAGCGCCGCGGCGTCGAGCCGCCGCTGTGGCAGTGGACGCCGTCGATCGCGCCTTCGGGCCTGGCGTTCTACATGGGCGAGCGCTATCCCGAGTGGCGCGGCAACGCGTTCGTCGGATCGCTGAAGTTCCGCCTGCTGTCGCGGCTCGTCATCGCCGACAACCGCGTCGTGCAGGAAGAACGCCTGCTCGCCGACCTGCGGCAGCGGGTACGCGACGTGCGCACCTCGCGCGACGGGCTGCTGTACCTGCTCACCGACGAGGACGACGGCCAGCTGCTGCGCCTCGAACCGGGGGCGTGAAACCCGCACGAACCAGGAGACCCGGGCATGACGACCACCCGTTGCGACGATCCGATCCTGCATGCGCGCAGCGCGAGCGGCGGCACGTTCTACATCGAGCGTCGCGGCGAACGCGTCGCGCAGCTCGACTACACGCGCGGTGAACGGTACACGACGATCGACCACACGTGGATCGACGACGAGCTGCGCGGCTCGGGCTGCGGGCGCCGGCTGGTCGCCGAGATCGTCCAGTGGGCGCGCGACGGGAACCTCAAGCTGCGCGCGGTGTGTCCGTTCGCGCGCGCGGTGCTCGAGCGGATGCCCGAGTACGCCGACGTACGCTGAAAGCCGGGAATCAGCGCCGCCGGAAACGATAGATCGCCTGCGTCGCCCGCAGCCCCGCGAGACGGTGGACGGGTCGGCCGTGCACGAGGAATGCGCGAGCGGTGACGTCGAGCCCGAGGCGGTCGAGGAAGTCCTCGAAGTCGCGCACCGTGGCCAGGTGCAGGTTCGGCGTGTCGTACCAGGCATAGGGCATCTCGCGCGACACCGGCATGCGCCCGCGCAGGATCGACCACGCGTGATACCAGTGCCCGAAGTTCGGAAACGAGACGATACCCTCGCGCCCCACCTCGCTCATCTCGCGCAGCACGCGCTCGGTCTCGCGCGTCGCCTGGATCGCCATCGAGAGCACGACGACGTCGAAGGCCAGGGCGTGGAACATGCCCAGCCCCGATTCGATGTCCTGCTGGATCACGTCGACGCCGCGGCGCATGCATTCGAGCAGTTGCGCATCGTTGATCTCGACGCCGTAGCCGCGGCAGTTTTTCGACTGCTGCAGGTGCGCCATCAGCGCGCCGTCTCCGCAGCCGAGATCGAGCACCCGCGAGCCGCGCCCGATCCAGCCGGCGATCAGCGCGAGGTCGGCGCGCAGCCCGTTCGTCGTTCCGCGCTCGTGCGCGGCGAGTGCCGCGGGCGAGTCGATCGTTCGCGCGGCATCGGCAACGACACCGGGCTTCGCCACCGGTCCGGTCGTCGCGCTCATCGCGCGGCTCCGACGCGCTCCGCCACGCGCTCGAACCAGGCGCGCACGACGGACACGTATTGCGGGTTCTCGAGCAGGAAAGCGTCGTGCCCGTGCGGCGCGTCGACCTCCGCGTAGGTGACGCGGCGGCCGTTGGCGAGCAGCGCCTCGACGATCTCGCGGCTGCGCTCCGGCGCGAAGCGCCAGTCGGTGGTGAAGGACACGACCAGGAAATCGGCCCGGGTGCCGGCGAACGCGCGCGCCAGATCGCCGCCGTACGCGAGCGCCGGGTCGAAATAATCGAGCGCACGCGTGATCAGCAGGTACGTGTTCGCGTCGAAATACGACGAGAACTTCTCGCCCTGGTAGCGCAGGTACGACTCGATCTCGAACTCGACGTCGAAGGTGAAGCGGTATTCGTTGCGCAGCGCCGTGTC
The DNA here is from genome assembly GCA_036406255.1 of Zeimonas sp. Taxonomy (GTDB): domain Bacteria; phylum Pseudomonadota; class Gammaproteobacteria; order Burkholderiales; family Burkholderiaceae_E; genus Zeimonas. The sequence goes on from DASWVL010000322.1 coordinate 4,809, forward strand.
GCTGACGTGCCGTCGCAGCGCGCGGCCGAACTTCTCGGCCATCACGTCGTCCGAGAGGTACGTGATGTGCCCGATCATCCGCGCAACCTGCAGCCCGCGCGCCGGAACGACGCCGTGTTCGTAGAAGCGCCCGCCGTGGAAGTCGGGATCGGTGACGATCGCGCGGCGAGCGACCTCGTTGAACGCGATGTTCTGTGCGGAGAGCTTCGGCGCGGTGGCGATCGCCACGCAGTGCGCAATGCGCTCGGGATACAGCATCGACCAGGCGAGTGCCTGCATGCCGCCGAGGCTGCCGCCCATCACCGCGGCGAAGCGCTCGATGCCGAGCGTGTCGGCGAGTCGCGCCTGCGCGTGCACCCAGTCCTCGACCGTGACGACCGGGAAATCGGGTCCATAGGGCTTTCCGGTGGCGGGGTTCGGGTGCATCGGGCCGGTCGAGCCGAAGCAGCTGCCGAGGTTGTTCACGCCGATCACGAAGAAGCGGTCGGTGTCGACCGGCTTTCCGGGGCCGACCATGTTGTCCCACCAGCCGGCATCCTTCGGCGCACCGGCGTAGGTGCCGGCGACGTGGTGGCCGGCGTTGAGCGCATGGCAGACGAGAACGGCGTTGCTGCGCGCAGCGTTCAGCGTGCCGTAGGTCTCGTAGACGAGTTCGTAGTCGGCGATCGACGCGCCGCTGGCGAGCGCGAGCGGCTCGGAGAAATGCATGCGCCGCGGCTCGACGATGCCGACCGAGCCGTGCGCAACCCGACCCGGCGCGATCTCGCCGCCCTGCGCTCCGGCGGGCGGCTCCTCCGCGGCCGAAGCGGCGGACGCATCGCTCGTGGATGTGTCCGGTCCGGGCGGTTGTACGACAGTGAAGTCCGACGCAGCCAAGTTCGATGACCGAAAACGAAAAACCCGACCGGCTTGCTGGCGGGTCGGGCTCGATCGGATTGAACCAGGCCGCTTTAGCCGTACTTGTAACGCGCCCGCAAGCTGATCCTCAAAT
>DASWVL010000323.1:0-5953 GCA_036406255.1 Zeimonas sp.
GTGACTTCGCCGAATGCGGCGGCGACTTCGGCGAGTTTTTCGATCCCGGGGGAGAAATAGCCGTCGTCGTTGCTGATCAGGATGCGCATGCGGCAGCGGACATGCGCGCGCGGACGGCGGCATTCATTTCGGTGTTCTCAACTCTCGGAGGGCGAATTGCGGATGTACGCCTTGAGCATCCGGTTCTCGAAGCCTTGCTCCTCGAGCACCGCGCGCGCGACGTCGTGGAACGAGATGACGCCGAGCAGCGTCGTACCGTCCATGACGGGCACGTAGCGCTGGCGCGTGTCGAGCATGATGCGGCGCAGTTCATTGATGTCGGTCTGCGGCGAGACGACGAGCGGGTCGGTCTTCATGACCTGGCGCACGGCGATCTCGGCCACCGGCGGCGTGGGACCGGAACGCTGCTCGAGCTGCCGGCGAGCGAGCACGCGGATGATCTCGCGAAACGTGAGCATGCCGGCGAGCCGCCCGTGATCCATGACGACCAGCGAGCCGACGTCGTGCTCGGCCATCGTCTCGATGCCGTCCGAGAGCATCGATTCCGGCGTGACGGTGAACAGGGCATTGCCCTTCACCCGAAGTACTTCGCTGACCTGCATGTCGACCTCCGGAACCGGCCCGGCTGCAATAGTGTCCTGTTCCCAGGCACGTCGATGCTATCGCAGCGGCCGGGGTCGAACAAGCGCAGCGGGACGCGGGCGGCCGTGCCGTCGCCGCCTCGCGGCGACCTCATTGCCCGACGCCGCCCGACTGCAGCAGCGCCGTGATGTGCGAGGCGAGCACGTCCTCGGTGTACGGCTTCGTGAGGAAGACGTCGACGCCGGCGTCCTGCGCGAGCGCGCGGTGCTTCTCCGACGAGCGCGACGTGATCATCACCACCGGCACGCCGCGCGCGGCGTCGTCCGCACGCAACGCACGCACGAATTCGAAGCCGTTCATGCGCGGCATCTCGAGGTCGACCAGCACGATCGACGGGATGCGGCGCCGCACGCGCTCGAGCGCCTCGACGCCGTCGCCGGCGCTGTCGGGCTCGTATCCGAGATCGCGCACGAACTGCTCCATCATCCGACGCACGCTGACCGAATCGTCGACGACGAGGCACACGGGAAGCACCGGCCGCGTGGCGTGCAATGCCGGCGCGGCGTGGCCGCCCTCGCGCTCGGCGAGCAAGCGCGGCAGGTCGTAGACCGGAGCGACCGCGCCGTCGCCGAGCACGGTCGCACCTTCGAAACCGGCGACCGGCGGCACGAAAGCGGCGAGCGGACGCAGCACGACGTTGCGCGGCTGCCCGGGCTCGGGCACGCGAACGCCGATCGGCTCGCCGTCGGGCATGCGCACCTCGAGCACGACGCTCGCCGGCGTTTCGTCGCCGGCCTCGGGCGCGAACGCGTCCTCGGGCAACCCGAGCACGTCCTCGAGGCGAACGATGCGCCTGCCGACGCTGGCGCCGGCGACGGTGCCGATCTCGGTGCCGGTGTCGGCCCCGCTCGCCTCCCAGGGAACGATGCGCTCCACCTCGCGCACCGAAAGCCCGATCACGTGCGTCGGCGAACGCACGACGACGACGGGCAGCGCAGCCAGGCGCACCGGCAACCGCAGCCGTACACGCGTTCCGGCGCCGCGCTGCGTGTCGATCGCGATCGTCCCGCGCTGCTCGCGCGCCATCTGATCGACGACGTCGAGGCCGATGCCGCGGCCAGAGAGCTGCGTCGCGCGCTCGCGTGTAGAGAAGCCGGAAACGAGCGCCAGGCGCGCGATCGCACCGTCCGACAACGTCTCGTCGGGCCCGACGAGGCCGGTGGCGATTGCGCGTGCGCGGATCGCCGGGAGGTCGAGCCCGCGCCCGTCGTCGACGCAATCGATGACGAGATCGCCGCCGTCGCGTTCGAACCGCAGCACGACGCGTCCGGTGCGCGGCTTTGCGAGACGCTCGCGTTCGTCGGGCGGCTCGATGCCGTGATCGACCGCGTTGCGCAACAGATGGCCGATCGGCTCGACCAGCGCCTGCAGCAGTTGCGTGTCGATCTCGACGCCCTCGCCTTCGACCTGCAGCATCGCTTCGCGCCGCGCCATGCGCGCGGCCTGGCGCACGGTTCGCGTCCAGCGCGGAACGACGGTGTCGACGCGGATCGTTCGTGTCTGCAGCGCCGCCTCGCGCAGGTCGACCTGCAGCCGCTCGAGTTGCGAAAGCGAATCGCGCAGCGCCGCGACGTTGCGCCCGAGCTGCTGCTCGATCAGCCGGCCGTCGGCACCCGATTCGGCGATCCGGCGTGACACCATCTGCAGGTCGTTGTGCTCGTCCAGCTCGAGCGGGTCGAAGTCGTCGCGTTCGCGCCGTTCGCTGAGCATCGAGCCGCGCAGGTCGACGAGCCGCTCGAGTTCGGCCGACAGGTCCTGCAACTGGTCGGTGCCGCCGACCAGCGTGGCGCGGACGCGGTCGACCTCGACTGCCTGTTCCTGTGCCTGCGAAAGCAGGATCGACGCCTCGTTGGCGAAGGCGAGCAGGCGCTCGATCAGCGACGCGGGCACGCGCAGCCATTCCTGCGCGGAAGCTTCGGCCGCGGCTTCGTCCGCGCGGCCCTCGACGGCGACTGCGGCGGCGACGGCGGGCGCGGCGTCCGGCACGTCGGCGGACGGTCCCTTCGGCGCCGACTGCGCGGCATCGGAATCGTCGAGCTGCGCGGGCGAATCGGAGGGCGCAAAGGGTTCGGCAGGCGCGGCAGCGGCCGCGCGCGCAGCCGAAGCCACGGATGGGACAGGCACGGGCGCCTCGTCCGTCGTGCCCGATGAATCGAGCAGGCGCACGATCCATTCGCCGACGGCGCGATGCACGTCGCGTGCGTGCGCCGGAGCCTCGCCGAGTCCGGCGACGGCTTCGCTCATCTCCGCGAGGCAGTCGGCCGCATCGGAAAGAGCATCGGCAAGGCCCGGCGCCAGCGGCGCATCATCGGTGCCGTCGAGCAGTTGCAGCAGGTCTTCGAGGCGGTGCGTGAGCGAAGCGATGCCGCGCACCCCGACGGTGTTCGCCGATCCCTTGAGCGTGTGGGCGATGCGCTGCGCGTTCGCGAGATCGTCGCGCGCGCCGGCACGTGCCCGTTCGACCGCCGCCGAAAACGCGCCCGACAGCGCCGGCAGTTCGCGCAGCAGGTTGTCGACGACCTCGCGATCGGCATCGGGCGGTATCGCCAGCGACATCGCCTCGTCGTCGAGTTCGCCCTCGGGCGCCGAAACGCGACGGGTGCCGACGGTGACGATCGACGAGAAAGCGCGCCGCGCCGCGTCGAGCGTTGCCGGGTCGACCGGAACCGGCCACGCAGCGTCGGCCAGCGGCGCCAGCGCTTCGCGCGCGGCAACCGACGACGGCGCCTCGAAGAGCGCCGCCCACAGCAAGGGCAACCGGCGCAGCAACGCCCGGTGCGACGGACCGAAGGTGTCGGGCTCGCGCGCCAGGCGCTCCAGGTTGCGGTGCCACGCGAACAGTGCGTCGCTCACGGGCACCAGCCCCACGTACGCGATCGCGCTCGCGTAGCGCTCGATCGCATCGCCGATCTGCGCGAATGCCTCGAAATCGACGCCGCCGGCGAGCGCTTCGCCGAATTCCTCGTCGAGTTGCGTGGCCGCTTCGGCCAGCATCTGCAATTCGTCGGCACCGATCGACAGCGTCGTTGCGGCGGACCCGGAAACGGTCGTTTCCCCGGCGGACGCGGAAACGTCTTCGTCTGCGCGCTCGGGCGTGCGCCCGGCCCCCGAAGTCTGCGCCGCCTCCTGCGCGGGAGACAGAGTCGCACGCGTTGCCTGTCCGATGCGGTGCGCATCGGCGCGCAGGCGCATCGCCAGCGCGCTCGCACGCTCCGGCGTCAGTTGCGCCTCGAGCCCGGGCCAGTCGCGCAGCCGCCCGACGAGGTTCGCCGATTCGTCGCTGCCGAGCTGCCCGCTGCAGAACGCGATCGCATCGCCGACCCAGCCCTCGGCCAGTGCGAGTTCGAGCGCAGCGGCGTTGTCGTCCAGCACGCCGCTCGCCGCTTCGTGGACCCGCGCGCCGGCACCCTCGGCGGGCGGCGCGCGCAGATGTCCCGCGAGCAGCGTCGCCGTCTGCGCGAGCCCCGCCAGTTCGAGCGGCAGTGCAGCGAGCGACAGCCGGTCGAGCGCCCGCGCGAGCCGTTCGCGCCAATCGGCGCTGCCGGCCTGCGCACCCTCGCCCTCCATCGAGCCGGTGCCCGCAGTGACGTCGCCGCGCGCCGGCCCGCCCGCATCGAAGGGCATCGCGACGATCAGCGGCTCGAGCAGCCCGACCGCGGCGGCGTCGAGCGCATCGAGCCGCACGTCAGGAGTCACAGGAGTCGAGTTCGCGTTCACGATCGGGACGGCGTGCGGAACACCTGCACTTCCTCGACGAGCGAGCGCGCGTACTCGACGAGCCTGCGCGTCTCGATCGACTGCGCGCGCAGCTGGCGCGCCGTTTCAGCGCTCGCTTCGCGGATGACGTCGGCGCGTGCCTGCAACCCCGAGCTGGTGCGCGCCTGCTCCTCGGAGGTGGCCGCGATCTGGCGCACGTCGGCCACCAGCGATCCGGTCTCGGCCTGCGTGCGACGCATCGCCTGGCCCGCATCGTCGGCCATCCGCGTGATCGCCACGACCTGGCTGATCGCCTCGTTCATCGCACGCACCGTCTCGTGCGCCTCGGTCTGGATGGCGGTGACGAGCCGCGCGATGCGCGCCGTCGACTCGCGCGCCGACTCCGACAGCCGCTTCACTTCGTCGGCGACCACGGCGAAGCTGCGTCCGGCCTCGCCGGCGGAAGCCGCCTTCATCGACGCGTTCAGCGCGAGGATGCCCGTCCGCTCCGCAATCGCCTGGATGATGCCGACGACCTGCCCGATCTCCTGCGTGCGCTCGCCGAGGCGCTTGATGCGCTTCTCGGTCTGCCGGATCAGCTCGCGCGACTGCACGATGCCCTCGATCGTCGCGCCGACGACGCGCACCGCCTCGCCCGTTTCGGCGAGCGCGCGACCCGCGGACTGGTCGACCTGGTGCGCGCGCTGCGCGACGGCGACGAGCGCCTGCGCCGCCTGCGACAGCTCGCTCGCCGCCATGCCGACCTCGCGCTGCTCGCGGGCGGCGGCCGTGATCGCGAGATCGGACTGCCCGCGCAGTGCGAAGGTCGCCTGCGCCGCGTCGTGCGCGAGCCGGCTCACGCTCTCGAGCACGCGCGCCATCTCGTCGGTGAGCAGGTTCAGCGCGTCGGCGATGGCGCCGGTGACGTTCTCGGTGACCGGAACGCGCACGCCGAGGTCCTTGGTCGCGGCGATCGTTCCCACCGCCTTCATGATCTCGATCACCGAGGTGTTCAGCTCCTCGCTGTCGCGGATCGTGCGGTTCAGGCTCGCGACCCGGTCGTCGAGCAGCCGGTCGAGCGCATCGGCGAGGCCGGCGAACTCGTCGCGGCCTTCCCAGCGCACGCGCGCATCGAGATCGCCGTCGGACAGCGCCTCGAGCGTCGACTGGATGCGCGCGATCGGCCCGGTGACCGAATCGGCCAGCCGGCGGCCGTAGACGACGCCGGCGGCGGCCAGCAGCGCTGCCGCGACCAGCACCGCGACACCCACGGCCTCGAACGCCGACGTGCCGCCCGCGTTGCGCGCGAGCAGCCATGCAGCAGTGGCTGCCAGCGCCACGACGAGCGGCGCGCCGGCAAGCACCGCGATTCCCGTGCGCAGGCGTCGCGCGAAGCTTCGCTCGGCCACGGACTTCAATCCGCCAGCAGCGCGGCGAACAGCCGCGGCGGGTCGACTTCGTACCACTCGCCGCCGTCGTCGCCCTCGCAGACACGATGCGAGACGATCGCGTCGAAGAACGGGCAGTCGGCGAGCGCACCCGCGCGTGCCAGCGGCAGCCCGAGCGCCGCGACGTCGATCGCGACGGGTTGCGGCGCCGCGTCGACGAGCAGCGC
>DASWVL010000324.1:0-34070 GCA_036406255.1 Zeimonas sp.
GCCCTTCGGGTGAGCCCCTTTCCGGGGCGCACACCGCGTTGCAAATGCTCGCCGTGGCCCCGCCACGGCTGCGCTTTGCGCCTTGTTTGCGCCCCGGAAAGGGGCTCACGCGGGCTCGATTCAACTCCGACAGGCTCCTAGGCGACGAGCAGCCGGTACAGGTTGCGCAGCATCGCAGCGGTTGCGCCCCAGATGAAGCGCTCCTCGGTTTCGCCGGGGACGCGATAGGGCATCGTGAAGAAGGTTCGCTCGGCCCCGCCCGCATCGCGCACGCTGCGGCGCTGATGATGGCGGGGATTCATCAGGAAAGCGAGAGGCACCTCGAAGATGTCGGCAACCTCCGACGGGTCGGGCCGCACGGCGAAGCCGGGCTGCAGTACGCCGACGACGGGCGTGACGAGGAACCCGGTGCCGGTGAGGTATTCGGGAAGCCGGCCGATGACTTCGACGAGCGACGGCGCGACGCCGATCTCCTCGTGCGCCTCGCGCAACGCCGCATCGACCGGCGTCGCATCGCTGCCCTCGAGCCTTCCTCCGGGGAACGCCACCTGCCCGGAGTGGTGACGCAGGTTCCACGTGCGCTGCGTGAGCAGCACCGTGGACGCCTGCGCGTGCGCGACGATCGGCACCAGTACCGCCGCGGCGCGAGGGTCCGAGCGGTCGATGCGGAAGCGGTCGGCGGTCTGCTCGGGCTGCCAGGGGGGCGGGTTGGCCAGTCGCTCGCGCAGCGCCGCGATGCGCAGCCGCTCGGCCGGAACCGGCGGCAGGCCGTCGTGCGCGTCGAGGACGGGCAGCTCGCGCGGATCGAAGGCGGGAAGCGGCGCTATCGGCTCATGCTTCATGGGCGACGTTCCCGCCCGCCGACGTTCCCACCCAGCTTCGCGCGCTCTCAGCTGCGCGGCGCGCCCGCACGCGCCGAGCGGCCCGGCAGCTTCTCCTTGATGCGGGCCGACTTGCCGGAGCGCGCGCGCAGGTAGTACAGCTTGGCGCGTCGCACGTCGCCGCGCCGCTTGACCTCGATGCCCGCGATCAGCGGCGAATACAGCTGGAAGGTTCGCTCGACGCCCTCGCCCGAGGAGATCTTGCGGACGATGAACGAGGAATTCAGGCCGCGGTTGCGGATCGCGATGACGACGCCTTCGTAGGCCTGCACGCGCTTGCGCGTGCCCTCGACGACGTTGACGCTGACGACGACGGTGTCGCCGGGTGCGAACGGGGGAATGGTCTTGCCGAGCCGGGCGATCTCTTCCTGCTCGAGCTGCTGGATCAGGTCCATCGGTGAACTCTCCTGGCCGTCGTGTCGCGCCCGCTGTTGTATAGGCACGTGCCGGTTGCACGAGCGCTGTGGGCCTCCGTTGCGGACACGCCGCGCCGGAGAACTGCGCGCAGAGGACGGAAAACCCGCGATTCTAGCCTGTACGACCGGGCGGCGCCAGCCCGGCGCGCGCGAGCACGCGTTCGTCGTCGGCATCGAGCTTTCCCCGCTCGCGCGCGCGCGCGATCAGGTCGGGTCGCTTGCGCAGCGTGACGAGCAGCGCCTGCTCGCGGCGCCAGCGCTCGATCTGCGCGTGGTGCCCGGAAAGCAGCACTGCGGGCACCGGCTCGTCCTCGAACACCTCGGGTCGGGTGTACTGCGGATGATCGAGCAGCCCGTCGGCGAAGGACTCGTGCACGGGCGAGCGCGCGTCGTTCATCGCGCCGGGCAGCAACCGGACCACGGCGTCGATCAGCATCATCGCCGGCAATTCGCCGCCGGAGACGACGAACTCGCCCACTGCGATCTCCTCGTCGACGTGACGATCGAGCAGGCGCTGGTCGATCGCCTCGTAGCGGCCGGCGACGAGGATCGCGCCGGGCGAACGCGCGAGTTCGCGCACGCGGGCGTCGTCGAGCGGCCGGCCCTGGGGCGACAACGCGATCACCGGGCGTGCCGCGGGCCCGGCGGAACGCGCCGCCCGGATCGCCGCTGCGAGCGGCTCGGCGAGCATGACCATGCCGGGGCCGCCGCCGTACGGGCGATCGTCGACGCTTCGATACGCGTCCTGCGCGAAATCGCGCGGGTTCCAGCAGGCGAGCGACCACAGGCCGCGTTCGTGGGCGCGCGAGGTGATGCCGAAGCGCGTGATCGCGTCGAACATCGGCGGGAAAAGCGTGATCGCGTCGAAGCGCATCGTCAGTAATCGCGTCGCCAGTCGGCGACGACGACGCGGGCCACCAGATCGATCGACAGGATCAGTTCGGGCACCAGCGGGATGAGCCGCTCGCCCCCGGGCATCGCATCGCCCGGCCGCGCCTCCCCGTCGGTCAGGCGCATCACCGGGTGTGCCGGCTGGTCATCGATGGCGACGACGGTGCCGAGCAACTGGTCATCCGGGTCGAGCACCCTGCAGCCGATCAGATCGGTCCAGTAGACCTCGTCGGCTTCCGGTTCGGGGAACTGCTCGCGCGAGAGGAGGACTTCGCAGCCTTCGAGTGCGAGCGCCGCATCCCGATCGTCGATCCCGGCCAGCTTCGCGACGATCTCGCCGCCATGGGGCTTCGCGCCTTCGATCCGCACCGAGCGCACGACCGGATCGGCCCGCGACGGAACGCTGCCGGTCCGCAGCCACCACACGGGCAGCCGAAGCAGCAGCGAGAGGCGGGGATCGTTGAAAGGGGCGACGCGAACCCAGCCGCGCACCCCCCAGGCGCCGGTGATGCGTCCGACGACGACAGGAGCGGCCGGTGCGGACGGCAGGTCGGCCTCGACGTGCAGCCGATCCGCGCGCTGCCGCTCCGCGCGCTGCCCTTGCGCCGGGAGCGGCCGCGTGGGCCGGCTCCGTTCGCGCGGCAGCTCAGGCGGTGGGCGCTTGCCCGGGCGCGTAACCACGCGCGAGTCGCGCGACCGTCGGCGACAAGGCCGCGCCCTGCTGCTTCCAGTACTCGAGACGCTCGACCGCCAGCTTCAGCCCGGGCTCGTTGCCGGCGGCGATCGGGTTGTAGAACCCGAGGCGCTCGATGAATTCGCCGTCGCGCCGGCTGCGCTTGTCCGCTGCAACGATGTGATAGAACGGGCGCTTCTTGGCACCCCCGCGCGTCAGGCGGATGACGACCATCTTCGGTTTCCTTGTTCGGGGAGCGAAAAACCGGACATTGTAGCGCGCGGCGTATCGGGCAGCAATGGACAGCTGCCGCGACGCTCCGACTAGCGCGCGCCGGGTCGTGCGGCCATCATCTCGCCGCCGAACTCCCGGCACAGTTCGTCGTACAGCCCGACGTAGTTGCGCCCGAGCAAATCGCCGGCGAAGAAGCGCTCGTAGCGCCGGCGGGCGGCGGCACCGAAGCGCTCGCGCAGCGCCGGATCGGCGTCGAGCGCGAGCATCGCGTCCGACAGCGCGACCGCATCGTGCGGCGCAACGACGAAACCGGTCTCGTCGGCGAGGTTCACGTACGAGGTGCCGGTGCCGATCTCGCAGGTGATCATCGGCCGGCGCGCCATCGACGCTTCGACGAGCACCATGCCGAAGGCTTCCGCGCGCAGCGGCGACGGCAGCACGAGCGCGCGGCAATCGCGCAGCAGCGCCATCTTCTCGGCTTCGGTCACGTGACCGAGGAACGCCACCGGCGCGTTGCGCTCGCGTACGTAGGCCTCGAGCGATTCGCGCATCGGTCCGTGCCCGGCAATGAGCACGGACAGGCCGTTGCGTGCTGCCGCGTCGATGAGAACGTCGAAGCCCTTGTAGTAGCGCAGCACGCCGATCGCGAGAAAGAAACCGTCGCGGCAACGCGCGAGGCGCATCGGCTCGGCGAAGCGCTCGGCGGTGTCGATCGACGCCGCTTCATGGACGGCATCCGCGTAGCTGTCCTCGACGATGCCGAGCGGGATGACGCGGCGGCGATCGGCGTCGACGATCGTCGTCAGCCAGGCGCTGCCGCGCGCATAGGCCGGAGAGGTCATGACGACGGCATCCATCGAACGCAACATGCGAGCCGCCAGCGGCCGGTACAGTCGCGCGAGCATCCGCTGGCGCACGATGTCGGAGTGGTAGGTCATCACGGCCGGTCGGCGAAGGCCGGTGCTCAGGTGCAGCAGGTCGGCGAACGGCCACGGAAAGTGATAGTGGACGACGTCGGCCCAGCGCGCCTGGCGGCCGAACTCGACGAACGCGTCCGGTCCGCCGAGGTCGCACGACGCGGGCGCGGCCAGCGAGCGCGAGCGCACGACGAGCCCCTCGGAGCGTTCGACGCAAGCGGGCTGCGGATCGGGCGACAGCGTGAAGACGCGCGCCTCGACGCCGTGCGCATGCGTCGCGAGGACGATCTGGCGGATCGCTTCCTGCAATCCGCCCTGCGGATCGGGGAAGTAGGTGCGGTAGACGTGCAGGATGCGCATCGGTCAGTCGCGCCCCGCGGCGATCCGGTAGATGCGCGCGGTGGCGGCCGCGCAGCGTTCCCACGTGTATTCGCGCACGCGCAGCGCACCGCGCGCCCGCAGGTCTTCGCGCAGTGCGTCGTCGTGCAGCACGCGCTGCATCGCACCCGCGATCTCGTCGACGTTCGTCGGGTCGACGAGCAGCGCCGCATCGCCCGCCACCTCGGGCAGCGCGGTCGTCGACGACGCGATCACCGGCAGGCGCGACGCGAAGGCCTCGACCACGGGCAGGCCGAAGCCTTCGTGCAGGGACGGAAAGACGAGCGCGGTAGCGCTTTGCATCAGCACCTGCGCCTGCCGGTCGCTCACGTAGCGCAGCCAGCGCACGGGGGCATCGGGCGCGGCAGCGCGCAGCCGCTCGACGAGTTCGTCGCATCCCCAGCCGTCGCGCCCGGCGACGATCAACGGCGCCTCGCTGCGCAGCGCGGCCGGCAGGCGCTCGTGCGCCGCGACGATGCGCTCGACGTTCTTGCGCGGCTGGATCGTGCCGACGAAGAGGAAGAACGGAGGCCGCACGCCGAGCCGGGCGAGCACGCGCTCGCGCTCGCCGCTCGCGACCGGCGCGAAGCGGCGGGCGTCCACGCCGAGCGGAACGACGTCGACGCGGCTCTCGGGCACGCCGAAATGCTCGACGATCTCGCGCCGCGAATGGGCGGAAATGGTGACGATGCGGTCGGCCCAGCGCGCGGTACGGCGCCAGATCCAGTTCTTCGCGCCGCGTGCCCGGATGCGGACCCACTCGGGACGCGCGAGCGGAATCGCGTCCATCAGCGTGGCAACGACCGGGATCCCCCGCAGCCGCGGGATGAAATGGTCGGTCGCGTGAAACACGTCGACGCGCCCCTTCAACCGGCCGCTGCCGGGGAAGGCCAACGGAAACAGCGACGAACACGCGGCGCGCGGCGCGAAGCGGCCGAGATCGTGCGCGCCGGAACTCATGAGCGGCGAGCCGGGCAGCGCGGACGACGCGCCGTCGAGGCTCCAGCCGAACGAGACCGGCGCGAGCATGACGTCTTCGCGCGACGACAGCGCCGACGCGAGCTCCCGCGTGTAGACCCCGATGCCATCGACCCCGCCCGTGCGAAGGCCGCGCGCAAGCACGCTCACTCCGTATCCGACGCGCATCGTTCCCGCATCCGCGCATGCATCCAGCGCAAGGTCTCCTCGAGCGGGTACGAAGGCAGCTCGCCGAGCGCGGCGCGCAGCTTCACGCCGCTGCCGCGCAGGCGGTGCACCTCGTTCGCGCGAACGAACGCCGGGTTCACGCGCACGTCGATCGAATACCCGGCGATTTTCGCCATCGTGTCGAGCACTGAACGAAGGCTGCACGCACGGCCCGAGCACAGGTCGAAAGTTTCGCCGGCGAAGGCGCGCGACAGCAGGCGCGCGTAGATCTCGGCCACGGCGCGCACGTCGGAGAAATCGCGCTCCACGTCGAGATTGCCCAGCTCGATCGAGCACTCGCCGCGCGCGAAGTGCGCGACGATCTTCGGCAGCAGGAAACGTTCCGACTGCCCCACCCCCGTGTAATTGAACGGACGCACGATCGTGATCGGCAGGCGCGGCATCCAGCAGCGCGCCATGTACTCCATCGCGAGCTTGCTCACCGCGTAGTCGTTCGCCGGCGCCGGCGCCACGCTCTCGTCGAGCGGGTCGGCCGGCGAGTTGCCGTAGACGTTGGCGCTGCTCGCGAGCACGATCGACTCGAGCGGCTTCCCGGCCGCATCGAGCGCCTCGAGCAGATTGCGGGTTCCCAGCAGGTTCGTGCGATAGATCGACTCGACGTCGTCGTGCGCAACGAACGCGAGGCCCGCCAGGTGCACGACGCGCGAAGGCCGCACCTCCTCGACGAGCGTGCGCAACCGAACGCGGTCGAGGACGTCGCCGAACAGCGGCTCGAAGGGATCATCGGCTACGGACGGCGCAGGTGCGCCGGCGACCGTCGCCGCCTCGTCGTGCACGAGCCCGACCACGCGCCAGCCGCGCGCACGAAGCGCCTGCGCGACATATCGTCCGGTGAAGCCGGCAGCACCCGTCAGCAGGACGGTATCGGGAACGGCCGCCGCGCTCATCCTAGAACGATGCGCCGCCGCGCTCGACGCGCCGCAGGTCGGCCTCGACCATCACTTCGCACAGCTTCTCGAGCGGCGTGCTCGCGCGCCAGCCCAGCTCGCGCTGCGCCTTCGACGGGTCGCCCTTCAGCAGGTCGACCTCGGCGGGTCGATGGAAGCGCGGATTCACGCGAACGAGCACGCGCGAGCTGGAACGGTCGACGCCCACCTCGTCGAGCCCGCTTCCTTCCCAGACGAGGTCGAAGTCGGCCGCCCGTGCGGCGAGCGTGACGAAGTCGCGCACCGGCACCGTGCGCCCCGTGGCGAGCACCCAGGTGTCGGGCTGCTCGGCCTGCAGCATTCGCCACATGCCGTCGACGTACTCGCGCGCATAGCCCCAGTCGCGTTGCGCGTCGAGGTTGCCCAGCTCGAGCACGTCGAGCCGGCGCAGGCGCAGCCGTGCCATCGCATCGGTGATCTTGCGCGTGACGAACTCGCGCCCGCGCAGCGGCGACTCATGGTTGAAAAGAATGCCGCTCGTCGCGTAGATGCCGTAGCTCTCGCGATAGTTCACGGTGATCCAGTGCGCGTACAGCTTGGCGACGCCGTAAGGGCTGCGCGGGTGGAACGGCGTGCTCTCGTTCTGCGGAACGGCCTGCACCTTGCCGAACATCTCGGAGGTGCTCGCCTGGTAGAAGCGGATCGACGGATCGACGACGCGGATCGCCTCGAGCAGATGCAGCGCACCGACGCCCGTGATCTGCGCGGTGACGACCGGCTGCTCGAACGAAACGCCGACGAAACTCTGCGCGGCGAGGTTGTACACCTCGGCGGGCCGATGCTGCTGCAGCAGCCGCACGCCGGCGCCCGGGTCGGTGAGGTCGTACTCGACGAGCTGCAGCCGCTCGTGGCGCTCGATGCCCAGCTCCTCGATGCGCCAGAAGTTCACCGAACTGGTGCGGCGGTACGTTCCAACGACCCTGTAGCCCTTGTCGAGCAGCAACTGGGCGAGATAAGCGCCATCCTGGCCGGTGATGCCGGTGACGATCGCGGTCTTCATCGAACTTCTTTTCCCCGGAGTTACGGCCGCGAACGTGGACGCTGCCGGTCGAGCGGGATTGTACCGTTCCCACCCATGCCCCCCTCGCGTATCATCCCCGGCGCGCAGACGGGGCCGACGTGCCGAACGGGAAGAAAACAAGAACGATCGACATCACGCGGGAGACGCTGTGCGCGTTGCCGATCCTCGAGCTGCTCGGCGAGCGCCAGCTCGACCGCGTCCTCGAGGCCTCGCGCCTCGTGCAGTATCCGCGACGCTCGCCGGCGCTGATGAAGGGACCCGGTCTCGACCAGCTCTCGTTCCTGCTGTCGGGCCGGCTGCAGGTGGTCGACTACCTCGCCGACGGCCGCGAAGTGGCCCTGAACATCATCCGCGAAGGCCAGTTCTTCGGCGAACTGTCGGTGATCGACCGCCAGCCGCGCTCGGCGACGCTGATCGCGCTCGCACCGTCGACCATCATGCAGATGCCCGGAGCGCTCGCGCGCGAGCTGTTCTTCCAGTCGCCCCGAGTGGCCGAGGCGATGATGAAGCACCTCGCGCACAAGATCCGTCGCATGAGCGAACTGCGCGCGGTGCAGTCGCTGCCGAACGCCTACCAGCGCATCTGCGCGCTGCTCGACCACCTCAAGGAAGCGGGCCCGCGCGGCATGTGGCTGATCGACGACATGCCCACCCACCAGGACATCGCGACGATGATCAACACCTCGCGCGAGACGGTGACGCGCGCGCTGTCGGTGCTCGCCGGCGACGGCATCGTCGAGAAGGACCTGCGCCGGCTGATCATCCGACGGCCCGAGGCGCTACGCCGTCTCGCCGAATACGGAACGCGCAGGGCGGCGGCCTGAGAGGCCGCCGGGGGGCTCGTCCGGGGCGCCGCCGGTCGGATCGCCTCCTGCGTCCCCCGAGGCGCGCTGCGGACTGAACACCTCCTCGCGCTGCAATCCGCGCGGCGAGATCGCGCCGATCGGCCGGAATACGGTGTGCGGGCACGCTTCGGCGAAGGCATGCGAGGCGACGATGTCGTCGTCGAAATCGCGCGCGGCCTGTTGCAGGCGCGAAGCGAGATTGATGACGTCCCCCACCGCCGTGTAGGTGCTGCGAAACGGCGTGCCGAGGTCGCCCACGAGCGCGCGGCCGGTGGCGAGCCCGATGCGCACGCGTACCGGCAGCTCGCCGCGCGCGACCCGTCGCCGATTGAAGTGCTCGACGGTAGCGAGGATGCCGAGCGCCGCGCGCAGCGCACGGGGCGCGTGGTCGGTCACCGGCAGCGGAGCGCCCCAGAACGCGACGAGCCCGTCGCCGGTGTACTTGTCGAGCGTGCCCATTCCCTCCAGGACCGGACGCGTGAGGCAGTCGAGAAAGCCGCGCGTGAGCGCGGCGGTCTCCTCGAGCGTCGAATGCGCGGTCATCCGCGTGTAGTCCTGCATGTCGGCGA
Organism: Zeimonas sp.; assembly: GCA_036406255.1. Lineage (GTDB taxonomy): Bacteria > Pseudomonadota > Gammaproteobacteria > Burkholderiales > Burkholderiaceae_E > Zeimonas. The sequence continues at coordinate 8,958 of DASWVL010000324.1, forward strand.
TCAGCACCGAGATCTCGGCGTGGCGCGTACTCAACGGATCGTCGGTCTCGCGCGCGAGCAACTCGTCGAGCACGGGTCGCGCCACGTAGCGCGACAGCAGCCGCGTACGCGCTCGCACGCGCGACTGTGCCGCCGACCATTCGAAGGGCAGCTGCACGAGCATCAGGAACGCGTAGGACCACAGCGGCGCGCTCACCGGCAGCGGACGACCGCCGTCGACGATCCACAGCGACAGTGCCAGCCAGCCTCCGAGCGCAAGAACGAGCGCCGCCGCGATTGCATGCAGGCGGTGGGCGCGGCCGATCGCGCGCCACAGCAGCAGCGTCGAGACGAGCAGCCACGCGAGAGCGACCGGCAGCGCGAGAGCGACTGACCAGGCGAAGCCGCCGCGCGCCTGGCGCGCCTCGGCGTCGAGCAGATCGCCGAGCGCACCCGCGTGCACGAGCACGCCGGCGACGCTCGACGCCAACGGCGTGGCGACGCGATCAGAGAGCCCGAGCGCCGACGAGCCGACCAGCACGATGCGCCCGCGCAATGCGGCGTGGGCGGCGTCGGCGTCGAACACCGCGTGTGCAGGCAGCGCGTCGAAGGCCGACGGGTCGCGGCCGTAGCGCAATTGCCACTGCCCTTCGCCATCGACCGGCAGTGCCCGGACGATCGCCGCGTAGTCGAGGTCATCGCGCACGCACGACAATGCCGCAAGCGCGAGTGTGGGATAGCGCTCGCCGCGCCACTCGGTGAGCAGCGGAAGGCGGCGCACCTGCCCATCGGCATCGGGGGCGAAGCCGACGTTGCCGACGCAGCCTTGTGCGGCGAGGCCGGCGAAGCCCGCGACGTGTCCGGTGGCGGCTACGGCCGGCAATGCGTCCACGTGCGCGAACGCGCCGCCCGGCACGCCGGTGCGAACCGGCAATTCACGACGAACGTAGTCGAAGGCCTGCGCCGACACGAGCAGCCTTTCGCGCGCGAGCGCGGCCAGGCGCAGATCGCCGCTCGCGTCGTTCCCCGCGGCCGGCTCGGGCAGCACGAGGTCGAGCACGACGAGCGCCGCGCCGTGCGTCGAAACGAGCCGTTCGACGAGATCGGCGAGCAGCCGCCGCGGCCAGGGCCACGGACCCGAACGGCGCAGGCTCTCCTCGTCGATGTCGACCAGGCCGATGCGGGGATCGGGCGTGCGCTCGACGAGCATGCGCACGAAGCCGTCGCGCAGCGCGTGCTCGACCGATCGAAGCAAGGGGCCGCGGCCATCGAGCGCGTAGACGACGACACCGACGAGCAGCGCCAGCGCGAGCATCGAAGCCGACCGCCGGCTTCGCCCGGCGAACGCTGCATCGCGCAGCCGGCGCATCCACACGAAGATGGATGCGCCCTCGCGCGTGCGGCGGTTCGTCTCGGGGCCTGGCATCGTCGGGGCTTGGGGACAGGCGGCATGGTATCCTCGCCGGCCTTCGCCGTCCCGATCGGGCCGACCGCAACCCCGCCCGATGTCCTCGACCGCCACGTTCTCCCGTCGCGTATCCGCCCTGCGGCAATGGCGCGGCTTCGTCCTCGGCGCCGCCGTGCGCGAGTTGCGCGCGCGCTACGCGCGGTCGCTGTTCGGCTGGATCTGGCTGATCGTGCCGCCGGCCGTGCTGATCGGCATCTACACGCTCGTGTTCAGCCGGATGACGCGCGGCGCCGGCCTGCCCGACCACGGCCCGTACACGTACAGCATCTTCCTGTGCGCCGGGATGCTCACCTGGCAGTGGTTCTCCGAACTCGCTACGCGCGTCGTCGGGCTGTTCACCAACAACGCGACGCTGCTGAAGAAGACGCCGACCCCCTGGTACGCGCTGCTCGCGGTGGAAATCGTCGTGACGACGGCGGGACTGGCGATCCAGATGGCGTTGTTCGCGCTGCTGCTCGCGCTCGCCGGTCACTGGCCGGGATGGAACTGGCTGCTGATGCTGCCGCTGCTCGCCGCACAGGGAATGTTCGCGATCGGGCTCGCGCTCGGGCTGGCGGTGTTCCAGGTGTTCCTGCGCGACGTCGGGCTCACCGTGCCGCTCGTGCTGCAGGTGTGGTTCTGGCTCACGCCGATCGTCTATCCCGCGAGCGCGCTGCCCGAGTCGTACCGGCATCTGCTCGACCTGAACCTGATGACGCCGATCGTCCAGGGCTACCAGTCGGCCGTGCTCTTCGACGGGGCCGGAATCGACTGGCGAGGCGCGGCATTCGTCGCGGTACTGGGCGCCGCTGCGTTTCTCGGCTCGATCCGCCTCGTGCGACGCAACCTGCCCGCCATGCGAGACGAGTTCTGAGCGATATTTCGCCCGCTGTCGTGCGTCCCCCACAGGGGGCGCCCCCGAGCGAAAACACCCTTGCTATCATTGCGGGTTCATGAACGCCCGCACCACCCCTGCCTCGCCGGCAAAGTCCGAGTTGCGCGAGGCGCTCCAGCGTTTCCGCGGCGCGTTCGTCACCGTCGGCGCGTTCAGCTTCTGCATCAACTTCCTGATGCTGGTGCCGGCGATGTACATGCTCCAGATCTACGATCGGGTGCTGAACAGCCGCAACGCGACCACGCTGGTGATGCTCAGCCTCATCACCGTCGGGCTCTTCCTGCTGATGTCGGCGCTCGAATGGGTGCGCTCGATGACGATGGTGCGCATGGGCACCCGCTTCGACCTTGCGCTCAACACGCGGATCTTCGGGGCGGCGTTCCAGCGCAACCTGCGCGCAGGCAACGGCAACGCCGGCCAGGCATTCACCGATCTCCTCACGTTGCGCCAGTTCCTGTCGGGCAACGGGCTGTTCGCGTTCTTCGACGCGCCGTGGTCGCCGATCTACCTCGTGGTGATCTACCTGCTGCATCCGATGCTCGCTGCCATGACGCTCGTCGGCATGCTCGTGCTCACCGGCCTCACGTGGCTCACGAACCGCATCACGCGCGAGCCGCTCGCCGAGGCGCAGAAGCTGTCGACGCAGACGACGCACCAGGCAAGCAACCACCTGCGCAACGCCGAAGTGATCGAGTCGATGGGGATGCTGTCGAACCTTCGCCGACGCTGGTTCGCGCAACACGCCCGCATGCTCGAGATGCAGGGTGTCGCGAGCGACCGCGCCGGCGCGCTGTCGTCGCTCACGAAGCTGCTGCGCATCACGCTGCAGTCCGCCGCGCTCGGCGTCGGCGCGTGGTACGTACTCCAGGGCGAGATGACCCCGGGCACGATGATCGCCGCATCGATCCTCGTCGGCCGCGGGCTTGCGCCGATCGAACTGGTCATCGGAACCTGGCGGCAGTGGCTCGGCGCGCGGGGCGCGTACCAGCGCCTCGGGGAGCTGCTGGATGCGTTTCCCGAGCCGGAGGCTGGCGTCTCGCTGCCGGCGCCGAAGGGCGACGTATCGGTCGAAGGCGTCACCGCGACGCCTCCGGGCACGCGTCGCGTCGTTCTGTCGAACCTCAGCTTCCGCATCCCCGCCGGCGAAGTCGTCGGCATCATCGGCCCGAGCGCTTCGGGCAAGTCCTCCCTGGCGAGGCTGCTGGTCGGCGTCTGGCCGGCGATGGGCGGCGTCGTGCGGCTCGATGGCGCCGACGTGTTCCGCTGGAACAAGGAGGAACTCGGTCCGTCGATCGGCTACCTGCCGCAGGACGTCGAACTCTTCGACGGCACGATCGCCGAGAACATTGCCCGGTTCGGCGAGATCGACTCGGAGAAGATCGTCGAGGCCGCGCAGCGCGCCGGCGTGCACGACATGATCCTGCGCTTCCCCGAAGGCTACGACACGAAGCTCACCGAAATGGGCGGGTCGCTCTCCGGCGGGCAGCGCCAGCGCATCGGACTGGCGCGCGCGTTGTACGGCGACCCGGTACTCGTCGTGCTCGACGAACCGAACTCGAACCTCGACGACGTCGGCGAAGCAGCGCTCGTCGAGACGATCCGCGACCTGAAGCGACGCGCCCGCACGGTCGTCGTCATCACGCACCGCACGAGCGTGCTCAGCACGATCGACCGGCTCCTGATTCTGCGCGACGGCACGCTCGCAGCGTACGGGCCGCGCGACGAGGTATTGGCGGCGCTGCGGCAGCCCGCCGTCCACGCCAGCGCCGCTCCGGCAACCGCCGCTTCCGCACTCGCCAAGGCGGCGGCGCAGGTGCGCCCCGCTTCGGTCACCTGACGCACGGATCCGCTTCCCGATGGCCGCAGTACCCGATCCGGTCGCACCCGCCGAGGCTGCGCCCGTACTGAACGTCGACGATGCGCGCGTGCGCCGCTGGGGCTGGCTCGTGCTGCTCGTCGGCCTCGGCGGCTTCTTCCTGTGGGCCGCGCTCGCCCCGCTCGACCAGGGCGTTCCGGTGAGCGGCACCGTGCTCGTCAGCGGCAATCGCAAGACCGTGCAGCCGTTGCAGGGCGGCCTCGTCGAGGCGATCCTCGTGCGCGAGGGCGATCGAGTGAAGAGCGGCCAGCCGGTCGTGCGCCTCGATTCGACGCGCGCGAAATCGGAGCTGGAGATCGCGAAGGTGCAGCGGCTCGCCGCGCGCAGCGCCGAGGCGCGACTGATCGCCGAGCAGCTCGGCCGCTCGTCGATCGCGCTCCCCGCGGAGCTGCAGAGCCACGCCACCGATCCGCGCGTCGCACAGGCGATCGCCTTGCAGACGCAGCTCTTCCATTCGCGCCGCGCGAACCTCGCCAACGAGATCGCCGCGATGCGCGAGGCGATCGCAGGGCACGAATCGAGCGTCGCGGGCCTGGAGCGTTCGATGAAGGCGCGCGCGCTGCAGAAGCAGCTGCTCGAGACCGAGATCGCGCATCAGCGCGATCTCGCCGAGGAAGGATACCTGCCGCGCAACCGGGTCTCGGAGCAGCGACGCCTGCTCGCGCAGCTCGACGCGCAGATCGCCGAAGACGCCGGCAACATCGGCCGGCTGCGCAACTCGGTCGCGGAACTGCGCCTGCGCGTCGCGCAGCGCCAGCAGGAATACCAGCAGGACGTCGGTTCGCAGCTCGCCTCCACGCAGCGCGAAGCCGACGCGCTCGACGAGCGCATCCGCGCGCTCGAATTCGAGCTGGCGAACACGGTGATCCGCTCGCCCGCCGACGGCATCGTCGTCGGCCTGAACGTGTTCACCGAGGGAGGCGTCGTGCAATCGGGCGCGCCGCTGATGGACGTCGTGCCCGAGCACGAGCCGCTGCGCATCGACGCGCAGGTTCCGCCTTCCCTGATCGACCGCGTGCATCCCGACCTGCCGGTCGAACTGATGTTCACCAGCTTCCACCAGGCGAAGACGCCGCACATTCCCGGGCAGGTGCAACTCGTCGGCGCCGATGCGCTGCACGATCCGAAGACCGGACTGCCGTACTACCGCGCGCAGATCGAGGTCACGCCCGAAGGGATGCGGATGCTCGAAGCACAATCGCATCACGTGCGTCCGGGCATGCAGGTGGAAGCGCTGATCCGCACCGGCGAGCGCACGATGCTCAACTACCTGATGAAACCGCTGCTCGATCGCATGCAGCCGGCCCTGACCGAGCAATGACGGGTTCGCGGCGCCGCGGCGCCCGGCGGCGGTTGGCCGCGCGTCTTCTCGTCTTCGTCGCCTTCGTCTCTCCGGCCTTCGCTGCCACGGCGTTCGCGCAGGCGCCGCTCGGGCTCTTCGATGCGTGGGTCGCTGCACGCGATCACGACGCGCAGTTCCGGGCCGCGCGCCACGAACTCGAGGCGGGGCTCCTTTCCGAGCCGATCGGCCGCGCAGGGCTGCTGCCGAACATCGCCATCAGCGCGTCTACCGCACGCGTCGACGGCGATCGCACGGTTCCGACACCCACGGGCTCGGCCGACCTGCCGCTGGACTACGCGAGCCGACAGGCGACGCTGCAACTGCGCCAGCCGCTGTACAACCGCGAGGCGATGGCACGCTACCGGATCGGCAGCGCGCAGGCCGACCAGGCGCGCGCGCTGTTCGTCGCAGCCGAACGCGAGCTGGCGCGCCGCGTCGCCGACGCGTATTTCGAGGTACTGCTGTCGCGCGAGGTCGTCGCGCTCGCCGAGGCGCAGCTCGCCGCGTACGAGGAGCAGGTGAAGGTGACGACGCGCCGGCTGTCCGGCGGCGAAGGCACGCGCACCGAGATGGCCGACGCACAGGCGCGTGCCTCGCTCGCGCAGGCCGAGCTGATCGCCGCGCGCGATCGCCTCGCCGTTGCCGAGCAGGCGCTCGCGACGATCGTCGGCCGCCCTGCCGCCTCGCTCGCCACGATCGGCGACGACTGGACGCCGCCCGACACGCCGCCTGCCGCGATCGAGCGATGGCTCGACGACGCGCGCAGCTACAACGCACAGATCCGCGCGCAGACGATCGCCGTGGAGGTTGCGTCGCACGAAGTGGAGCGCGTGCGATCGGGGCACTACCCGCGCGTGGACCTCGTCGGATCGGTGAGCGACAGCAAGAGCGAAACCGTGAATACGCTCGACCAGCGCATCCGCCAGAACCTGATCGGCCTGCAACTGAACATGCCGCTCTACGCCGGCGGCCTGGTCAACGCGCAGACCGAGCAGGCGGTGGCCAATCGGCTGCGCGAGCAGGCGGAACTCGAAGCGGTGACCGAGCGCGTGCTGCTCGATGCGCGTACGCAGTACCTGGCGGTGACGAGCGCGCTCGCGCGCATCCGCGCGTACCGCACCGCGGTCGAATCGGCGCAGACGATGCAGCGTGGGATCGAGCTGGGCATCCGCGCCGGGATGTACATCGCATCCGAGGCGCTCGACGCGACGCGCCTGCTGTTCATCGCACGGCGCGACCTGGCAGCGGCGCGCTACGAATACCTGCTCGCGCGATTGAAGCTGCGGATCGCGGCCGGGGTCGATCTCGCCGCGGGGCTGGAGCTTACGCCGCTGCGCTGAGCGTCCGGCGCCGCTCGGCGGCCTCCGATCCCGCCCCTGGGAAGCGCATCGGGAAATCGTCCAGGAGGGGCCGCGAGGGCTTCCCGCGCTTCCGCTCGAGCCCCTGCCCGGTGGATTGCGGTTCTCAGTTCGCCCGCCTGGGCAGGGCCGCCTCGAGCGCGCGCCCATACGCGGCCTTGGCCGTCTCCGTGATGGCGATCTGCGCCTTGAGCCTTTGCAGTTCCGCCTCACACACACGGAGATTGGTCAATTGCGCTTGTGCCTCCTGGGAGAGGTCAGCCAGCCTGTATTCCTTGTCGTTGATCCGGACGACGTCCTTGGTTGCCATGTCGATGTTCACTGTGAAGAGGCAATGAAAAAAGCCCCACCCCCTTGCGGGAGTGGGGCTCGTTCTGCATTCCGCCGATTCTCACCGGCGGAGTCTTTGCCGACGATCAGGCCCAGGCGAAGTTGGCGTCCGACAGCTCGGTGACGCCGACCAGGTTGATGGCCATATCAGCGTTATCCAGCGTACCCGAACCGTCTACGTCGATGTACAGCGTGCTGGTGCTGGAGTCCAGTACAGCCGTGGTGTTCCCGCCAGCGCTGACCAGAGAAGTCAGCACAGCACCGTAGCCATTGGCTTCACCCACGTAGCCAGGCGTACCAGCAAGACCCGCCAACCCGCTGAAATCCAGGATGTCGTTGATGAGGTCGGTTGCATCGACCACGTCGTCCGCGTTGGTGTCGGTGGTTGCCTGGACGTCGACCTGGAAGCCGTTGATCACGTCGACTTTCACGCCCTGCGATTCGTTCGCTGCCGTGTAGACGATGGTGTCGACGTCGTCCGCCGTAGCGCCGTTGCCCAGGTTGATCGTGTCTTTGCCCACGCCGCCCGTCACCGTGTTGCCGCCGTCGCCGACCGAGATGACGTCGTTCTGGGCGGACCCGACCACCACGTCCGCACCGGCACCGGTGGTGATGGTTACCGCTTCGGTCGACGCGGAGACGTCGATCGTCAAACCGGCGTCGAAGGAACCCGCGGCCACGGTTTCAATGGCGCCGAACGAGGAGCCCGTGAGGTCCAGCTCGGTGGCACCGGAGACGTTCAGGGCGACCGTCTCGTTCGCAACCAGGGCGACCGTATTGGCTCCCGGAGCGGTGTCGTCCGGATCCGAAGCGCTGGATACCAGACTGACCGTTTCCACGTCCGCGACCGTAAGGGCCGCCAGAGTGACGCCATCCGTGCCGTTGACCGTCAAGGTCAGGCTGTCGTCGGTACCGGTAGCTGCGTCGTCGACGACGACCGCGTAATCGGTCGTGCCGGCGCCGGTGACGACCACGTTTGCATCGTTGGCCACGGTCAGCGAGCCGCCCGTGGTGTAGCCGTCGATGGTCACGTGCCCGAAGCCCAGCGTGGTCGCGTCGATGTCCTGCGTGCTCACACCCAGCAGCGACAGTTGCTCGAAGTTCTTGACCGCGTCACTGAAGTCGGTGACGTCGGCATTCAGAAGGCCGATGGACGTAACGAGAGCATTGGTGTCGATTTCGAAGGTGTCGACACCGTCCCCGCCGTCCAGCACCTGCAGGAACGCGTCGGCATCGGCGTTGAGCTCGAACGCGTTCACGAGGGTGAGCGTGTCATTGCCCGAACCGAGCGTCGCAACGGTGGCAAAGCCGGCGTCGGAGCCCACGGCCAGATCCAGATTACCGGTTGCCGTACCCGCATTGACCGTCAGGCCTTCGTTGTCGCCGTCTTCGTCAAACGTCACGTTGCCGGCACCGCTGATATTGATCTCGACGGCGTGGTCGTCGGCACCGTCAAGATCGCCCATGGTGACGTCGGCGCCAGCGACGATGTTGATCGTCTGATCAGCGGCCGCGCTGTCGAAATACAGATCACCCAGGTCCGACGCAGCCGTGACGTTGATGTTGGCGGTCTCGAAGTAGTACAGGTCGAACTCGTTGCTGCCGTCGCTGTTGGCCACGCCGTTGGCGTTGATGGTTACCGTATCGGTTTCACCGTCATCGCCGGAGTCGTAGGTATCGACGTACGCGTAGATGCCGTCGACGTTTTGGAGGTTGTAGGTGACATTGACGGTGTCGGTGGTGCCATCCGCCGAGGAACCGTTCGTGACTTCCAGATCGAGATAGCTATAGCCGTCCGGAACCACCACATCGGTGAGGTTGTACGTCACGTTGACCACGGCACTGTCCGCAGCCAGATCGACGTAGTTGTAGGAGTAGGCGTAGCTGTCGTCACTGCCGGTGCTGGAGGTGCCGCCGTTGGTGACGTTGCTCCAGGACTCGGTCAGGTTGAGCTCGGTCGCAGCCGAGAAGTAGGCGTAGTTCTCGAAATAGACGTAATAGTCATTGACCGAGCCGTCGATGTTCGAGAAGGAGTTGCTCTGCGATACGGCGCCCGCCAGCGTGCTGTACACCCCGTCGTAGTTACGGTAGATGCTGCTACCGTCGGCGACGACATTGGTCACCGCCAGATCGGTGTCCGCACGCAAGTTGTCCAGGTAGACATCCTGAAGGTGCTCGGTATTGGAGTAGTCGATCGTGACGTTGTCCAACGCCTTGCCGGCGAAGTTGAAGTCCTGATCGCCGGTGTCCGGATCGACGTTGACGATGGTCAGGTTCTCGATGCTGGTCAGGGTCCGGCCGGCCAGCGTGAGGTCTTCGCTTTCGTTCGCGACGAGCAGGGTGTCGGTGCCGGCACCACCGTCGAGGCTGTCGCCGACGTTCCAGGTGTCGTTGTTCGCGATGAACGTGTCGTTGCCTACACCACCCTGGAAGTCAGGCCCGGCGTCGATGCCGGTGGTGAGCGTGAAGGACTGCCCGCCTCCGGCCGCACCCGAATCGATCGCGGCGATGGCGGCATCGACCGTCGCTGCATCCGACGTCACCGACGTGAGGACGGCAGCCGCTCCCGCGATGGAGCCGTTCTGTTCACCGTAGTATTGCGCTACCTCGACGCGGTTGTTGAAGAGCGCTGCACTCTCGAGGCCAGCGGGATCGGTGCCCGTGTAGTTGGCGACGATCCAGATCATCTCGGCGATGACCGAACCGGGCGTCGCGCCGGGCTCGTTCATCTTCGCCGTCCAGAAGGCGAGGCCTTCGGCATCGGCAGCACGCCCGAGCACGTTCTGGTAGAAGGACGCGACGATCTCACCGGTCGTCAGGAACGACGGATAGTAGGCACGTGCCGGCTCCGTGGCGTACATCGTGTTCGCCACGTCGGTCATCGACCAGCCTTCGTCGAGCTTGTTCACCCAGAACCCGAGGCCCTCGCCGTCAGGCGCGCGGCCGAACAGGGCCACATACAACTGCGACACCTCGGTGCGCATTTCAACAGTGATCGCCATTTACAACTTCTCCCCTGGAGGAAACGAAAGCCGGCTCGGTCTGTACCGTCACTCGATGCGGACCCGCCTGGTCACCACACAAAAACTTCACCAGCGAGCGCCGCGATCTCGATCTTTCGAGCCGACGTGCCGCTGGACCTTGCGTCGAAAAGGCGGAACGCGCCTTTTCACACCGGACGGAGTCTAGGGTTCAATGCCGATGTATTTTTGTGACGACCGTCACCAAGATCGCCAAGCTTCGGTTATTCGGCCGATTCGTTGCACGAGGGCGACAAAAGCGAACGCTCACCAGCGGGCGCGCAGCGACAACTGGTAAATCTCGCCCGACAAACGGAACAGTTCGAGATTCGATCGCTGGCGATACCACTGCACGCCGAAAAGAAGTTCGACCGGATTGCCGGCGATCGGGGCGAGCGGAATCGAATAACCGATTCCCGCGACCGACCGCGTCACGTTGCGACGCCGGTTGTCGCGCAGGAGCGGGCTGTAGCCGTCCGTGTCGGCGGCTCGCTCCCAGACCACTTGCGCCTGGAGCGTTCGCAGACCGTGGGGCGCGCTCCAGTACCACTCGTGCGACGCACCGATCTCGAGGTGGCGCGTGTCGCCACCCGGACGCGCGAGGCCGCTGCCCTCGCCGTGTCGCGCGAACGCATGGCCGACGCGCGCTTCCAGCCCGAGCGACGAACGGTCCTGCGCCCCCTGCAGGCCGGGACAACGAGCAGTGGCACCCAGCCACAACACGCTTGCGTCGAGCGTCCGCGCAACGGGGTACGTGCGGAAATCGACTTCGGCACCGGCGGAAGGTCGGCACGGCAGCGCGGGCCAGACGCGGTCTGCCGCGAAATCGATGCTGTTGGCGAGCGTCTCTCCGCCGAGGCGCACGTGCTGAAGTGCGGCGCTGAAGCGCCACGGACCGTCGCCGCGACGGCCGACGCTTTCCTCGTCGAGCCACGGACCGACGGTCCATGCCGCGCGGGCGCGCAGGTCGAGTGTGTCGAAGTCGCCCTCCTCGAAGTTGCGCCGTCCGCGCGCGCTGAAACCGACATCGAGACGATCGGCCCCGAGCGGGCGCCACCCGGCGACCGCGACGCCGGCCAGCGCGTACCCATCGCCGCGCGGTTGCAGGGAACGCGCCAGCGGGAGCTGGAGCAGTCCGCCGGGAAGCGTGAGCGTCAGCGAGTCGAGCGCCACGCCGGCGTTCGCGTTGGTGTCGTAGCCCACGCCCGCCTGTGCCGAAGCATTCCAGCGCCAGGCAGGAATCTGCTCCGGCGTGGCCAGCGCGCTGCCGAGTCGCAGACGCAATCCGGCAACGGCTTCGGCGAGCGGCGCGGGCAGCGTGAAGCGCGCCTCGAGGATGTCGAGAAACTCCTCGGCCTGCGCGAGGTCGCCGGCACCCGCAGTGGCGAGGGCGAGGTCGAGCCAGGCGCCGGCGAAGCCGGGGTCGATCGCCACCGCATCGAGCAAAGCTTCCCGTGCCTCGTCGTAACGATGCGCATCGAGCGCGGCGACGCCGGCGCGGTACTGCTCGAGGGCCTCGGGAACCTGCCCGAGGGCCGGGCCGACGGCCATCGAAGCCGCCAGCCACACCAGCAGCGGAACGACTGCTCGACGCGCCCGGTCAGCGCGTCCAGCGCGCGGCACCCAGCAGACTCCCTCCGGTGACGGGCTTCTCGAACAGATACGCAGCCGATTGCAGATCGTTCGCGAGTGCGCCCGCTGCGGTCATCGACGAGCGCGCCGGGTCGGACACCAGCAAGCCCTGGAACTGGACCGAGCCGCGTGCGTGCAGCCGCTCGAGTTCGCTGCCGTGATGCACCGACAGTTCGGTACGGAACTCCCGCTGCCGGAAGTCGACGCTGAATTCGCCGCCGAGCACCGCTGCAGCCGTTGCCACGCCATCGCGCACCGCATAAGCCTCGCCTGCGTCGAAGCGAAAATCGGCGACCCCCTGGGCAGGCATCGAGAAGCGGCCTTCGCGGTTTCGCAGCAGCGCGAACACTTCGTTGCCGTACAGGACTTCGCGCTTGGGCGAGAGCAGCGTAACGAGCGCCGGGGAGCCGTCGCCCGTCGCGTAGTGCGACCATCGTCCCCAGACCAGCGACGTTTCCGCGCCGGGATTCGTCACCACCGGGGGGAGCACGGGAGCCACCGGCGGCTCGGGGGCGATTCCCGGCGGGGCGTCGGGCGCCAATGCGAGGACGCGATCGGCGTTGACTTCGCCGATCGTCTCGATCGGCGCCTTCGCCGAAGCGGGCGGCGAGCCGGATTCCTCGCTGCGCGGCTCGTCGGGCGCACCCGGCGGGTTCTGCGAGGCAGCCCCGGCGGGGTCTTGCTCCGGCGCGACGAGCACCGGCAGCGGATCGCGCGCGGTGACCTCGAGATACGCGTGTGGCAGCCCCGCCGACAGCTCGCGGCTGGCGAGCGTATGGCAGGGGCCGAGCGAATCGGCGCTGCAGCCGCTTCCGAGCGGTGTGACGACGACGGCGCCGCGCACGACCGACACGCGGGTGGCGTCGCCCGTCGTGCGAACCGTGTAGTCGGTGCCGCGCAGCCCGATTGCGGCAACCGGCGTGCCGAAGCGGTATCGATCGCGCGCCGCCTCGCCGCCCTGCCCGGAGACCGTACGTGCGTTGCCCTCGTCGAGCTGCAGGCGGATGCGGCTGTCCTGCGGACGCGCGGCGTCGTACTCGTACAGCTCGACGACGAACGTCGACTGCGGACGAAGCGCGACGAAGGCGCGATCGACCATCCGCAAGTGCACGTAGGTGTCGTCGCCGGTGGCGATGCGCTCGCCGGCGCGAACTTCGGTTCCGGCATGCACGGCGCGAGCCATGCCGTCCGTTCCCGAGATCTGCGCGTTGCCGGAAACGAAGACGACGCGGCCGGCGGCGGGCACCGCGTCGGCCTGTGCGGAGACCGCCAGTGCGAGCGAGGCAGCGGCAAGCAGCGTCGGCACGGCAGCCGGCGCCAGGAAACGACGCGAACGCATCGGGAACTCGATCAATTCAGCAGGCGTGCGGGTCGCTCCTCGCGACCCGGCGGGGAGGATACTCTCAATCGGCGGCGCCACGCCAGCGCGGGCCGCTCGAAGGCGACCTGCGTCCCCCACGACAGCGCGATGCTCGCCACGGCGAGCATCGCCAGTTCCACGCCGACGGGCTGCCTGCCGGGGAAGAACAGCCAGATCAGCAGGAAGTGATTCAGGAAGACGCCGTACGACACGTCGCCGGCGAGCGAGTCGATGCGGCCGCTGCGCAAGCGCGAGACGACGTGCAGCAGCGGGATGCCGAAGCCCCAGCCCAGGAGCACCTCCTGGTGGTACGGCGCGGCATGCAGGCCGCGCGCGCGCAGCACGGCATGGATCGCCAAGGCCGCCAGGGGTGCCGCGCAGGCCAACGCGACAGCCACTGCAGGACGGGAGCGCTGCAGGCGGAACAGCAGCATGCCGGCGCCGAACACCCAGAGCACCCCGGGCAGCAACCGGTATCCGAACCAGTCGGTATGCAGGGCGCCGAGCAGCGCTGCGCCTTGCACGGCGAGCGACGCGGCTGCGAGCAGCCACGCGCCGCGTGGCCAGAACACCATCAACGGAACGACGAGATAGAACTGCAACTCGGCACCCAGCGACCAGGCAGGCGGGATCAGCGTGAACGAATCGGCGCCGTTGAACATGTAGAAATTCAACGGGATCACGGTGAGGTTGCGAAAGAGGTCGAGGGCGCCCGGGTCGCGCGCGAGGAACATCGTCCGCGATCCGGTGCCGAGGTACCAGGCGAGCGTGATCGCCGCGTAGACCAGGTACTGCGGAAACAGGCGCAGCACGCGATCGACGTAGAAGCCGGGCACGCGCGCCGGCGAGGCGAAGTGCCGATCGACGAGACCGGTCATCACGTATCCGGAGATCAGGTAGAAGCCGATCACGGCCGTGACGCCGGGGTTCAGGCCCTCCAGGCGCACGCCGGCATGGCTGAGCAGCACGCCGAGCGCAAGCAACAGGCGGGTCAGCCCCACGGCCAGGGACTCCAAGCGTGCAGCTTCATCTTCCGGCGAAGGCGTTGTCGCGCAGGCAGCGCGGGGCGGCAAGAACCCGGTAGCCGTCGATCGAGGCCGCTGCGAAACCGGGGGGGACACCGGAGAAATCCGGCGAAGCGGCGGCGGCCCCCGAGGCAGCGATTGTCGGGGGCGTTCGCGATCCCACGTAGAGCGTGTCGTCGCGCCAGCCCTTCCCCTCCCGCAACGCCTCGATCGCATCGGCGTGCCGCTTCGCCGCGGCCGCGCTTCGCCGTGCCGTGGGTGCGTCCACGAGCTGCGCATTCCACCGTGCGGCAGCGAAGGCGGGCGTGATCCATTCCGCGCCGTGCGCGGCGTCTTCGAGCCATTCCAGACGCGGGCATTCGTTCAACGCCTTCGCCCAGGCGTGCCAGTCCGGCAGGGCTTGTGCGTCGGGCGGACCTGCACGAAAACGCTCGCGCAGTTCGCCGTGCTTGGGTGCGAGGTCGACGATCTGCAACAGCAGGGCCGCAGCGAGCCAGACGGGCGCACCTGGCGAACGGGCGACGCGGGCGATCGCCCAGGCGATCAGCAGCCACGTGAGCGGCCAGACGAATCGCCCGCTCGCGCGGAAGATGCCGAGCAGGTGCTGCACGGCCTCGTCGAGCGGCACCTCGAAGAGAATGTGCGAACCGATCGACGGTCGTGCCGAGAGCGCCAGCAGCGCCATCGCAACGCACGCCACGAGAATCCAGGCCCACTGCGCACGCGATCCGTTCGTTCCCGTTGCCCGGGAGCCCGACGACGTCGAAGCCGCCATCCCGAAGAGATGCGACAGCACGGCAGCGACGACGAGCGCGAGAACACCGGCACCGAGATACGCGAAGCCCTCGTATTGGCCGGCAGTCGCCTGCTGCAGCGGCGGCAGCAACGCGGACCACTCGCCGGCGCCTGCGCTATCCCGTCCGTGGTACAGCAGGAAGGCCTGCCAGTCCATCGGGTCGAACCAGGTGAGCGCGTTCGCCGAGAAGAAGCCGTGGCCCGCCGCCGATCGGTCTGCGCTGCCGACGAAGTAGCCGGCCAGCCAGGCGGCAAGCAACGGCACGCCGAGCAGGACGGGCGTCGACCGCAGCAGCACCGGCGCGCCCGGCGTTCCCTGCTGCAGCGAGGCTGCGGCGGCCGCCACGGCGATTGCGAAGACCATCGCGGCCAGATACGGGTGCACGAGCACCGAGCCCGTGAGCAGCGCAGCCCAGGCGAGCGTCTTCCACCGCCCGAAGGCGGCGGCCAGCGCCGCGACGACGAAGAACTGGCCCATCAGCGCTTCGTGACCGTAGGCGCGCAGCAGCACCACGGGGGCGCTCGCGAAGAACATCGCGCCGACGAACGCGGCTGCGGCCGATGCGCCGAGCCGTCGCAGCAGCAGTGCACCGAAGCCTGCGACGAGCGCGTGACAGGCGACGATCCACAGACCGAAGTACTGCGCGCCAGGCGGCAGGCCGCCGGCTTTGGCGATCAGCGCAAGCAACGGAATCGAATCGGTGAAGACGACCGAGGTCGGGTCGTCGCCGAATCGAAGGATTGCGCCAGGCGGCCAGTGCCACGATTCCGAAAGGAAGAAGCTGAGGCCGACGAAGTGCTGCGCCGGATCGCCGTGCAGCAGCCAGCGAACCGACGTCGGGTCGACGACGCCCAAGCCGTACAGCCACAGTGCGTATAGCGTGCCCCCGAGGGCGGCGGCCACGAAAACGCCGGCGGAAGCGCGCGTGGCACCCGTCCCTGATTGCATCAGCCGCTTCTCGCGAGCAGTGCGATACCGGCAAGCACCAGTGCCATTCCCGCGATGCGCGCCGGGCCGAGCGCCTCGCCGAAGAGCTGGACTGCCGCGAGCGCGACGACGACGAACACCGCACCCGCCATCAGCGGCGAGACCAGCGACAACGGCAACCGCGCGTAGACCAGCGCAGTGAAGACGAAGCTGCAGCCGTAGAGCACGACCGATGCCCCGAGTCGCGGATCGATCCACTGCTGCAGCGGCAGCGCGCTCGCCGGCGCGGCGCGCTTCAGGAGCACCTGGGCCATTGCGTTGCAGGCGATGGCCGCGACGACGAGCGCCCACGGGAGCGCGCCCGCCGACAGCGGCCTCATCGCTGCTCTCCGGTGGGCGTGTCGCGGCGACCCGGTGCGCGCTCGTCTCGCAGCGAGCGCAGCACGTAATGCGGCCGCCGCTTGATCTCGTCGTAGATGCGGGCGACATAGCTGCCGATGATCCCGAGACTGAGCAGGATCAGGCTGCCGAAGATCACCTGCAGCAGGATCACGGTGCTGAAGCCGCTCATCGCCTGGCCCGACAGTTTGTCGAAGAGCGCCTTGATCGCGAGCACCGCACCGACGACCAGGCCTGCGGCGCCGAACCATGAGACCAGCTCGAGCGGTGCCGACGAAAACGCAGTGAGGTTGCGCCATGCATAACGGGTGAGCGCACCCGCGCTCCACGCCGAGCGGCCGCCTTCGCGCGCGGGGACATCGAATACGATGCTCGCCGCCGGATGACCGAGCCAGCGCACCATGCCGCGGAAGAAACGCGTACGCTCGGCGAGCTCGACCAGCTCGGCTGCGACCGCGCGGTCGAGCAGCTTGAAATCGGTGGCGCCGACCATCTCGATGCCCGACAGGCGCGAGAAGATCCGGTAGAAGGCGTTCGCGGAAGAGCGCCGCAGCAGGCTCTCTTCGCCTCGGTCGCGCTTCACCGCCTCGACGACCGGATAGCCGGCACGCCAACGTTCGAGCATCGGGCCGACGAGTTCCGGCGGATGCTGCAGGTCGGCGTCGATGACGACGAACACGTCGGCGTCGGTGCGCTCGAGCCCGAGCCGCAGCCCGGCGTGGATCGCGGCTTCCTTGCCGAAGTTGCGGGTGAACGCGGCGAAGGTGATGCGGGTATCGCGCGCGGCGAGTCGATCCAGTACTTCCGCGGTGCCGTCTTCCGAGCCGTCGTCGACGGCGAGCAAGCGCACGTCGGCCTGCGGCGCCGCGGAACGCACGGCATCGACGATGCGCGGCAGCGACGTCGCCAGAACGGCCGCTTCGTCGTGCACCGGCACGACGATGCAGATCGTGCCGGGCGCGCCGCTCATGGGATCCGACGCGCGGCCGTCGAGGTGGCGACGCGATGGATCTGGTTCGCGGTTTCGGTCCATGTCGGGGCGGCGAACTCGCGTGCGATGCGTTCCTCGCGCTCGGCGAGCGCTTCCGGATGACGCATGTAATGCGCCAGGCGCTCGGTCCACGCCGGCAGATCCCATGGATCGAGGTACTCGGCCAGCGTACCGCCCGCCTCGGGCAGCGAGGCCGCATTGGAAGAAAGACAGAACTTGCCCCACGCGAAGCTTTCGACGAGCGGCAGGCCCCAGCCTTCGTACAGCGACGGGTACACCGTGAACGCGCAGTTGCGGTAGAGCCACTCGAGCTGCGCGTCGTCGACGCGATCGAGCAGGATGATGTCGTCGCGCACGCGGGGGTCGAGGGCGAGATCCTGCATCAGGTCGCCGATGCCCCAGCCGCGCATGCCGACGAAGACGAGCCGGTGCGGAAGCATCCCGCCCTCGCGCAGCCGCGTCCACGCGCGGTAGAGCACCTCGTGGTTCTTGCGCCGTTCCAGCGTCGACACGTACAGCACGAAGGGACGCTCGCCCGGCCCGTGTGCGAAGCCGGGCGGCGGATGCGCGGCATGCGTCGAGCGCACGTCGGACCCCAGGCGGAAGACTCGCAGCGACGGAACCGGTGCGCCCAGGCGCAGCAGCAGCGCTTCGAGATCGCGGCGCGTGTGCTCCGAGATGCACAGGACCTCGTCGGCGCACCAGGCGAGGTCGACGATGTACGCGCCGAACCCGCCGGGCGGCAACACGACGAGTTGCGGGAACAGCGCCGGGATCACGTCGTAGCAGACGAGCGTGATGCGCAGCGCATGGCGCTGCTTGAGCCGGAACAGCGCGCGCTGATCGAGGTAGTCCCAGTCGAGGCCCATCGACACCCAGTGGTCGCCCCGTGCGAATGCGGCGGGCGCGCCGACATCGGCAACGGCGGCAGCGTGCGGCCTGCGCAAGGCATCGCGCACGCGATGCCCGACGGCGCGGGCGCGCCGCCATTCGTGACGCAGGCGATCGCGCAGGTCGACGGCGGTCTGCGGCGGGATGTACGGCAACAGGCGACGCCAGACCGTGCGCGCGTGCCGTTTCCAGCCGGTGAGCGATGCCGCAGGCGACGATGCCGCCGCGTGGGCAGGCGCGTGTGCGGCGCGCAGGCGCTCGGCAACGGCTTCGCGGTGTACTTCCCGGAAAGCGCCCGCGTGACGATCGTAGACGCAGAAGCGTGCACCGGATGCATCGGATCGCGCGAGCAGCCAACGACAGTATTCCTGCTCGACGCGCACGATGCCGACCGGAGGCCGGCTCCAGTTCATCAGCGTCGAGACGTGCACCCAGAGCGTGGGCGCCGTGCAGTGCCGGTCCGCATGAAGCGGGCCGTCCTCTGCCGGCTCGAGCAGTTTCGTCATGGACGAGACGTCGTTCACGCGGGCACCGCCTCCGTCGCCGTTCCGAGGGCGTCGACAAGTGACGCCAGCGTGTTGTGCCAGGCGAGTGTCTCGCGACGCGCAGCGACGTCGTCGTCTGCCGCAGGCGCCTCGCGCGAGAGCGCCTCGTGCACCGCGCGCGCGAATGCGGCGCCGGGCTCCGCTATGACGAGCCCCGGGAGGTCGGACAGGTGCTCGAAGCCGCGCATCGCATAGGGGGTGGCGACCACGTTGCGCGCCGAATACAGGGCCTCGGCGGTCTTCAGGTTCGAGCCTCCTCCGCGGGTCACGGGCACGACGAACGCGTGGGCGAGGTCCTTCACGGCGTCGAGGTCGCCGGCATCGAGCACGCCGAGCGCCTGCGTGCGCCGCTCGTTCAACGGGCCCCACCGGCGGAACCATTCGCTGGAGACGACGTGTTCGGCAACGCTTCCCGCGAGAACCACGCGCTGCGTCGGCGACAGCGCGGCCAGGCACTCTCCGAAAGACTCGCAGAAGCCGATGACGTTCGGCGGGTGCGCGCTCGCGACGTACAGCGCGAACGGCTCCTCGCCCAGGCGCGCACGCCAGCGCGCCTTCGCCTCGGGGACGCTGCTCCAGCGGCGCACGCCGTTCGGCGCGAGCAAAGGCGCCTCGCGCGACTCGCTCGCGAGCCAGCGTGCGTCTTCGCGCGTGACGGCCGCAACGACGTCGGCCTCGCGCGCCGCCTGCCGCTCGAGCGCTTCGATGGCGTCGAGCAACTCGTCGCCCTCGACGCCGTACTGCCGGAAGATGTCGCGCTTCAACGCATGCTCGATGTTCTGCGATCCGTAGACGAGACGGAAATCGCCGAGCGCGCCGCGTTGGCGCAGGCGCTGCACGGCGGGCAGCAGCCACGGCTGCTCGACGTGCACCCAGTGCACGCTTCCCGCGCAGTGCGCCTCGATCGCCGCGAGCCTGCGACCGTCGGCCGCGAGGACCTCGCCCGAGACGAGGTCCTCGATAAAGGGCGCGCGCAGCCCCCGGTGGCTGCCCAGGGTCTCCGGCGGCAACGGCAGGTCGAGCGCGTCGGTCTTCTCCCGACGGCGCAGCGACAGGCGCGAACGGTACAACGGATTGTCGGGGTACGCATTCGCCTGTCGCACGTCGAAGCCGCGCGCGCGGTACGCGGCGACGATCTCGGCCAGGCGGATCTGCCCCCCGTGGATCGGCCGCACCGTGGGATACGAGCCGAGCACGAGCACACGAACCGCGCTCATCGGGCTTCTCCGGACCGGGGACGCCGCGCGATCAGCGCGTAATCGCGCCCCTGCCGTACGAGGCCGCGCAACGTGACGTCGGCGATGTCGTACGTTCCTTCCTCGGGCGGATGCAGACGCAGCACCGCCTCGCATTCGAAGCCCGACCACGAAGCGGCGAACTCGAGAAGCGGTGGAGGCAGGGGCTTGCGGTGTGTGGGATCGAGCCAGAAGCTCTGCGTGGCGACGAGCAGGTTTTCCGGGTTCGGCGTCTCGAGCAGCAGCAGGCCGCCCGGGGCAAGCGCGCGTCGCGACGCGTCGAGCAACGCGAGCAGCACTTCGAAAGGCAGGTGCTCGACGAGGTGGAACGCGGTGACGGCGCCGAGACTCGCGTCGGGCTGCTTCCGCAGCCAATCGAGTGCGTCGGCACGAACCGCGTCGAGCCCGGCCTCGTGCAACGCGGCGACGTTCAGTGCGTTGCTGTCGACGCCCACGGCGTCGATGCCCCATTCGCGCAACAGCTCGAGCCACTCGCCGCGGCCGCAGCCGAGGTCGGCGACGCGTCCGGCCGGCAGGTTCGCGAGCCGGTCGCGGTACTCGCGCAGCCGATCGCGGATCTCGGTCGGCGTTCCACGGAACTGGCGTTCGAGCGCGGGATAGAACGCCTGCGCCAGTACGACGGCAGCGCGCGAGCCGTCGTTCGCAGAACGCGCGGACGGATCGGTTGCCTGCGCGTCGACCGGCGGTGCATCGGCCGAGCGAGCCCGCATTGCATGCGCATCGTCGGCGGCTCCCGGAGGCTCGCGCAGTGCATCCGCGATCGCGGCGATGCGCTCGCGCAGGCGATCGGCCTCGCGACGAAGTTCTTCCAGCGACGCCTTGCCGTTCGTTGCGCGCGCCAGCTCGGCAAGCTGTGCGTGCCAGTCGACGAAGTGACTCTCCAACTCCGACAGACGCTGCGCAGTCTGGCGCTCGATCGACGTCGTCCGTTGCTCGAGCGACGCCAGCCGCTGTGCGAGCAACCCATGCGTGGCTTCGTGCTCGCGCTGCGCTGCCGAGTAGACCGCGACGAGATTCTGCTGCTCCGACTCGACCGAGTCGACGCCGAGAAAACGCCTGCCCCGAAACCGCAGCGACGCGCGCGCTCGTTTGCGCAGCGAACCGCTGCTCATTGCACCCGCTCCCGCATCTCGTGCACCCGGACGTCGAGATCGAGTGCGCACGGGCCGATCGACAGCGGCCCCGCTCCGGGCAGCACCTGGAACGTGAGGCAGCGGTCCCACCAGTCGTAGTTGCCCACCTGATGGGTCGCTCCGCGATGCGCCGCGACGGTGAGACTGTAGTGCCCGGGGCCGAGATGAAAGCCCCGAATATTCCATTCGACGTCGATCGTCGAAGCCTCGACCGCCTGCAACGCGGCCTGGTGATGCGAAGTGTTCGTGCCGAACACGTCGTTGCCGAGGCGGTCGCGAATCAGGATGCCGAGCGTGAAGTCGTCGACCGGTTCGTTGACGTCGAGCCGCACGCGCAGACGCGTCGGCACGCCGCTCACCGGGCTTCGCGTTCGCTGTCCGTGCTGCGTGAACTCGACCGACGCAATGCGGACCTCGCCGCTGCCCACGCGTCGGCCCTCGTCGTCGTTCACCGGCTCGGGCAGGTGGCCGCCCGGCGCGAGCAGCGCGTTGTAGGTCTCCAGCACCGAGGCCGGGCTGCCCTCGTCCGCGATGCGCCCGTCGTGGATCAGCAGCGCACGCGAGCACAGCGAGCGCACCGCCGACGGGTCGTGCGAAACGAGCAGCACGGCGGCTCCCGCCTCTCGCATCGTGCGGATCCGCTCGTAGCACTTGTGCTGGAAATACGCATCGCCGACGGCGAGCGCCTCGTCGACGATCAGCACGTCGGGTTCGAAGACGGTGGCCACGCTGAACGCCAGGCGCATCTGCATCCCCGACGAATACGTGTGCACCGGCTCGTCGAAATAGCGGCCGATCTCGGCAAAGGACTCGATCGCCGGCAGCACTCGTTCGAGATCGGACGGCTCGACACCCTGCACCAGCGCCATCTGCCGCGCGTTCTCGCGGCCGGTGAAGTCGGGATGCAGGCCGACGCCCAGCTCGAGGATGGCGGCGACCGCGCCTCGGCGTTCGATCGTGCCCTCGCTCGGCGCCTGCAGGCCGCTGAGCAAGCGCAGCAAGGTGCTCTTTCCCGCTCCGTTGCGACCGATGACGCCGACCGCCTCGCCCGGCGCCACCGTGAAAGACAGGTGGCGGAACACCCAGTTCGGCTCGTGCATCCGGTGGCCGGTGAGCAGCTCCACCGTCTGCGCGAGGCGCGACGGATAACGCCGGAAGTACTTGCCGACGTCCTGTGCGGCGAGGACGGGCTGCGTCATGCGAAGTGCGGCCGGTCAGAACAGCGCGCGCTGTGCGTTGTCCGCGTCATTTCGGAAGAGATCCGTTCGCAGCGCCGGCCGCTCGCGTTCGTATCCGAAGCGCCGCAACGCCATCTCGAATCGCAGCCGGATCAACTCGGCCCACGGCCCTTCGCCGCTGAAGCGCGACACCAGGCGCTGCTCGGAACGCGAGGCGTTGCCCTTCACGCGCAGGTCGCGCACGCGATGCATCACGCGCGACGCGCGCTCCGGATAGTGCTCGTTGACCCAGTCGATGAAGAGCTGTCGCAGTTCGAACGGCAGCCGCAGCACCGAATACCAGGCCCAGCGCGCACCGGCTTCCCGTGCGGCCTCGAGCACGCGCTCGATCTCGGGCTCGTTCAGGAACGGCACCACCGGCGCGACGGAAACGCCGACCGGAATTCCCGCCTCGGTGAGCCGACGGATCGTCTGCAGCCGGCGCCACGGGGCGGCCGCGCGCGGCTCCCAGCGGCGCGCAAGCTCGGCGTCGAGCGTCGTCAGCGTGAGCGAGACGCTCACCAGTCCGTCTCGCGCCAGGGGCGCGAGAAGGTCGATGTCGCGCTCGATGAGCGCTGATTTCGTGAGTACGCTGAACGGGTGGCGGTGCCGATGCAGCACTTCGACGACGCCGCGCGTGACCCGCCACCGGCGCTCGAGCGGCTGGTATGCGTCGGTGGCCGTGCCGAGCGCGATCGGCTCGCAGCGGTAGCCGCGTACCGAGATTTCGTTGCCGAGGCACTCGGCGGCATTCACCTTCACCGAGATCTTCGACTCGAATTCGAGTCCGGGCGACCAGCCGAGATAGCCGTGACCCGGGCGCGCGTAGCAGTAGATGCATCCGTGCTCGCAGCCTCGATACGGATTGATCGAGCGCGAAAAGGGAACGTCGGCCGAATCGTTCGAGGCGATGATCGACCGCGCGCGTTCCTCGAACACCTCGGTGGGAAGCGGCGCCGGCTCCTCGAGCGTGGCGCGCGAGTCGTTCCAGCCGTCGTCGTGGGCTTCGCGCGGCGCCTCGAAGCGGTTCGGCGGGTTCGAGACCGCACCGCGTCCGCGTACGACGCCGATCGGAGAGGGCGAGCGAGGCAGGCGGGGCATCGCAGCACCCGGTGCTGTTCAAAACCACAGTATAAACGTATTGCCGATGACGTGAGGTGATGGGCCGATCCGGCCGCGAACGGGCGAGAACGCGCGGCGAGTCAGAACGCCGCCTCCGGCATCGCCAGCACCGATTCCGCGCCCTCGACGATCGACGACGCGATTCCCGGCGCCTCCGCCAGCACGTGATCGGCGTGGAAGCGCGCAGTGGCGATCTTCGCATCGAGAAACGCCGCGTCGCCCGATTTCGCCTTGCGCATCGCGTCGGCCTTCATCGCCGCGCGCGCCATCTGCCAGCCGCCGAGCACGATGCCGGCGAGCTTCAGGTACGGGACGCTGCCGGCGAAGACCGCTCGCACGTCGTCGCCGAAGGAATCGACGACGTAGTCGACGACCCGCTCGAGCGCCTCGCGGCCGGCGGCGAGCCGCCGGCCGATCGCTTCGAGGTCGGCGCCGCCGCGCTCGGCGAGCGCGTCCTCGGTTTCGCGGATCTGCGCGAGCAGATCCTTCGCCACCGCGCCGCGGTCGCGCACCGTCTTGCGTCCGACGAAGTCGTTCGCCTGGATGGCGGTGGTGCCCTCGTAGATCGTCAGGATGCGCGCGTCGCGGTAGTACTGCGCGGCGCCCGTCTCCTCGATGAAGCCCATGCCGCCGTGCACCTGCACGCCGAGCGAGGCGACCTCGATCGACATCTCGGTGGACCAGCCCTTGACCACCGGGACGAGATACTCGTAGATGCGGCGATGGCGCTCGCGCTCGTCCGGCTCGGTGCCGTAATTCGCCCGGTCGGCGTGCGCGGCGGCCACGTAGGCGAGCGCACGCGCCGCTTCCGTCTTCGCGCGCATCGTCATCAGCATGCGGCGCACGTCGGGGTGATGGATGATGGCGACCGGCCCCGGAGACCCCGCCACGTCGCGACTCTGCACGCGCTCCTTCGCGTAGGCAACGGCCTGCTGGTACGCGCGGTCGGCCACCGCGATGCCCTGGATGCCGACGGCGAAGCGCGCGGCGTTCATCATCACGAACATGTACTCGAGGCCGCGGTTCTCGTCGCCGATGCGATAGCCGATCGCACCCGCCCCCACTTCCCCCTTGTCGTCGCCGTAGATCAGCACCGCCGTGGGGCTCGCCGAGATGCCGAGCTTGTGCTCGATCGAAGCGCACCAGACGTCGTTGCGTTGCCCGCTCTCGCCCTGCTCGTCGACCACGTACTTCGGGACGACGAACAGCGAGATGCCCTTGATGCCCTCGGGCGCGTCGGGCGTTCGCGCGAGCACGAGATGGACGATGTTCTTCGCCATGTCGTGCTCGCCGTAGGTGATGAAGATCTTCTGCCCGAAGATGCGATAGCTGCCGTCGGGCTGCGGCACCGCCTTCGTGCGCACGAGCGCGAGGTCGGAGCCGGCCTGCGGCTCGGTGAGGTTCATCGTTCCGGTCCAGTCGCCGGAGATCAGGTTCGGCACGTACAGCTGCTGCTGCGTGGGCGAGCCCGCGGTGAGCAGCGCCTCGATCGCGCCGTCGGTGAGCAGCGGGCACAGCGCGAACGACAGGTTCGCCGCGTTGAGCATCTCGATGCACGGCGTGGCGACGAGC
>DASWVL010000325.1:0-3068 GCA_036406255.1 Zeimonas sp.
AGGCCTTCGGATAGAAATAGACGACGACCGGGCCGCTTGCGAGCGCTTTCTCGAGCGAGAACTCGAAGGTTGCGCCGGCGAGAGCGGCCGGTGCGGTGAAGCCGGGCGCCGGGTCGCCAGGCTTCAGCTCGGCGTGGGCGCCGGAGGGTGTGACGAGCGAAGCCAGCGCGGCGCCGGCCGCGGCAATTCCCTGGGTGACGCTTCGTAGGCTCATTGCGCTTCCTCGCCGCGATCGTCGTTCGATTTCCGATCCTAGCCTGCCGCGCCGTTCGAGGGTCGACGCACGTCGCGCGAGCGTGGGAATCCGCCCGTCGACGCGCGATCGCAGCGTGCGGCCGGCGAGTCGCGCACGCTCGAACACGGTTCTTCTCGTTGCCCGGCATCGCCGCCTTCCCACGCACTTCCGGCTCTCGCAAAGCCGCATCCGGTGCGCTCCGCGTTCTTGCGGCAGATCAAGGACGGCACCCACGGCAAGGGATGTAGTCGCAGACCGGACACCGACATCCGGCCGTCGCGGCGGGAGACCGCGTCGCCGATCGAGGAGGCATCGTGCTGCAGATCATCGTTCAGGGGCGCGGCGGGCAGGGCGCACAGACCGCCGGCAACCTGCTGGCCACCGCTTTCTTCGCCGAGGGTCGGCAGGTGCAGAGCTTCGCCAGCTACGGCGGGGCGCGGCGCGGAACGCCGGTCAGCTCGTACATCCGCGTCGACGACCGGCCGATCCGCGTACGCTGCGACATCGAGATTGCCGACGCGATCCTCTGCTTCGACGCGAGCCTGCTCGAGGGCAGGCTGCTCGCGAGCGCGGCGCCGCACACGCTGATCGTCGTCAACTCGGCGCAGCCCGCTCAGCACTTCGCGTCGCTGCTGCCGGGCCGGCGCGTGGTCGCCGTCGATGCGATCGCGATCGCCCGCCGGCACGGGCTCGGTCGCATCGTCAATTCGGTGCTGCTCGGCGCGCTCGCGCGCGCCACCGGCGAGCCGTCGCTCGAGTCGCTGCAGCGCACGCTGATCGACGAGGCGCCGAAGCAGAAGGAAGCGAACGCGGCGGCCTGCGAGGAAGGCTGGCGCAGCGTGGACGCGCAGCTGCAGCGGAGCGCGGCATGAACGCCCGCAACCTGCCGCCCACCGCGTGGACCACCGGCAGCACCGAGGTCTTCCGCACCGGCACCTGGCGCGCCCGATTGCCGCGCCACGTGAGCGCGCCTTCGCCGTGCCATGCGGCGTGCCCGACCAACGGCGACATCGCGCAGTGGATCGGCCGCGCGCGCGAGCGCGACTTCCGCGGCGCGTGGGAGATCCTCACGCGCAACAATCCGTTCCCGGCAGTGGCCGGTCGCATCTGCCACCACCCGTGCGAGACGGCGTGCAACCGGCAGGGCTACGATGAGCCGCTGTCGATCTGCAAGCTCGAGCGGCACGTCGGCGACCTTGCCCTCGCCGAGGGCCGGGCGTATCCGGCACCTGCCGTCGAGCGCGACGAGCGCATCGCGATCGTCGGCGGCGGCCCCTCGGGTTTGTCGGCCGCGTATCACCTGCGGCGGCGCGGCTACGCGGTGACGATCTTCGAAGCGCAGCCGCGACTCGGCGGGCTGATGCGCGACGGCATTCCCGCGTATCGGTTGCCGCGCGACGTGCTGGACGGCGAGATCGATCGCATCGTTGCGCTCGGCGTGCACGTGCGCTGCGGCGAGACGATCGACTCGCCGAAGGCCTTCGCCGCGCTGCGGGAGTCCTTCGACGCGGTCTACGTCGCGGCCGGGGCGCGGCGCCCGAAACGGTTGCCGCAGCTCGACTACGCGCAGCCGTGGGTCATGGGCGGCTCCGCGTGGCTCGCGCAGGCGAATGCGGGCAGGGTGCCGGCGCTCGGCAAGCGCATCGTCGTCATCGGCGGCGGCAGTGCGGCGATCGACGTCGCGCGCAGTGCGCGTCGTGCCGGACACGAAGTCACGATGCTCGCGCTCGAGCCGCGCGCGCAGATGTCCGCGCAACGTGCCGAGGTCGAGGAGGCGCTCGAGGAGGGGGTCCGGCTCGTCGACGCGGCGTCGCTCGTGCGCGCGCGCGCCGACGCCGCGGGGCGTCCGGTGCTCGAGTGCGTGCGCGTGAACTTCGCGGCCGGCCCCGAACGCGGGCGATTCCACGTCGAGCCGATCGAAGGCAGCGAATTCCGGCTCGAAGCCGACGCGATCGTTCCGTCGATCGGACAGGATCCCGA
Organism: Zeimonas sp.; assembly: GCA_036406255.1. Taxonomy (GTDB): domain Bacteria; phylum Pseudomonadota; class Gammaproteobacteria; order Burkholderiales; family Burkholderiaceae_E; genus Zeimonas. Next base: position 2,216 of record DASWVL010000325.1, read on the forward strand.
TCTCGCTCCGTTCGCGCAGGCGTTGCCTTCCGACGGCGCGCTGCTGCGCGTCGACGCGGCACAGGCCACGGGCACCGAGGGCGTTTACGCCGGAGGCGACGTCGCGAGCATGGCGCGTTTCGTCACCGAAGCGATCGGCATGGGCAAGCGCGCGGCGATCGCGATCGATCGGGCGTTGTCGGCGAAAGCGGGGCGCGCGCTCGATGCAACCGGAGACGGCGCACTGTCCGAGGATGGATGTTCGTCCGCCGCCGGTGCGGCCCCGTTGGGCGAGAGCCTTGCCGGGGAGCGTCTCGCGGGTCTCGGCATCGATGTGTCGCGGCTCGTTTCCCTCGAGGCAATCGCCACCTTCTACTACCCGCACGCGCCGCGTGCACCCGAGGCGCGCCTGCCCGCCGGAGAGCGGATCGGCGACGCCGAGGTGCAACTCGGCTTCGACGTCGAGCGTGCGCTCGCCGAGGCGCAGCGCTGCTTTTCGTGCGGCACCTGCATCTCCTGCGACAACTGCTTCCACTACTGCCCGGATCTCGCGATCCGGCGCCTGGCCGACGGCGGCTACGAAGTCGACGGCGACTACTGCAAGGGATGCGGTATCTGCGTTCGCGAATGCCCGACCGGTTCGATGGAGATGATCGAGGAGGTGAAATGAACGACGTCCCGGCGCCCATGCGCGAACTGGTGCGCGAGCGTAGCGCGAAGGCGGCATCGAACGCTTCCGATGCCTCTTCGCGCGAGCAGACGATGCTGCTCACCGGCAACCACGCGGTGGCCTGGGCGGCGAAGCTCGCGCGCCCGAAGTTCGCGCCCGGCTATCCGATCACGCCGCAGACGCCGATCCTCGAGAAGCTCACCG
>DASWVL010000326.1:0-14706 GCA_036406255.1 Zeimonas sp.
CCCCTGCGCACGAAGGCAAGCACCGGTGCGCTTTCCGCGCTGCGCGGCTCGTGCGCGACTGCCGGCGGCAGGCCGAAACTCTCGCGCACCCGGGAGCGCGCGAGCAACCGCGCCGTGCTCGCGTGTATCCATTCGTCGTCGCGGCCGGGCGCACCGGAGCCCAGGTCGATGCGGTCGACGATGCGCCCGGGACGCGCCGCCATCACGAGGATCCGGTCGGACAGCCGTACCGCCTCCGCCAGGTCGTGCGTGATCATCAGCACCCCGACCCGGCGCTCGGCGAGGTGGTCGAACAGCAGCCGGTACATCTCCTCGCGAAGCCCGATGTCGAGCGCCGAGAACGGCTCGTCGAGCAGCAGCAGGTCGGGCTCGAGGACGAGCGCGCGCGCCAGTGCGACGCGACTCTGCATGCCGCCCGAGAGCTGGTGCGGGAACTTGGCGAAGTCGCCGTGCGCCAGCCCCAGCCGCAGCCCTATCTCGCGCGCGCGGTGCTCGCGTTCGCCGCGCGCGACGCCGCGCGCCGCGAGCACCAGCGCGACGTTGTCGAGCGCCGACTTCCACGGCAGCAGCCGCGGCTGCTGGAACATGCAGGCGCGCGTGGCGAACGACTCGTCGATGCCGCCGCTGTCGGGATGCAGCAGTCCGGCACACAGGTGCAGCAGCGTCGTCTTGCCGCAGCCCGAAGGCCCGACGAGCGCGACGACCTCGCCGGCGTGAAGCTCGAAGTCGATGCCGTCGAGCACCGTCTCGCGGCCGAATGCGTGCCGCAGCGCGTGTACGCGCAGGGCAGGGATGGGCAAGCGGGTCACGACGGCGCTCCCCCGGAGGCCGTGCCCGGCTCGCGCCAGCGCTCGACCTCGCGCTTGATCGGCTCGAGCAGCAGGTATTCGACCGCGAGCAGCGCGCCGACGACCGCGACAATCCAGCCCATCGTCGCGGCGGTGTCGAGCTGCGAGCGGGCGATGGCGAGCGCGGCGCCGATGCCGTCGGGGCTCGACAGCAGCTCGGCCATCACCACGACCTTCCACGAGATGCCGAGTGCGCTGATCCACGCGGGGAACAGGTACGAGACGACGTGCGGAAGATAGACGTCGACGAACATCATGCGCGGCGGCAGCGCGAAGGCGCGCGCCATCGTCTTGAGCTGGTTGTCGAGCGTGCGCGCGCCCTGCAGCGCGCCGACGAAGACGACCGGGAAGGCGGCGACGAACACGGTGAAGACCGGGGTGCCGTCGCTCGCGCCGAACCACAGCATGGCGAGCACGAGCCAGGCGATCGGCGGCGTGCCGAGCAGCACGGTGACGATCGGTCGCGACATCGTCGACGCGGTCATCGACACGCCGGCGAGCAGCCCGAGCGCGCTGCCGCCGACGACCGAAAGCGCGAAGCCGGCGAGCGCGCGTCGCGCGGTTGCCATCAGTTCCGGTCCTGCGGTGCCGACGACGAGCGAGTGCGCGAGCGTAGCGAAGGCGGTGCGCGGATCGGGCAGCACGAGCGGCCCGTACTGCAGCGCCACCGCTTCCCACGCGGCGACCAGCAGCAGCAGGCTCGCGATCGCGCCCCAGCCACTCCAGAGATAGGCGGGCAGCTTCGCCAGCGCGCTGCGCAGCGACTTCATCGCGGCTCCTGCGGCTTCACCCGCTCGTCCCCGTGTTCGGCGACGCCGCGTAGAAGTCGTCGGGCGGCAGCCGGCCGCCGACGAGTCCGGGGCTCTTCTCGAGCAGCAACCGGAACAGCGCTTCGAGCGCCGGGCGTGCGCTTGCTGCGGGCACCGCTTCCATGTGGCCGTGACCGACCGCGTCGGCGACGGCATGCGCCGACAGCATCGGGACGTGGGCAGCGACGATTTCGCCGCAGGCACTCGCGTTCGCCTCGCACCACGCGAGCGAGCTGCGGTAGGCGTCGGCGATGCGCGCAACGAGCCTTGGCCGATCGCGCAATGCGCCGAGCACCGCGATGCCGGCCTGCGGGATGCGCGCGTCGTCGCCGAAGGCGCTCGCCCATTCCTGCTGCAGGTCGACGGCCCGATGCAGCTCGGGCGCGACGATGCTCACCGGGAACGAACCCGACTTGCGCAATGCCATCGATACCGCCGGCTCGGCGAGCAGGGCGTGGTCGACGCGGCGCAGGAGCAGCAGCTGCATCGCGTCGATCGGCGAGGCGACGTAGCGCAGACGGAAGTCGTGGCGCGGATCGATGCCCTCCCGTTCGGCGAGCAGTCCGAAGACGATGTCGGGCATGTCGCCGCGAAACGGCATCGCGATCTCCTGGCCGACCAGGTCCTTCAGTGCGTGCACGTCGGGGTCGCGCGAGACGATCCACAGGATCCCCCAGGCGGACACGTTGACGAGCCGCAGCTTCGCGCCGCGGTTGTACAGGTTCGCTGCGACGTTCACCGGCATCGCGAGCACGTCGGCCTTGCCGTCGAGCGCCATCAGGCGCAGCTGGTCCGGATCGCGCCAGCCGACGAAGCGCACCTCGTCGGCGAGGTCGGCCAGCGCGCCTGATTCGGCGATGCGCACGAGCGGATTCGACACGCTCGCCGGAGGACCGGCGAGCGTGAGCGTCGCGATGCGCTCGTCGACGGCGGCGGAGCCGGCGCGCGGCGCCGGCGTGGCCGTGGCGGCGCCCAGCGCGACGGCGGAAACGAGGAAACGGCGGCGCGATCGATGCATGTCGGAAACTCCCGCGTAGGCTCAGGCTCGCCGGGCGCCCCGATGCGGGCAACGGCTCGCCCGACACGCCCTCGGCGGAAGGCTCGTGAGCGCGGCGAGGACGGCGAGGACGGCGATCGTGTCGAGCCGCTTCCGCCCATCCGCTGTCGGCAGCAGGGACACCGTCAGCAATGCCAGTGCGCCTGCGGAGAATCGGGGGAGTGCCATCGTCACGACTGGTTTTCGGGTTCGCTCTCCTGTCGATGGTAAGTCTAATGAGAATCGTTTTTGTTTGAGCAGGATCAAGTGATCGATCAACCTTTTCCGCTCGCGCCGCCGCTTTCGGTTTCACAGTGGTTCAACACGAAGGACCCGCTGTCGCTCGACGCGCTGCGCAACCGAGTCGTCGTGCTGCACGCGTTCCAGATGCTGTGCCCCGGCTGTGTCGCGCACGGCATCCCGCAGGCGCAGGCGGTGCATCGACAGTTCGCCGGCAACGACGTCGCCGTCGTCGGGCTGCACACGGTATTCGAGCATCACGATGCGATGACGCCGGTGGCGCTCGAAGCGTTCCTGCACGAGTACCGGATCGCCTTCCCGGTCGGGGTCGACGCGCGCGCCGACGATGGCGGCGAGATTCCCGCGACGATGCGTGCCTACGGGATGCGCGGCACGCCCACGCTCGTCGTCATCGACCGCAGCGGCCGCATCCGGATGCACGCCTTCGGTCGCGCGGAGGACCTCGCGGTCGGGGCGCTGATCGGGCAGTTGCTCACCGAGCACTGACCCGCGTTCAATCGCCGCGCGCGCCGACGACGCGGCCGTCGACGACCTGGATCGTCTTGTCGCAGCGCGCGGCGAGTTCGGGGTTGTGCGTGACGAACAGCACCGTCGTGCCGTTGTCGCGGTTGACCCGGCGCAGCAGTTCGAAGACCGCATCGGCGCTCTTGGTGTCGAGGTTGCCGGTGGGCTCGTCGGCGAGCAGCACCGGTGGATTCATCGCCAGCGCACGTGCCACCGCGACGCGCTGCTGCTGGCCGCCGGAGAGCCGGTTCGCCGGATGGTCGCGCCAGGCGGCGAGCCCGACGTCGTCGAGCAGCCGATCGGCGCGCGCGAACATCGCCGCCTCGGGGCGACCGGCGGCGCCGAGCATCGGCAGCACGACGTTCTCCACGGCCGAGAACGCCGACAGCAGGTGGTGGTACTGGAAGACGAAGCCGATGCTGTGCCCGCGCAACCGCGTGAGCGCGGCGTCGTCCAGCCCGGTGGTCTCCTCGCCGCAGACGGCGAGCGTGCCGCTGGTGGGCCGGTCGAGCAGGCCGATGATGTTCAGCAGCGTGCTCTTGCCCGAACCCGACGGGCCCATCACCGCGCAGAACTCGCCGCGACGCAGTTGGAGGTCGATGCCGTGCAGCACTTCGGTCTCCACCGGCGTGCCGACGTTGAACGATTTGCGCACGCCGCGCAGCGCAACGACGATCGGCTCGGCGACCGGCTCAGCCACGGATCGCCACCACCGGGTCCAGCCGGGATGCGCGCAGCGCTGGCGCTACCGCGGCGGCGAGCCCGGTGAGCGTGGCCAGCAGCAGCGCCGCGACGAACAGCCATGGTTCGAAGGCGAGCGGGAACAGCGGAGTGCCGTCGGCGTTGCGCGCGAAACGCTGCCACAGCACGAGCGCGAGCGCACCGAGCGCCGATCCGGCGAGCGAGCCCGACAGGCCGAGCAGGCTGCCCTGCAGCAGGAACAGCCGCAGGATCTGCCCGCGCGAGATGCCCATGGCGCGCAGGATGCCGATCTCGCGCGAGCGCTGCACGACCGACACGACGAGCACGCTGGCGATGCCGAACGCGACCGACAGCGCGACGAAGACGCGGATCACTGTGTTCGATGTCTGCTGTGCGTTGATTGCCGTGAAGAACTGCGCGTTCGTGCGGATCCAGCTGTCGGCCTGCACGCCGGTGGCTGCGGTGATGCGCTGCGCGATCCGCTCGGCGGCGTAGACGTCGTGGACGGTAACGTTCAGCCCGGTGACACCTCCCGGCAGCCCGAGCAGGCTCTGAGCCGTGTGCAGCGCGAGGAAGGTCGTGCGCTGGTTCGCCCCCTTGTTGCCGAGATCGAAGATGCCGCTCACCGTCAGCGTGTTGCTCGCACCGAGCGCCGACGAGACGCGCAGCTTGTCGCCGACGCCCACGCCGAGGTCGCTGGCCAGTTCGGTGCCGATCAGCAGGTCCGTCGCGCCCAGGCGCGTCGTGCCCCGCACGATCTTCTCGGGGATCGCGACGATGCGGAAGTAGCGCTCGGGTTCGATGCCGATCGCCGAGATCGCGCGGCTGGCGGTGCCGCGCACGGCGAGCGCCGAACCGCTCGCTTCGGGCGAGACGACGTCGACCTCGGGCATCGCGCGGATCTGCGCGGCGATCGCCTGCCACTGGTCGATCGACTTCAGCCGCTGCAGCGGCGGCTGCACGATCGGCGCCTGCTGTACCTCGCCGTTGTCGCCGGCGTCGCGCTGCGGGCGCGCGATCTCCTTCGGCGGCAGCAGCTGGATGTGCGGCTGCGCGGTGAGCACCCGCCGGATGAAGTTCGACTGCAGCCCGCTGAGCAGCGCCGACATGAACACGATGACGCCGACGCCGATCGCGACGCCGATGATGATGAACGCCGACTGCATCCGGCCCTCGCGCAGGAAACGCAGCGCGACGATCCATTCGAACGGCGCCCAGCGCGGCAGCGGCGCGTGTGCCGACGGAGATTGCGCGCTCACTCGGGGCTCGCCGGATCGACTCGTGCGCGCACGCGCATTCCGTCGACGACCTGGGCGCTTCCGGCCGGGACGACGAGATCGCCCGGCGCGAGCCCTTCGAGCACCTCGCTCCAGCCGCCGCTACGCAGGCCGATGCGCAGCGGCCGGCGCTGTGCGCGTCCGTCGGCGACACGCAGCACCCACGGCGAGGCGCTCTCGGGCTGGCGCACCGCGTCGGTGGGGACGAGCACCGCGCTCTCGCGCCGCGCGACCTCGATGTCGACCGACACCGTCATGTCCTGCCTGAGTTCGGGCGGCGGATCGGGGACGTCGAGCTTGACCTCGACGGCGCCGGTCTGCGCATTGACGCCGGGGTTGATGTAGGCGAGCGTCGCATCGAAGCGCTTGCGCGGGTACGCATCGGCCGACGCGATCGCGTGCTGGCCGGCCTCGAGCAGCGCGAGGTTCTTCTCGTCGATCTGTACGACGAGCTGCGTTTCGCCGGCCGGCGAGAGTGTCATCAGCACCTTGCCCGGCTGGACAACGTCGCCGCGTTCGACGTTGCGCCCGATCAGCGTGCCGGCGACCGGCGCGGCGATCGTCGCGTACGAGAGCCGCGCGCGCGCGGCGTCCGCGGTCGCGCGGGCCTGTGCGAGCGCCGTTTCCGCGACGGCGACCTCGCTGCCGCCCTCGAGCGCCGATTGCAGCTGGCGCTGCGCGGCGCGCAGCTGCGCGTCGGCCAGCTCGACGTTCTTGCCCGAGTCGTCGAGCGCAGCGCGGCCGATGAAGCCCTTGCCGAACAGCTCCTCGTTGCGGCGATGCTGGGTGCGCGCGTGCTCGAGCGTGGCCTGCGCCTGGCGCACGTTCTGCTCGGCCACCGGCGCCTGCACCTCGTGCAGCTGGCGCAGCTTCGCCTGCGCCTGCGCCACGGCAGTCCGGGCCTGTTGCACGGCGGCGCGCAATTCGGTCGCGTCCAGCTCGACCAGGACGTCGCCGGCGGACACGGCCTGGCCCTCGGCGACCGGCACGCGCACGACGGTTCCGGTGATCTGCGCCCCGATGTCGACGCGGTGCGGCGTCTGCACGCGACCGCTGGCCACCACCGACTGCACGAACTCGCGCTGCACGACCGGTACGACGGGCACCGTCGGCCCGAAGAGCACGCGCGGCAGCGCCGCCGCGGCCGCTGCGACGACGACGAGCGCAGCGAGTGCCTTCCAGAGGTTGCGTCGCAGGCGGCCCGGCGACGAAGCGGCGGCGTTCATCGGCGCACTCCGCGCATCCCGTCGAGCAGCAGCGCGAAGGTCGCACGGGCAGCGTCGAGGACGCCGCGCTCGCCGCCGAGCAACGCGCGCTGCACCGCGAGTCCCTGCAGCGTCGCTACGAACAGCGTCGCGCCGACGCGGGGATCGAGCGCCGGAGACAGCTGGCCCGTGTCGCGCGCCGACTCGAGGCAGGCGGCGACGCGCTTCGTGTACGCGGCGACCATCGAACGCACGCGTTCGTGCGTCGGCGTGCGCTCGGCGCCCTGCAGCGCGTGATACAGGATGCGCGGTGCACCCGGATGGCGTGCGACGAAGCGCGCGTGCGCGAGGAACACGCGTTCGAGGATCTCGACGGGGGTTCCCCCTGCGGCAAAGGCGTCGTCGACGGCCGCACCGAGGTCGCTCTGTACCCAGTCGAACACGGCGCCCCAGATCGCCTCCTTGTCGGCGAAGTGGCGGAACAGCGCGCCGTGGGTGAGCGCAACGCGGTCGGCGATCGCCTGCGTGGTGATGCCCTCCGGGCCGCGCTCGCGGGCAAGCTCGACGACCGCGGCGACGATCTCGGCGCGGCGCGCCTGCGTCGGGAGACGCCGGCGAGGGCGCAGCGAGAGCGGCGGTTCGGGAGTGGACATCGTTCGAATCGGCGACGGACGAAGTAAGTAACGCGTTACTATTCTAGCTTCCCCCCCACCCCCTGCTTTGCACCCATGCCCGCCGTGGAATCCTCGACCCCCGAAACCTTCCCGTCGTTCTTCGCCGACGCCCCGGTGCTCGATCTGATCGACCCGCTCGCCGAGTTCCTCGGCGCGGTCGCCGGCGGCCGCCTGCGCTACCGATACGAGGACGTCGTGCGCATGGCCGGCCATTCGTGCCCGACCGTCGCGTCGGCCTTCCTGATGACGCGCGCCGCGCTTCGACGCCTGTACGGCGATGCGCTGCCGCGCCGGGGCGAGATCCGCGTCGAGATGCGCGAGCGGCGCGACGCCGGCGTCACCGGCGTGGTCGCGGCGGTGGCGACCTTCGTCACCGGCGCCACCGAAGACAGCGGATTTCCCGGGATCGGCGGACGTTTCGGCCGTCGCGAGCGCCTGTTCTTCGGCCGGCCGCTGTCCTTCGGCGAGATGCGCTTCGCGCGGCTCGACGGCGAAGGCGCGCCGGTGGAAGTGGCCGCCCGTCTGCAGCTCGTCGGCGGCGATCCCCGCATGTCTTCGTGGATGGGACGCTGCCTGCACGGCGAGGCGAGCGCCGAGGAAACCGCCGCGTTTCGCAACGCGTGGCAGGAGCGCGTGCGCCGCCTGCTGGTGGACCACGCCGACGATCCGGAAGTGATCGAGGTGCGCGAGACGCGCGCCTGACGCCGCTCGGGCTCTCCGCTTGCAGGAAGGCGGCTCCGCAACGGAGGGTCACATGTTTCACCACAACAAGCGATTGCAGTACACGGTTCGCGTCGCCGAGACCAATCCCGGTCTCGCGAACCTGCTGCTCGAACAGTTCGGCGGCCCGCAGGGCGAGCTTGCCGCGGCGATGCGCTACTTCACGCAGGCGATCGCCGAATCGGATCCCGGGCGCAAGGACATGTTGATGGACATCGCGACCGAGGAGTTGAGCCATCTGGAGATCATCGGCACGATCGTCGCGATGCTCAATCGCGGCGCCAAGGGGCGGATTGCCGAGGCGACCGATTCGGAGGCCGACATGTACCGTTCGATCACCGGCCCCGGCAACGACTCGCATCTCACGCAGGTGCTGTACGGCGGGGGGCCCCCGTTGACGAACTCGGGCGGCGTTCCGTGGAGCGCGGCCTACGTCGACACGATCGGAGATCCGAGCGCCGACCTGCGTTCGAACATCGCCGCCGAGGCGCGCGCGAAGCTGATCTACGAGCGGCTGATCAACGCGACGGACGATCCCGGTGTGAAGGAGGCGCTCGGCTTCCTGATGACGCGCGAAGCGGCGCACCAGATCTCGTTCGAGAAGGCGCTGTATTCGATCCAGCCCAACTTCCCGCCCGGGAAGATGCCGGTCGACCCGCAGTTCGCCAACGTCTACTTCAACATGTCGCAGGGCGACGGCGACGCGCGTGGACCGTGGAACAGCGACGATCATTTCCGCTACGTCAGCGAGCGCGACCAGCAGAGCGCGGTCGATGGCGGCGACGGCGGCGCGCAGGTCGGCATGGATTCGGGCGAGCGCAGCGCCCTCGACCAGGCCGCGCAGCGCACACGCTCCGATCCGCAGGTGGACCCGCTCACCGGGGCCGAACTGGGCATGGGCGTGGCCACGAAGGCCCGGGGCAACGGAAGCGCCGCCGCGCCAGGCGCGTCGACCTGATCCTGCTGGTACGCCGGTTGCTCCAGGGGGCCGCGGCCGCGCCGGACGCGGCCGCGAAACAACCAGGAGTTCCAGATGCCCAGCACGAATACCCGCACGACGGGCCGCACGACGACGACTCGTGCCCGCGCGAAGAAGGAGAACGACCCGATCGAACTGCTGAAGGCCGATCACAGGAAGGTCGAGAAGATGTTCAAGGACTTCGAGAAGATGAAGGAGAAGGACCGCGAGGGCGCGATCGAACTGGTCGGCCGGATCGTCACCGAGCTGACCGTGCACACGCAGATCGAGGAAGAGATCTTCTATCCGACGATGCGCGAATCGGGCGGCGAGAAGATGACCCACCTGCTCGACGAAGCCGAGGTCGAGCACGCCAGCGCCAAGGACCTGATCCACCAGATCTCGTCGATGTCTCCCGACGAGGAGCTGTACGACGCCAAGGTGAAGGTGCTCGGCGAATACGTGAAGCACCACGTCAAGGAAGAGGAAGACGAGATGTTCCCGAAGGCGAAGAAGGCCGACGTCGACCTGGAAGAGCTCGGCACGATGCTCGCCGAACGCAAGGAGGAGCTGATGCAGGAGATGGGCGGCGGCGCCCCCGCGGCGTAGGCCGCGGAACCGGGAAGGGAGCCGGCGCGTCGTGTGGATTCCCACGGAGCCGTGGTGGGAATCTGTACTGCGCGCCGGCTCCGTCTACATCGCGCTGATGGTGCTGATGCGCGTGGCGGGCAAGCGCACGCTCAGCCAGCTCACGCCGTTCGACCTGCTCGTGATGCTGCTGCTCAGTGAAGCGGTGAGCCCGTCCATCGGGGGCAGCGACGACTCGATCGGCGGAGGGCTGATCCGCGCGGCGACGCTGATCGGCCTGAACATGGTCTTCGCCTACGCGACCGCGCGCAGCCGAACCGCCGAACGATTCCTCCAGGGCGCGCCGGTCGTGCTGGGGCGCGACGGCAGGCTGTTCGAGAATGTGCTGCGGCGCGAACACATCGGCCGCGACGACATCGACAAGGCGCTGCGCGAAGCGCAGTGCGAGCTGTCGGATCTCGATCTGGCCGTGCTCGAGGCCGACGGACAGATCACGATCTGCAAGATTTCAGAGAAGGCGCAGGGGAGCGGCATGGTCCCGCGCTGAGCGCGTGCGGCGGTCGCCGCGTGGCCCACGAATTCCCGGCAAGTCCCTTCAGTGCTTCGCCGGCTCGTCGCCGGAAGCTACGGCAACGCAGCCGTGGTAGTGCGGGATGCGTTCGAGCGCGTAATCGGACGCCGAACGACGCACGACGTTGCGCGTACCGTCGAAGCGGCGCGTCTCGGAGAAGATTCGCGCCTCGCCGTCGTCGGTCCGTAGCGCCCAGGCGAAGCAGACCGTCCCGGGCGGGATCTCGCTGCCTTCGGGGGGTGCGTCGGCGAGCCCGGTGTCGGCGATCGCGATCGACGCATCGCTGCGCTCGAGCGCACCGAGCGCCATCTCGCGAGCCACCTCCTCGCTGGTGAGGCCGAAGCGGTCGATCGTCTCCTTCGCGACGCCCAGGCAGTGCTGCTTCGCCTCGGGCGAATAGACGACGTAGCCGACCTCCAGCGAGCTGCCGACGCCGCTGGCGTCGGCCAGGCGTCCGGCGATCAGGCCTGCCGTGCACGACTCGGCGGTGGCGACGACGAGGTCGTTGCGCTTCAGGTACGCAAGCAGCTTCTTCAGTCGCATGGGCGCATCGGAATAGGCGTGTGCAATCTTCGTGCACTCCACGAGCCCGCCTGCCGGGCGTGTAAGATCGAAAACGGCTCGGCTACTCGCGCGGCACCGGGTATACAACGGCCAGTCGATGCGGGGCAGGGGGTACGGGGATGAGCTCTTCCCAATCGATGCTCGACGCTTTCCTGGGCACCGTCGTTCGGCTGGCGGGCGCACGCGCCGGAACGCTGCACGTTCCTTCTTCGGACGGCGAACCCGAGTTCGTCGCCTCGTGGGAGCGCGCCGCGGCATCCGGCGTACCGGTAACGGTTGCGTCCACGAGCGTCGTCCTGCCGCTCGAGAGCGGCGGCCAGACGCTCGGCCTGTTCACGCTGCATTACGACGCCCCGATCGGGGCGGCAAGGGCGCGCAGCCCGAAGGCCGTGCGGTTGAGACCGCTCCCCGCCTGCGTGGGCTCGGCCGAGTCGCTCACCGCGCGCGAGCGCCAGATCCTGTCGCAGATCGCGCTCGGGCAGAGCAACAAGGCCATTGCACGGACGCTCGGCATCAGTCCCGACACCGTCAAGCTGCACGTGCGCCACATCCTCACCAAGCTCGGATGCCGCTCGCGCGTGGAGGCCGCGGTGCTCGCCGCCCGGAACGGGCTCGGCCGGGAGCCGGAATCCGCTCTCGCCGTATCATGAGGGGTTTTCCCCGCTAGTTTTCCCTGATGGAAACGGAAGTGCCCTCGGCGACGCTGATCGCCTGGCTGGGCTTCGCTCTCGGCGCCGTGTTCGGGTTCGTCGGCAACAAGACGAATTTCTGCACGATGGGCGCGGTCTCCGACATCGTGCACATGGGCGACTGGACCCGCATGCGCATGTGGGTGCTCGCGATCGCGGTTGCGATGATCGGCGTCTGGGGCCTGCAGACGCAGGGGCTGGTCGACACCCACAAGTCGCTGTACGCGAGCCCGAACCTGATGTGGCTGTCGAACCTGGTCGGCGGCCTGCTCTTCGGCATCGGCATGACGCTCGCCTCCGGCTGTACCAGCAAGACGCTGATCCGCATCGGTGGCGGCAACCTGAAGTCGGTCGTCGTCTTCGTCGTGCTCGCGATCTCGGCGTATGTCACGCTCAAGGGGCTGTTCGGCGTCTGGCGCGTGAACACCTTCGATACCGTGTCCGTGCAGCTGCCGACCACGCAGGAACTTCCGACCCTCGTCGCGGCCACCTGGGGCCTGTCCGCGGCCGTCGTCGAACGCTGGCTGCCGCCGCTGGTAGCGGCGGCACTGCTCGTCTTCGTCTTCGCCGACCGCCACGCGCGTGGTACCGACACGCTGCTCGGCGGGATCGTCGTCGGGCTGACGATCGTCGGCGGCTGGTACGTCACCGGCCACGTCGGGTACGTCGCCGAGCATCCGGAAACGCTCGAGGAGGCGTTCATCGCCACGAACGGAAACCGGCCGGAGTCGCTGTCGCTGGTCGCTCCTTTCGCCTACACGCTCGAACTCGTCATGTTCTGGAGCGACCAGAGCAAGCACGTCACCTTCGGCATCGCCACCGCACTGGGCATCGTCGCCGGCTCGCTCGCCTACGCGCTTCTCAGCGGCACCTATCGCGAGGAGAGCTTCCCGGATGCAGCCGACCTGAAGCGCCACGTCGGGGGCGCGGTGCTGATGGGCTTCGGCGGAATCACCGCGCTCGGCTGCACGATCGGCCAGGGCCTCACCGGGCTGTCGACGCTCGCGGTCGGCTCGGTGCTCACGTTCTTCTCGATCGTCGCCGGAGCCGCGCTCATGATGAAGCTCGACTACTGGCGACTGATGCGCGAAGCACACGCCTGAGAGCTCCGCGCTGCGCTCCGATGTGCCTCGCGTTATAATGCGAGGCACATCCTCCGCAACACCCCCCGCAAGTTCCCCAGCCGATGATCGCACTGCTCGAAGCGCGCAGGGCCGGCCTTCTGCGCCGCGAGCACTGGCTTCCGAACATCGTCGCCGGCGCGATCGTCGGCGTCGTGGCGCTGCCCCTGGCGATGGCCTTCGCGATCGCCTCCGGGGCCAAGCCCGAGCAGGGCATCTACACGTCGATCGTCGCCGGCTTCCTAGTATCCGTGCTCGGTGGCAGCCGCGTGCAGGTTGCGGGCCCCACCGGCGCGTTCATCGTGATCCTCGCCGCGATCACCGCCCGCTACGGCATCGACGGGCTGCAGATCGCGACGTTGATGGCCGGCGGCATCCTTCTTCTGCTCGGGATGGCGCGCATGGGCGCGATCATCAAGTTCATCCCCGATCCCGTCATCGTCGGCTTCACGTCGGGGATCGGCGTCATCATCTTCGTCGGGCAGTGGAAGGATTTCTTCGGCCTGCCGCCGGTCGACGGCGAACACTTCCACCAGAAGCTGTGGCAGCTCCTGCAGGCGCTGCCGCAGTTGCACGTCGCGACGACGCTGCTCGCCATCGTCTCGCTCGCGCTCGTCGTGTTCGGCAACCGCATCCCGCGCCTGGAGCGCGTGCCGGGGCCGCTGATCGCGCTGGTCTTCGCCACCCTCGTGCAGGCGCTGTTCGGGTTCGACGGGGTCGTCACCATCGGAAGCGCCTTCGGCGGCATTCCGCTCGGCCTGCCCGAAATGCGCCTGCCGGAGATCAGCGCGGCACGTCTCATCGAGCTGATCGGCCCGGCCTTCACCATCGCCATGCTGGGCGCGATCGAATCGCTGCTGTCGGCGGTGGTCGCCGACGGCATGGCGGGAACGCGCCACGACTCGAACCAGGAGCTGATCGGGCAGGGCATCGCCAACCTGGCCGCGCCGTTGTTCGGCGGTTTCGCCGCCACCGGCGCGATCGCGCGCACCGCGACGAACATCCGCAACGGCGGCACCAGCCCGATCGCGGGTATCGTGCACGCAGTCACGCTGCTGCTGATCGTTCTCGTGCTCGCACCGCTCGCGGTGAACGTACCGCTCGCCGCGCTCGCGGCGATCCTGTTCGTCGTCGCGTGGAACATGAGCGAGGCGAAGCATTTCGCGAAGATGGTGCGCCGCGCGCCGCGCGCCGACGTCGTCATCCTGCTCGTCACCTTCGGGTTGACCGTGTTCGCCGACCTCGTCGTCGCCGTGAACATCGGCGTCATCCTCGCCACGCTGCAGTTCATGCGGCGGATGGCGTCGAGCGTCGAGGTGCAGAACGTCACGCACCAGGAGCTGCACCAGGAGTTCGCGCACCGCGGCTTCCAGCAGCTTCCCCCGGGCGTGCTCGTCTATTCGATCGACGGCCCGTTCTTCTTCGGCGCTGCCGAGAACTTCGAGCGTGCGCTCGCGAGCACGCACACCGACCCGCGCGTGCTCATCGTCCGGCTCGGCTGGGTCCCGTTCATCGACGAGACCGGACTGCAGACGCTCGAGGAGGTGATCGGCGGCCTGCGCCGGCGCGGCGTCACCGTGATGCTCGCCGGCGCCAACCCACGCGTGCGCAGCAAGCTCGAGCGTGCCGGCCTGATCGACCTGGTCGGGCGCGCGAACTTCTTCGACGACCTGGCGGACGCGATCATCGCCAGCCGCGTGCTCGCCGCCGGCGGCGATCCGCCGACGATGGTCGGCAGACAGACGGTGCTCAGCGACACGGCGCGGGCGGTCCTGCGAACGAGTCGGCAGTTCTTCTCGCAGCCGCCCCCGGATTCGTAGCGCGACCGGGAGCGGCCGCGGCGCACGCGCGCTACTTCACCTTCGGGTTCGACACGCCGGGTTGCGTGCGATAGGTGACGCCGTGCTGCGCGAGATAGTCGCGGATCAACTGGCGCACGACCTGCGAAGGCGTGACGTCCTGCCGTGCGCAGAGCGTCTCGAAGGCTTTCTTCTTCGTCGGGTCGATGAGCACCGTCAGCCGGGCAGTCTTGCGTTCCATCCGCAGTCCAGCTCCTCCATGTTCATCGCATTCTAATCCGGTGTGCGTTCGTGCGTTCGTGCGTTCGTGCGGATCGGGCGGATCGTGCCCAGCGCGCGTGTGCGGCGCGCCTGCGGGCGCGGCGGGGGCGGGGACGGGC
>DASWVL010000327.1:0-2856 GCA_036406255.1 Zeimonas sp.
CCGCGCGAGCACGGCGTCGAGCCCCGCCTGCATCTCGTCGTCGATCAGGACCTGCGAGCGCCCGAGCAGCCGCTCGAGCACGTTCTCCTGCACGCGCAGCGCGAGCTGCGCCCAGTCGACGTCGGTGAGCGCGTGCGGCAGTTCGGCGGCGTGGTAACGCGGCACCTCGACGACTTCGGTGAGCAGCGGAATCGCGTCGTCGCCGGCGTCGGTCGGCGTGTCGGCTGCGGCGCGCAGCTGGGCGACCAGCCTCTGCAGTTCGTCGTCGGCGTCCACGGGATTCTCAGGCAGTGACCTTGCCGGCGACATCGTGCCGCGTCATCGGGTAGCCGCGGTCGCGGTAGAAGCGCCATCGCTCGCGTGCCGCGGCGCGGTCGTCCTCGTCCTGGCCGACGATCTCGATCAGCCGTTCGAATCGCGCGAACATCGGCGGCGTGACGCGTCCGAGGTTCACCAGCACGTCGTGCGCGTCGGTGTCGACGGGCTCGTGGGCGAGCAGGATCGGTGTTCGTTGCGCGAGCGCGTCGCCTGCGCGCACGTGCGGCACGAAATCGGCCGGGGGGTCGCTCCACAACAGGCGGTCGAAGGCGTCGAGCCGCGTCTCGTCGTCGCACCAGACGAGCACGGGATGCCTCGCGCGATAGGCCTTGCGCACGAGCCGGCAGCCGTACGCGAGCTTGTCGGGCGCGTTGAAGTGGAAATCGACGCGCGTCACGGGAAGCGGGCTGCCTGTGGAGCGGGCGCGCCGGCGCGATCGACGATCAGGAAGCGGCTTCCGCGCGTGCGAGCACGAAGCGCGTGAGCAGCGGCACCGGCCGTCCGCTCGCCCCCTTGTTCGTGCCCGATCGCCACGCGGTGCCGGCGATGTCCAGGTGCGCCCAGTCATAGTCCTTCGTGAAGCGCGCGAGGAAGCAGGCCGCTGTGATCGAGCCGGCGGGCCGGCCGCCGATGTTGGCGACGTCGGCGAAGGGCGACTTCAGCTGCTCCTGGTACGCCTCGTCGAGCGGCATGCGCCAGCAGGTGTCGGCCACCTCGCGCCCGGCGGCCTGCAGCTCGCCCGCCAGCTCGTCGTTCGGCGAGAACAGACCGGAGTGATGGTGCCCGAGCGCGATGACGCACGCGCCGGTGAGCGTGGCGACGTCGACTACCGCGGCAGGCGTGAAGCGTTTCGCGTACTCGAGCGCGTCGCACAGGATGAGGCGACCCTCGGCGTCGGTGTTCAGGATCTCGACCGTCCTGCCCGACATCGTCGTGACGATGTCGCCGGGTTTCGTCGCGCGCCCGCTCGGCATGTTCTCGGTGGTGGGCACGAGGACGACGAGATTGATCTTCGCCTTCATCTCGGCGACGGCGCGCATCGTGCCGAGCACCGACGCGGCGCCGCACATGTCGAACTTCATCTCGTCCATCTCGGCCGACGGCTTCAGCGAAATGCCGCCGGTGTCGAAGGTGATGCCCTTTCCGACGAGGACCACGGGCGGCTGCTTCGCGCGAGCGCCCTGGTAGCGCAGCACGATGAGCTTCGGCGGCTGCTCCGAGCCGCGCGCGACGGCGAGCAGCGCGCCCATCTTCAGCGCCTGCATCTGCTTCTCGTCGAGCACCTCGCATTTCAGGTCGAACTCGCGCGCCATCTTCTTCGCGGCGTCGGCGAGATAGCTCGGCGTGCAGACGTTGGACGGAAGGTTCCCGAGGTCTTTCGCGAGGTCGACGCCGTTGGCGATGGCGGTTGCGCGCTCGACCTCGCGCGCCGCGCCGTTCGCGCCGGCCCGCTCGATCGCGAGGGCGACGCGCCGGGGCCGCTGCGGCCTCGGTTCGCGCTCGCTCTTCATCTGCTCGAAGCGGTAGCCGAGGTCGCGACCGGCGAGCACCTGCACGCGCAGTTTCCAGGGAAGGTCGCGCGCATCGACCGGCACCTCGTGCAGCAGCGACAGCGCGTCGTCGGCGGCGAACTGGCCGGCGGCCTTGTACGCGGCGCGTACGGTGTCGAGATACGCCTTCTCGTTCGCCGGTTCGCCCTCGCCGAACGAAGCGAGCACGACGCGCGCGATTCCTCCGTCGAGGTGCGCCGAAAGCGTGGAGCCGGCCTTCTTCGCCAGGTCGCCCGAAGAGAGCAGGCGCGACAGGCGACCGCCGCTGGCTTCGTCGATCGCCTGTGCCGCGCTGCCGCACAGCTTTCCGTCGAGAACCGGAACCAGTGCGCATCCCGCGCGCGATCGGGCCGGCGCGGAAGTCGTTGTGCTAAATTGCATCGCTTCTTTTTTCTCGAGAGTCGACCGGCGGATTATACGAGGGTCGTCCCGCGATGCTGTTCGAGAAGGCACTGCGACGAGACCTGCTGAACCTCGCCGGGGTCGTGTTCGCGACGCTGTTCGTCATCATGCTGACGACGTCGCTGATCCGGTTCCTCGGTCGTGCAGCGAGCGATCGCGTCGATACCGCGAGCGTGCTGCCGCTGATCGCGTTCAACTCCATCAACGTGCTGCCGGTGCTGCTCGTGCTCACCGTCTACGTGGCCGTGCTGATGTCGCTCACGCGCGCGTTCCGGGATTCGGAGATGGTGATCTGGTTCGCCAGCGGCATGAGCCTCACCGCGTGGATCCGTCCGGTGCTCGGCGTGGCCGTTCCGATCGCGCTGATCGTCGCGGTCGTCGCCTTCGCGCTCGCGCCGTGGGCGAACCGCCAGGCCAACGAATACCAGCAGCGCTTCGCGCAGCGCGAAGACGTCTCCCAGGTCGCGGCCGGGCGCTTCCGCGAGTCGGTCTCCGCCAATCGCGTCTTCTTCGTCGAGTCGCTGAACGAGGACCAGACCGAGGTCCGCAACGTCTTCGTCACGCAGGCGCGCGGCGATGCGCTCAC
>DASWVL010000328.1:0-2562 GCA_036406255.1 Zeimonas sp.
GGCGCTCGCCGCGCGGCAGGCCCCCGAGCTGGTCGTGCTCGACCTGAACCTGCCGCGGCTCGACGGCCTCGAGTGGTGCCGTCGATTCCGCAACGAGCTGCGCGAGGACGCGCCGGTGATCATGCTCACCGCACGAGACGAGCTCGACGACAAGCTCGCCGGTTTCGACGCCGGTGCCGACGACTACCTGGTCAAGCCCTTCCAGCTTCCCGAGCTCGCCGTGCGAGTCGACGCGCTGCTGCGGCGCGCCCAGGGGCGCGCGCTCACCGGCGTCATCGTCGCCGGACGCATCCGCATCGACCGCGAAGCACGCAGCGTGCGCGTCGACGACCGCGAGCTGCGCCTGTCGCCCAAGCCGCTGCGCCTGCTCGAGGTGCTCGCCGAGCGGCCCGACAAGGTGTTCTCGCGCGAGGCGCTCGAACGCGCGATCTGGGGCGAAGATGCGTTTCGCGACGAGGCGCTGCGCACGCTCGTCGCCGCCACCCGGCGCGCCTTCGCGCAGGCCGGCAGCACGCTCGATCCGATCGAGACGCTGCACGGCCACGGCTACCGACTGCGCGCGCAATGAGATCGCGCAGCGGGGCGCGCCCGTCGCTGCGCCGCCGGCTCGCCTGGCTGCTGACCGCGCTCGCGCTGGTCGTCGCCGTCGCGCAGGCGGCGTTCGTCTACTGGAGCGCCGAACGCTGGGAGGAGCAGGTGATCGACGCGATCGCCACCGAGCAGCTGCGCCTGAGCATCGCGCAGTACGCGCGCGACCCGACGCTCGCCGCGCCGAACACGCCCGACATGCGCCTGTACGTCACCGGCTCGGCGGCGGATCCGTCGCTGCCCCCGTACCTGACGCAGTTGCCGCAGGCGCCCGGCGCCTACGAGATCTTCCCGTCGCCGGGCATCGAATACCACGTCGCGGTCGACGAGCACGACGGACGCCGCTTCTACCTCGTCTACGACGTCGCCGAGCATGAACAACGGCAAGGAAACGTGCTCGCGATCCTCGCGGCGTCGGTGATCGCGATCGCATTCGTCGTGCGGGCTGGAAGCGATCGCATCGCGCGGCGCCTCACCGACGACCTGGAGCGGTTGTCGCAGGAGGTGCGCGAAGACCGCGGCGCGACGAGTCCGGCCCGCCTGCTCGCACTCGCGCGGCACGCCGAATCCGCCGAGCTGGCCATCGCGCTCGACGAGCGAAGGCGCCGGCTCGATGCGGCGCTGGCGCGCGAGCGCGCGTTCTCCGCGGCCGCCAGTCACGAGCTGCGAACGCCGCTGATGCAGGCGATGTCCACGCTCGACCTGCTCGAGGCGGCGCCGCTCGATGCGCAGCAGCGGGTGCGCGCCGCGCAGTTGCGCGCGAGCCTCGGCGAGATCACGCGGCTGACGACGGGGCTGTTGCGCGCGGCACGCGGAAGCGCTTCGAACGCCGCCGCGCCGACCGAAGTCGGCGCTCTTGTCGACGACGTGTTCCTGCACCTCGCGGGCGAGGCGAGGGCGCGCTCGATCGCGCTGCGGGCATCGGTCGAGCGCGGTGCGTCGGTTCGCGCCGACCGCGACGTGCTGTGGATCGTGCTCGTGAATCTCGTGCGCAACGCGATCCGGCACAGCGGCGGCCGGCACGTCGACGTGCGCTTCCATGCGCCGACGCTCGTCGTCTCCGACGATGGACGCGGCTTCGACGCCACGAGCGAGCCCGCGCAGCGCCGGCGCGGTGCCGATGCCGATCCGTCGTCGAGCGGACTGGGCTTGAGCATCGTCGAGCGCATCTGCGAGGGAGCGGGGTGGACGATCGCGATCGACAGCGACCCGGGCAGGGGAACGCGGGTCACGCTCGGACTGGGCTGAAACTCACGCGGATCTCACGAATCGCGCGGGACGCGCTCACCGGCCGTCGGGCATGGTGGCGCGCATGCTTCGATCCACGCCCGCCCTTCGCCCCGCCTTCCTCACCCATCAGGCCGTCGTCGATTCCGCAGCCGTGTTCGCGATGCTGGTCGTCGTGTGGACGGCCACGCGTCTCGTGCTCGTCGCGCTCGCCTGGCCGGATCTCGGCGCGCCGCCTTTCCGATTGCTGCCGGTCTTCGCGCGCGGCTTCGCCGTCGACCTGCTGCTGGCCGCTTCGGTCGGGTCGGCGGTACTCGCGGTTCGCGCGCTCGCGCACCGCGGCCCGCGACACCCGCGACGCATGCGCGCAGTACGCGCCGCCCGCCTCGCGATCCTCGCGTCGGCGGCGATGTTCGTCGCGATCGCCGAAGTGCTGTTCTGGGACGAGTTCTCGGCGCGCTTCAACTTCATCGCCGTCGACTACCTGGTCTACACGACCGAGGTCGTCGGCAACATCCGGGAATCGTATCCGCTGGCGACGCTGCTGACGGTCGTCGCCACCGTAGGTGCGGGCGTCGCGCTGCTGCTCGCCCGATCGTTTCCGCTGCAGCTGCAACCGGCATGGCCGTTGCGCGCGCGCGTGGCCGTGTCGTTGGCGGCGATCGTCGTCGCCGTGCTCGCCGGGCGCGCGGCGATCGGGGTCAACGACGACGCACCGACAGCGCCGTCGCTGCGCACCGACGTGCG
>DASWVL010000329.1:0-2140 GCA_036406255.1 Zeimonas sp.
CGCGACGAGCCGCGCGACGCGCTCGTGCGTCGGGTTGCCGTAGCGCGTGTAGAAGCGCTGCGGCCGCACGCCGGTGGCCATGCCGGCGAACTCGTCGGCGTCGCGCGCCGACCAGGTCACCGACATGTGTACCGGCGGCGCGAGTTCGGCGTCGAAGACCTCCGGATCGCGGTCGCCGTGCACGACGAGCGTGTCGGCGCTGCCCGGGGGGCCGAGTCGATCGGGTCGAGCGGGTCGACCAGGGCGATCGGAGTGGGTGCGTTCAGCGCGGCCGTCTGCGGCGCGGGCGGGGTCTTCGGTGGCCATCGGAGACGGGCGCCTCCGGGCACCCAGTAGAATGATGCGATGCACGATCATCGCACGATGCGCATCGCGCGCCTGGCGCTCGCCCTCGTCGGCGTGGCCGTGCTCGGCTTCGTCCTCGTCTGGTCGTTCCTCGCCTACCGCGACCCGAACCTGGTCGTCAGCTTCGCGTCGCTGCTGCAGGCCTGCGGCATTCCGCTCGGACGCTGACGCGCGTCCCCGGTTCCACCCTACGTCCCGCAATGGCAGCCCGCCGCACCGAATACAGCGAAGCGTCGATCCGTGTCCTGAAAGGCCTCGAGCCGGTGCGCCAGCGCCCCGGCATGTACACGCGTACCGAGAACCCGCTGCACATCGTGCAGGAGGCGCTCGACAACGCCGCCGACGAGGCGCTCGCCGGCGTCTGCGACGACATCGTCGTCACGCTGCATGCCGACGGCAGCATCGAGGTCGACGACGACGGACGCGGCATCCCGGTCGGCAAGCACCCGGAAGAGGGCGTTCCGGTCGTCGAGATCGTGTTCACGCGCCTGCACGCGGGCGGCAAGTTCGACAAGGCCGACGGCGGCGCCTACAGCTTCTCGGGCGGCCTGCACGGCGTCGGCGTCTCGGTATCGAACGCGCTGTCGAAGCGCTTCGAGGTCACCGTCTGGCGCGACGGCAAGGTGCACCACATCGCCTTTGCGGGCGGCGAGGTCGTCGAGAAGCTGCGCTCGAAGGCCGCGGGCCGCGGCGACCGGCGTAGCGGCACCTCGGTGCGTATGTGGCCCGATGCGAAGTATTTCG
This sequence comes from Zeimonas sp., assembly GCA_036406255.1. GTDB lineage: Bacteria > Pseudomonadota > Gammaproteobacteria > Burkholderiales > Burkholderiaceae_E > Zeimonas. The sequence goes on from DASWVL010000329.1 coordinate 1,090, forward strand.
ACACGCTGACGATCCCGTACGCCGAACTCGTGCACCTGCTGCGCTCGAAGGCGGTGCTGCTGCCCGGCGTGAAGGTCACGCTCGTCGAGGAGAAGAGCGGCAAGCGCCAGAGCTGGCGCTACGAGGAGGGCTTGCGCGGCTATCTCGCCGAGAGCCTCGCGCAGCTGTCCGACTCGCCGCCGATCATTCCGCTGTTCGAAGGCGACCAGTCGATTCCGGCAGGCCACGACAGCTTCGCCGAAGGCGAGGGCGCGCAGTGGGTCGTCGCGTGGACCGACGAGGGCTCGTTGCTGCGCGAGTCGTACGTGAACCTGATTCCGACGACCGCCGGCGGCACGCACGAGTCCGGCTTGCGCGAGGGCCTGTTCGCCGCAGTGAAGGGCTTCATCGAACTGCACGGCCTGCAGCCCAAGGGCGTCAAGCTGCTCGCCGAGGACGTCGCCGCGCGCGCGAGCTGGGTGCTGTCCACCAAGGTGCTCGACCCGCAGTTCCAGGGGCAGATCAAGGAGCGGCTGAACTCGCGTGACGCCGTGCGTCTCGTGTCGTCGCTCGTCAAGCCGCAGCTCGAGCTGTGGCTGCACCAGCACGTCGAGCACGGTCGCAAGCTCGCCGAGCTCGTCATCCGCCAGGCGCAGGCGCGCAGCCGCGCCGCACAGAAGGTCGGCAAGAAAAAGAGCTCGGGGGTTGCTGTGCTGCCCGGCAAGCTCACCGACTGCGAGTCCGACGACATCGAGCGGAACGAACTCTTCCTCGTCGAGGGCGACTCGGCCGGCGGCTCGGCGAAGATGGGCCGCGACAAGGAGTTCCAGGCGATCCTCCCATTGCGCGGGAAGGTACTGAACACCTGGGAGACCGAGCGCGATCGCCTCTTCGCGAACAACGAGATCCACGACATCGCCGTCGCAATCGGCGTCGATCCGCATTCGCAGCGCGACGACCCCGACCTCTCCGCACTGCGCTACGGGAAGATCTGCATCCTGTCCGACGCCGACGTCGACGGCGCGCACATCCAGGTGCTGCTGCTCACGCTCTTCTTCCGGCACTTCCCGAA
>DASWVL010000330.1:0-3740 GCA_036406255.1 Zeimonas sp.
CGCGGCCGTGCCTATGCGCAGGCGAGAAGCGCAGCAGCGCCGGCGCGCGCGCGTAGCGCGCGTCGTCTTCACTCTCGCCGCGTCTGTTCGAGCGCAGCGAGTTACGCGGCGCCCGCCGGCGCTGCGAGCATCGCAGCGAACCCCCGCGCAGCGGGGGCTGCGCACCGGCGCGCGCGCGGCAGACGGCCCGCGCCTTTGCTCGCGCCAACGCCCCGCGCATGGCAAGACGCACGATGTGCGACGGGACACGCGCAGTGAAGCGCTGGACCGAAGCCGACGGCGTGCACATCGACGTGCGCGGCCTGCCGCCCCCGCAGCCGATGGTCGAGATCCTCTCGCTCGTGCGCTCGATCGACGGAGATGGCGCCGTGATCGTGCATCACGATCGCGACCCGCAGTTGCTCTATCCCGAACTCGCCGAGATCGGCTGGTCGGCGGAGATCGTCGACGGCGACCCCGGCGAGGTTCGGCTGCGACTGACGCGCAGCGAATGAAGGGCGACGTCGCCCGGCCGAAGCTCGCCGCCGGCTTCCTCGCGGGCGCGACGAGCCGCCTGCTTCCCGCGTCGATTCCGCTGCGCTATTTCGGCGCGGCCGCGTTCTTCCATCTCGCCGCGTGGGTCGCCCTCGCCGCGGGCGCGGCGAGCGCGGCGCGTTTCGCCGGCGGCCTGGGCTGGCCGCTTGCCGCACTGCATCTCGTCACGCTCGGCGTGCTGGCGATGACCGCCATCGGCGCGAGCCTGCAGTTGATGCCGGTGGCCACGCGCCAGCCGGTGCATTCGACGCGACTGCCGGCGGCGATCTGGTGGGTCTACACGGCGGGCGTCGCCGGAACGACGCTCGGCATGGGCACCGGGCAGGCGGCGCTGCTCGGCGCGGGGGCCGCCGCCGCCATCGCCGGCCTGCTCGGCTATGCGGGCCTCACGGCACGCAACCTCGTCGGCGCGCGCGGGATGGCGGGAATCGTCGCGCACGGCTGGATCGCGCTCGCCTCGCTCGTCATCGTCGTCGTCAGCGCGGCGTCGCTCGCCTTCGCCTATCTCGGCTGGCCGCTGTTCGATCGCGGCACCGCGCTCGCACTGCACGTGCCCTTCGCCGCCTACGGCTTCATGGGCATGCTCGCTCTGGGCCTCGCGTACATCCTGGTGCCGATGTTCGCGCTGTCGCCGGCGCCCGACGAGAAGCGGGTCCGCCTCTCGGCGGCGCTCGCCGCGCTCTCGCTCGCGCTCGTGCTCGCCGCGGCGGCAGGATCGGGTGCATGGGTCTTGCCGCTGCGAGTCGTGGCACTCGCCGCGGCCGGCGTCGCCGTCGCGCTGCACCTGGGGCTCGTGCTGCAGGCACTGCGCACCGGCATGCGACGCGAGTTGGGCCGCTCGTTCCGACTCGTGCGGACCGCCTGGGCGCTGCTCGTCGCGAGCCTGGCGCTCGCGCTCGCCGTGGTCGTCGCTCCCGACGTTCCGATGCTGGCGACGCTGTTCGGCGTCGTTCTCGTTCCCGGCTGGCTGCTCACGCTCGTGCTCGGGATGATGCAGCGGATCGTTCCGTTCCTCGCGTCGATGCACAAGCCGCCGGGAACGAAGCTGCCGCGTACGCCGTCGTCGCTCACCGCCGATCGCCCGCTGGCCGTTCATTACGCATGCCACCTGTGCGCGCTGGCGCTGCTCGTCGCGGCGGCGATCGCCGACTCGCACTGGCTCGTGCTCGCCGCCGCCCTCGTCGGCTCCGTCGGCGCCGTCGCCTTCCTCGCCTTCTTCGTCATCCTCGTGCGCCGCATGCGAGCGCCACCCGCGCCGCGAACCGGTGCCCGGCCACCTGCACCCGTTGCTTGACCCGTATCAATGGCGCCCCCGGAACGCCCGCCTATTCTGGTACCGCGATGCAGATTTAGGAGCCGTCATGAGTTTCAAGGGCCAGGTAGCGCACGCGCTCGACGAAGAACACCGGACGAACCTCGATCTGCTCGGCAAGGTCGAGCAGGCCTTCGCCCGCGCGCCGCGCACCGGTGCCGGCAGCAACCCCGATCTCGCGCGACTGGCCGGCCAGTTCGCACGTCATCTCGAGCAGGACGTCGGCCGTCACTTCGACTTCGAGGAGAACGAGCTGTTCAACCGGCTCGCCGACGCCGGCGAAGGCGACATCGCCGAACTGCTGGCCGAGGAGCACCAGGCGATCCGGGAGGCAGCCGAAACGCTGCTGCCGCTCGCGCACGCCGCCGCCGCCGGCACGCTCGACGACGCCGGCTGGACGCAGTTGAAGGTCGGCGTCGCCGAGATGGTCGAGCGGCAGGTCGCGCACATCCAGAAGGAAACAATGGCGCTGCTGCCGATGCTCGAAGACCTGCTCGACGAGGAAACCGATCGCGAGCTGGCCTTCGCCTACGCGACGGCCTAGTGCCCGCCCTTCCGCAAGCACGAATTCCATCGTCGAAAGCAGGAGCTCCGATGCACGCTTCCTACACGCTTCGCGCCGACATCCGTCCGCTGGCCGCCGGCGACCTCGAGGAGGTCGTCGCGATCGACGCCGCCATCGAAGGCCATTCCCGGCGCCCGTACTTCGAGCGCCGCCTCGAATCGGCACGCCGCGAGCCCCGGCTGCACGCGCAGTTCGCGGCGATCGACGACAAGGGGCTCGCCGGACACGTGCTCGCTCGCGTGCTCGAAGGCGAGTTCGGGCGCAGCGAGCCCGAGTTGCGGCTCGAGGCGATCGGCGTTCGCGCCGACGCGCAGAGCCAGGGCATCGGCCGCGACCTGTTCGGCGCACTTTCGGAATGGGCGACGAAGCACGGAATCGCCAGCCTGCGCACGCAGGCGCGCTGGAACGACCTCCCGATGCTGCGCTGGATGAGCGCCATGGGCTTCGAGCGGGCAACCGACCAGATCGTCGACTCCGCGGTCGACGGCGGCGCGTACGCGCCCGAGCGCGACGACCCGGTGCTCGCCGATGCGGCCGCCTCGTCGCCGTCCGAAGTGAATTTCGGCGGGCAGGCCGCCAACGACTTCGAGCGCCTGGCCCGCGACACCGCCGACGTGCGCGCGATGAACGCGGGCGAGCTGCGCGACATCGTGCGCATCGACCGCGCGATCACCGGACGCAACCGCGAGGAGTACATGGTGCACAAGTTCGCCGAGACGAGCGCAGACTCGGCGATCCGCGTGTCGCTCACGGCGCGCGTCGACGAGGACCTCGTCATCGGCTTCCTGATGGCGCGGGTCGACCTCGGCGACTACGGACGCACCGAGGCGGTGGCGGTGATCGACACGATCGGCGTCGATCCGGCCTACGCCGGCCGCGGCGTCGGCCGTGCGCTGCTGTCGCAGCTGTTCGTCAACCTGGGCGCGCTGCGCGTCGAGCAGGTCGAGACGAGCGTGGCACCCGAGGATCTCGGCCTGCTCGGTTTCCTCTACGACACAGGGTTCGTTCCGTCGCAGCGGATCGCATTCGTGCGACGCTTCGGCTGAAGGAGTCCTGCGGCCTTTCGGAGGAGCGTGCCCCATGCCATCGATGCCCGACGACGACGCCGTGCGCGAAGCACTGCGCCAGGTCGACGATCCCGAAGCCGGGATGAACATCGTCGACCTCGGCCTCGTCTACAACATCGCCGTCGGCGAGAAGGCGGTCTTCGTCGACGTCACGATGACGACCGCCGCCTGCCCGATGGCCGACATGATCATGGACGACATGCGCCGCGTCGTGCGCGAGATCGTTCCCGAAGGCACCGCGATCGAGGTCGAACTCGTCTGG
>DASWVL010000331.1:0-3879 GCA_036406255.1 Zeimonas sp.
GCAGGCGGTGCTGTCGCTGCACGGCCGGCGGCTGACCGCGACGGTGGCGCTGATCCGCGCGATCGGCGGCGACTGGTAGCACGGGGAACCGCCCTTGCTGCGCCGCCCTCGTGTCCAAACGAGGGGGAACCCGATGCCGAAGAGCCAGCAGCAGGAAGATCGCAAGAAAATCGAGCAGGTCGAGAAACGCGCGACGCCGCCGTCTCCCATCATCTACCAGGCGGTCCGACGAAACGGCGAAGAGGAGATGGCGCGCCCGGCCGTGTCGCTCTGGTGGTCGGGCCTCGCCGCGGGCCTTTCGATCAGCTTCTCGCTCGTCGCGCAGGCGATCCTGCTGCGGCACCTGCCCGAGACCGCAGCCCGAGAGCTGCTCGTCGCGCTCGGATACCCGATCGGCTTCCTGATCGTCATCCTTGGGCGCCAGCAGCTGTTCACCGAGAATACGATCACCGTCGTCCTGCCGGTGATGGCCTCGCCGACGTCGGCGAACTTCGGGCGTGCCGCGCGCAACTGGGCGATCGTGCTCAGCGCGAACCTGACCGGCACCTTCGTCGCCGCCGCATTCGCGACCTACCTGCCGGCGGTTCCGGCGGAGACCTTCGATGCAATGCTCGCCGTCAGCGAGCATGCGATCGGCGGGTACTGGTTCGATGTCACGCTGCGCGGCGTAGGCGCCGGGTTCCTGATGGCCTCGCTCGTCTGGATGCTGCCGGGCGCCGGCCACAGCCAGACGGCAGTGATCCTGATCATGACCTGGCTGATCGCCGTCGGGGGCTTCGCGCACATCGTCGCCGGGAGCATCGAGGCGTGGTTCCTGCTGCTGAACGCGCGCCTTTCGCTCGGCGAGTTCCTCGGCGAGTTCTTCCTTCCCTCGCTCGCCGGCAACGTCGTCGGCGGCACCGCGATCTTCGCCCTGCTCGCCTATGCGCAGGTCATGAAGGAGATACCCGGGCGCTGACCAGTCGCTGCCGCGCGGTGTCGACGGCCTGGCGATCGAATGAGAGCCGCGCTGCTTCGGCGGCCCGGGCCACGATCTCCTCGCCGAGCGCGAGCAGCCGTTCACGCGCCGTGCCGTCGTGGCACGCGGCGAGTCGGGTCAGCGCGTGCACGAGGCGAACGCTGACGTCCGCATCGGCGAGCGCATAACGCGCGACCGCGGCGAAGGACTGGCAGGCGAGATCACCGGAGTCGGGGCGCGTGGCAACGACGCGCAGCTTCCCCGATTCGTCAGCGCGCAGCGGCGACGGCTGCCGACGCGTGGCGAGATGCTCGAAGGCCTCGACGAGACGATCGATGCAGTACAGCGCCGTGGTGGGGTCGTTGACGCCAGCCGACAGCCCGCGTTGCGCGACCTCTACGAGGCGTCGCAGCGAATACGCAAGATCCTGCAACGGCGTGCGGTCGCGGCCTACGAGGAAGGCCGCCGCCAGGCGTTCGGCGAGGCGATCGGAAAGCGCCCCGGCCGGGATCACGGTGAGAAGGCGATCGCGCTGCGACACGAAGCCGCCCGGCGCTGCGTCGACCCGGACGACGAGCCCGTGCTCTTGCGCGATGCGCAGCAGCGCCTGCGCATCGATCGCCTGCACGTAGCCGCTGCTCCCGCACCGGACCGGCTTCGCGTCGACGTCGAAATCCGGTGCGGCGAGCCGGTTCGGGCCGATGCAGCGCTCGGCGACGTTGCCGGCAGCCGCCCGTCTCGCCTGCGGCGGCTCGCCGATCGTCTCGGGATAGAGCCGGTCGATCGCCGCGCGAGCATCGCCGGCGAGAGTCTCCAGCAGCGACTCGATGCGGATCGAGCTCGCCACGTGATGGATGAAGTAGATCAGGACCGCGATGCTCACGACGGCAAACAGGACGCCCAGCGCCGCCGAGAGGTGCGGAACGAAGGCTTCCCCATCGGTGCCGCGCACGGCGCGCAGCACGAGCAGGCAATAGAGGAAGGTCGCGAGGAAAGTGCCGAGCACGACCTGGTTGCCGCGGTCGCGCATGATGTTTCGCAGCAGCCGAGGCCCGAACTGGGAAGTCGCGAGCTGCAGCGTGAGCATCGTGATCGAGAACGTGAGCCCGGCCACGGTGATCATCGAGCTGGCGATCGACGACAGCAGCGTGCGCGCGCCTTCCGGGCCGAAGCGGTAGATCCATCCGACGTTGCTCACGACGGCCGGACCGAGTCGCGCGTCGAACTCGAGCATGGCGAAGGAAAGTGCGACCGCAGCACCGGCCATCAGCGACGGCAGGAACCAGAAGCTGGTGCGTAGCCGGTCCCAGAAGTCGAACAGTTTCATCGCCGGCACGCTAGCATGCAGGAAAGGGCCCTGTGCCCGTTCCCCATGCGGGCGGGCAGGAGCGGGAGCGATGTTTGCTGTCGCCACCGTTCGGCGGAGTTCCTGGCGGGAGGAATCATGGCGACCTGCGCATCCAGACGCGATTTCCTCGAAGCTTCGGCCGGCCTGGCGCTCGCTGCCCGCACCACCGCAGCCTCGCTCGCCGCCGCCTTCGCAGCGGGCCCCTCGCTGGCCGCCGACGACGAGGCCGAGTACAAGCCGCGCAGCGGCCAGTACGGCAAGGACGTGATCTGGATTCCGACGCCGGATCCGCTCGTCACCCGGATGCTGCAGCTCGCGCAGGTCGGCGCCGCCGACTCGGTCGTCGATCTCGGCTCGGGCGACGGAAAGATCGTGATCGCTGCGGTGCGCGAGTTCGGCGCCCGCGCGCGCGGCATCGAATACAACGAAAAGATGGTCGAGCTGTCGCGGCACGGCGCCGAGAAGGCGGGTCTCGCCGATCGGGCGACGTTCGAGCAGGGCGACCTCTTCGCCGCCGACTTCTCGTCCGCCGACGTCGTCACGATGTACCTGATGCCGCATCTGAACCTGCGGCTGCGTCACACGCTGCTCGCGATGAAGCCGGGCACGCGCGTCGTCTCGCACGAGTTCCGGATGGGCGACTGGGAACCCGAGGAAAGCTCGCGCATCGGTGCGCGTTCGATGCACCTGTGGGTGGTGCCGGCCAACGCCGGGGGCGACTGGAAGACGCGGCTGCAGCAGTCGCGCGGCCCGATCGACACCACGATGACGATCCGGCAGCGCTTCCAGGTACTCGAAGGGCGCGTCGCGCTCGCCGACGTGCAGACGACGATGCGCAATGCACGCGTGCTCGGCGACCAGATCCATTTCGCCTTCACCGACGGCGAAGGCGAACTGCGCACGGTCGATGCGAGGATCGAGCCCGACCGCATGATCGGCGCGGTCTCGACGAAGGGCGGCGACGTCGCGCCGTTCGTCGCCGAACGCGTCGGCGATACGCCGCCGATCGAAGGTTCGGCGCCGATGACGCCCGACGAGGTCCGGAGCGGATCATGACGCCGGGAGGCGCCTCGCCGCAGCCGGTTCTCGGCGTTCGTCACGCGATCGCGATCGTCGTCGGCATCGTCATCGGCGCGGGCATCTTCAAGGCGCCGTCGCTGGTCGCGCAGATGACCGGCTCGCCGGGCTGGATGTTCGCGGCGTGGGCGCTCGGCGGGCTCGCTTCGCTCGTCGGCGCGCTGTGCTACGCGGAGCTGGCGACCGCGTACCCCCACGCCGGCGGCGACTACCACTTCCTGTGGCGCGCCTACGGCCGGCACGTGTCGTTCCTGTTCGCCTGGGCGCGCTTCGCGGTGATCACCACGGGTTCGATCGCGCTGCTCGCCTTCGTCTTCGGCGACTACATGACGCAGCTCGTTCCCCTGGGCCGGTGGAGCGAATCGCTGTATGCCGCCGCGGCGATCGTCGTGCTCGCCTGGGTGAACCTGCGCGGGATGCGTGCGGGTGCGGCCGCGCAGAGCTGGCTCACCGTCGTCGAGGTGCTGGGACTGCTGCTGGCGGTTGCTGCAGGCCT
>DASWVL010000332.1:0-46992 GCA_036406255.1 Zeimonas sp.
TCGCCGTCGGTGCCGCGGGTGCGGCCGCCCGGGTGCTTCCGGTTCGCGCGCAGGCGGTCGAGCTGAAGCTCGGCCACGTCGGCGAGCCCGGGTCGCTGTTCCAGATGTCGGCCGACGAGTTCGCGCGGCGCGCCAACGAGAAGCTGGGCGGCAAGGCGAAGGTCGTCGTCTACGGCTCGAGCCAGCTCGGCGGCGACAAGGAGATGCTGCAGAAGCTCAAGCTCGGCACCATCGACCTGGCGGTGCCGTCCACGGTGATGAGCAGCGAGGTCGACCTGTTCGGCATCTTCGAGATGCCGTACCTGGTGAAGGACCGCGCGCACATGGGCCGAATCGAGAAGGAGATCTTCTGGCCGCAGATCGAGCCCGCCGCCGAGAAGAAGGGCCTGAAGATCATCGGCGTGTGGGAAAACGGCTACCGCCACATCACGAACAACCGCGGGCCGATCAACACCCCGCAGGACCTGCAGGGGATCAAGCTGCGCGTGCCCGAGGGCAAGTGGCGCGTGGCGATGTTCAAGGCCTACGGCGCGAACCCCAGTCCGATGAAGTTTTCCGAGTTGTTCACCGCGCTGCAGACCGGCGTGATGGACGGGCAGGAGAACCCGCTCACGCAGATCTACAGCGCCAAGCTGCAGGAAGTGCAGAAGTTCCTGTCGATGTCCGGGCACGTCTACACGCCGGCGTACGTCACCGTCGGCACCCGCAAGTGGAACACGCTGCCCGAAGACGTGCGCCGTACGCTCGAGGAGACGGCAAAAGCCACGCAGGCCTACGTCTACGAAGTCGCGCAGAAGCAGGAGGGCGAACTGCTCGGCAAGCTGAAGGAGGCCGGCATGCAGGTCAACGAGGTCGACAAGAAGGCGTTCATCGCGGCGAGCAAGCCGGTGTACGCCGAGTTCGGCGAGTCGGTGAAGGGCGCCGACGCGATGATCGACACGGCGATTTCGCTCGGCGCCTGACGCGCTCGGGCGGGGCGAATCGGCGGCAGGGGCGACCACAAGGGCGGGCACGGCGCGATGGCGGCTTTTCGCAAGATCTACGAAAGAATCCTCGAGTGGCTGGTCATCGTGCTGATGGTCGCGATGGCGGTCGAAGTCACGGTCGGCGTCGTGTTCCGCACCGTCGGGGCGTCGCTGGTCTGGTACGACGAGGTCGCGTCGATCCTGCTCGCCTGGCTGACCTTCTACGGGTCGGCCTACGCGGCGGCGAAGCGCAGCCACATCACCTGCCCGGAACTGGTCGCGATGATGCCGCCCGGTCCCCGCCTGCTCGTCACGATTCTCGTCGAGGCGCTCGTGATCGGATTCTTCGCACTGCTCGGCTGGATCGGCTGGGAGGTGCTCGACGTGCTCGCCACCGACACGCTGGTGAGCCTGCCGTCGATCCCGGTCTCGTGGGTGCAGTCGGTGATTCCGATCTCGTCGGCGCTCATCATCGTCGCGGAGCTGATCACGCTGCCCGAAGCGCTCGCATGGGCGCGCGCGGAGCACGCGGAGGGCGCGACCGCCGAAACGGCCATCCACGAAGCCGCGCACTGAACCCGCGCGTCGGCGCTTTTCCACCGGCGAAGGAAGCGTTCCGAATGCAGATGCTCTTCCTGTTCGGCAGCGTGCTCGCGCTCGTCCTGATCAACGTGCCGATCGCGGTTGCGCTCGGCGTCGTCGCGATCGCGGCGATCTGGACCGTACAGGGCGCGGGTTCGCTGCCGAACCTTCCGATCGTGCTGTACAACGCCGCGACGAACTTTCCGCTGCTGGCGATTCCGCTGTTCATCCTGGCCGGCGCGATCATGAACGCGTCGGGCATCTCGACCCGCCTGATCGCGTTCGCCTCGGCCGTGCTCGGTTTCATCCGCGGCGGCCTGGCGATGGTCTCGATCGGCGCGTCGCTGTTCTTCGCCGAGATCTCCGGCTCGGCGGTGGCAGACGTCGCCGCGCTCGGTTCCATCACGATTCCGGCGATGAAGAAGAAGGGCTACCCGCGGGCGCTGGCGGCGGCGGTGATGTCGTCGTCGGCAACGCTCGCGGTGATCATCCCGCCGTCGATCCCGATGATCCTGTACGCGGTGATGGCCGAGACCTCGGTCGTGCAGCTGTTCGTCGCCGGCATCGTTCCCGGCGTCCTCGGCGGCGGCGGGCTGATGGGCGTGGCGTACTGGTTCGCGCGTCGCTACGACCTTCCGGTGGAGCAGCACTTTCGCTGGTCCGAGGTGCGGCGCACCGCGCGCGAGGCGTTCTGGGCGTTCACGCTGCCGATGATCATCCTCGGTGGAATCTTCGGCGGCTTCGTCACCGCCACGGAAGGGGCGGCGCTCGCCGTGGTCGCCGCGCTCTTCATCGGGCTCGTCGTCTACCACGAACTCGATCTCGCGCACCTGAAGCAGGCGATCATCGAAGGCGGCAGCCAGACCGCGGTCGTCATGCTGCTCGTCGCGACCTCGGCGCTGCTCGGTGTCTATCTCACCGAGACGCGCGCGCCGCAGGAACTCGCGCGTGCCGTCACGGAACTCACGACGAACAAGTGGTTCGTGCTCGCTCTTCTGAACGTGCTGTTCCTGCTGCTCGGCATGTTCCTGCACTCGGCGGCGGCGATCATCCTGGTCGTTCCGGTCGTGATGCCGCTCGTGCACGCCGCCGGCATCGACCCGGTGCATTTCGGCCTGATCGTCACGATCAATCTCGGCATCGGGCAGCAGACGCCGCCGGTGGCGAGCGTGCTGATGGTCGCCTGCTCGATCTCGAAGGCGGGCGTCTGGGAGGTCACGCGCACCAACGTGTATTTCATCGCCGTGCTGGTCGCCGTGCTGCTGCTCGTCACCTACGTGCCGGTCACCGGAATGGGCCTGGTCGAGTATTTCTATCGCTGAGCCGGGCGTGGGGCGGTACCGCTTCCCGCAGGCAACAGGAGAACCGATGTCCGAAACGATCCTCGTCGAGCGCGACGGCACGATCGCCACCGTCGTGCTGAATCGCCCGCACAAGCTCAATGCGCTCACACGTTCGATGTGGCAGCGGCTCGGCGAGATGGTGCGAACGCTCTCCGACGACGATTCCGTGCGCTGCGTCGTCGTGCGCGGTGCCGGCGAACGCGCGTTCTCGCCCGGCAACGACATCGGCGAGTTCGAGACGATGCGCTCGAATCGCGAGCAGGCGATCGCCTACGGCGAAGTGATGCACGCCACTGCCGCCGCGATCGCCGCCTGCCGCCACCCGACGCTCGCGCAGATCCACGGGATCTGCGTCGGCGGCGGCCTGGAGATCGCCGCGCTGTGCGACCTGCGCATCTGCGGCGAGGGCAGCCGCTTCGGCGCGCCGATCAAGAACCTCGGTCTCGTGATGGCGTACCCGGAGATTGCGCCGCTGATCGAGCTGGCCGGCCGCTCCGTCGCGCTCGAACTGCTCTACGAAGGCCGCATCCTCGGCGCAGGCGAGGCGTACGAGAAGGGGCTCGTCAACCGCGTCGTCGCCGACGATCGCGTCGCCGACGAATGCCGTGACACGGCGCGGCGGATTGTCGAGGGCGCGCCGCTCGTCGCGCGCTGGCACAAGAAGTTCGCCCGCCGGCTCGCACAGGGTGCACCGCTGACCGAAGCCGAGCGGCTCGAGGCCTTCGACTGCTTCGACACCGAGGATTTCCGCACCGGCCATCGCGCGTTCCTGGCGAAGACGAAGCCCGTCTTCGAAGGCCGATGACCAACGGGAACTGCGCAGCGCGCGGTCCGCTGGCCGGGGTGAAGGTGCTCGAGCTTGCGCAGATCATGGCGGGACCGACCTGCGGGATGATGCTCGCCGATCTCGGCGCCGACGTGATCAAGGTCGAGAAGCTGCCGGGCGGCGACGATTCGCGCGGCTACAGCGAACCGCGCGTGAACGGCGAGTCGGCGCCGTACCTGATCCTGAATCGGGGCAAGCGCGGCATCGCGCTCGACCTGAAGCACCCGAAGGGCAAGGCGGTGCTCGAGCGCATGGTCGCCGACGCCGACGTGCTCACCGAGAACTACCGGCGTGGCACCCTCGAACGCCTGGGGCTGGGCTACGAGCACCTGCGCAGCCTGAATCCCGGGCTCATCTACTGCGCGGTCTCGGGCTACGGCCGCACCGGTCCCTGGGCCAACAAGGGCGGCTTCGACCTGATCGCGCAGGGCTTCGCCGGATTGATGTCGATCACCGGCGAGCCGGGCGGGGCGCCGGCGAAGTCCGGCACCCCGATCGCCGACATCAACGCGGGAATCCTCGCGGCGCTCGGCATCGTCGCCGCCTACGTGCACAAGCTGAGGACCGGAGAAGGGCAACTCGTCGAGACCTCGCTGATGGAGGCGGCGCTGCAGCAGACCTACTGGCACGCGGCGATCTTCTTCGCCACGGGGCGCTCGCCGGGCGCACTCGGCTCGGGCCACGTGCTCACCGCACCGTACCAGGCATTCCGCACCGCCGACGGCTACGTCAACGTCGGCGGCGCGAACCAGGCGAACTGGGAGCGCATCGCGCAGGTGCTCGGGCATCCCGAGTGGGTGCGCGATCCGCGCTTCGCGACGAACGACGACCGGATGCGCCACCGCGAGGCGCTCGTGGAGGCGATGGAGAGTGTGCTCGTCGCGCACGATCGCGCGCACTGGATCGCGGCCTTCGATGCGGCAGGGGTGCCGGCGGGTCCCGTGCATTCGATCGGCGAGGCGCTGACGCACGAGCAGGTGCTCGCGCGGGGGATGGTCGTCGAGGTCGACCACCCGCGCGCCGGTCCGACGCGCGCGATCGGTTTTCCGGTGAAGTTCGACGCAACCCCCGCATGCTGCGGATCGCGGGCGGCGCCGATGCTGGGACAGCACTCGCGCGAGGTGTTGCGCGAGTTCGGTTACCCGGAGCCGGAGATCGACGCGCTCGTTTCCGAGGGCGTCGTCGTCGCGGCCGATTGAAGCGGCGTTCCGGCGGACTCCACCGCCGGGAAGAACAGGTGCACCGCGGTGCCGCTCCCTGTGCTCGATTCGATGCGCACTTCGCCGCCGAGCTGGCTCACGAAGCCGTACACCTGCGCCAGTCCGAGCCCCGTTCCCTCGCTGCCCTTCGTCGTGAAGAAGGGCTCGAACACGTGTGCGAGCACCGTTTCGTCCATGCCCGCCCCGGAGTCGACGACGCTCACGCGTACCAGCGGCTGCGCGTCGTCGAGTTCCCATTCGCCCGCCCGCGTCGCGCCGACGCGGCCCGTCTGCACGGTGATCGTGCCGCGGCCGCGCGAATCGTCGATCGCGTCGCGCGCGTTCGCGACGAGATTGACCATCGCCGCGACGAACTGCGACTCGTCGGCCAGGCACGCGTCCGCCTTCTCGTCGAGCACCAGCTCGACGCGCGCCTGCCGGCCGGCGGCCTGGCGAAGCAGGTCGAGATGCCGCTGCAGCGTCGCGTTCGGATCGATCGGTCGCACGTCCAGTGCGCCGCGTCGCGCGAACAGCAGCAACTGGTCGATCAGCCGGCGCGCATTGCCCACCGCACGCTCGGAGGTTTCGAGCGCCTTGCGTACGCGGACGTCGGGCGGATGCAGCCGCTCGATGATCGCAAGATTGGTGCGAACGATTCCGAGCAGGTTCGCGAAGTCGTGCGCAATGCCGCCGGTGAGCTGGCCGACCGCCTCGAGCCGCTCCGACTGTGCGATACGCACCTGCGCCCGCGCAGCGATCTGGCGCTTGCGGCGCAACTGCACGACGAGCGAGACGAGCAGCGCGGTGAGTGCGGTCATCGCGAGCGTCGCGCCGAGGACCTCGCCGCGCCAGGCGGCGAGCAGCGACGGCGGCTCCTGCGTCAGCGTGACGACGAAAGGCGCCGTTCGCAGGCGTCGATAGCTCGTCATCCGGGCATGGAGCAGGCCGTCGCGGGTGATGAGCGTTCCCGCGGCCGCGTCCTCCAGGGCGGCGCCGAACACTTCTTCGCGCGTCGCCTTGCGACCGAGCGTGGAGTCGTCCGCCGGGTAGCGCGCGACGCGCGTGCGGTCCTCGTAGAACAGCTCGATGGTCTGCCCGGGACCGAGCTGCATGCTCTCGTACAGCTGCTGGAAATGCCGGGGAACGACCGCTGCCACCGCCACGCCGGCGAAGCGTCCGTCGACGACGAGGCGACGCGTCACCGCGTTGAACCAGCCGAGCCCCGAGCGGCTGTACACGGGCGGCGAGGTCGCGCGTTCGAGCGTCGGCTCGTCGAGGTAGCGCCGGAAGTACTCGCGGTCGGCGAGCGACAGCCGGGGCGTGTCCGGCTGGTCGGTGTCGTTGCGGATGTAGCCGTCCGTGCCGACGATGAAGATCGCTCGCACCGACGGGACTTCGCGCAGTCGCTCGCGCAGCAGCGCGAGGAACGCCGGATCGCCGTCCGGCGGCCTGAGCGCTTCGTACGCGTCGGTCACGCCACCGAGCACGAGGTCCACCGCGTTGAACGCGCTCTCGGTGTGCGCCTGCATCAGCAGCGTGAGGGCGCTCGCGGTGGCCTCCGAGCGCGTCAGCTCGACGCGACGCTCGTGCAGGAGCAGCGAGACGACGAGTGCGGCAACGAGGAGCCACAGCAGTGCCGCGACGCCGACCGCGCTGCGCAGGTCGCTGCGTAGGTCCCCAATCGTCATGCCGACGATTTTGCCGCAAGGACCCGGCCGCTGCGTCATCATCCATTCCGTGTTCAGTTATCGTCACGCCTTCCACGCCGGCAATCACGCCGACGTCCTCAAGCACGTCGTGCTCGTCGCGCTGCTTGCGCACCTGCGGCGCAAGGACACGCCGTTCCTCGTCGTAGACACCCACGCGGGCGCCGGGATGTACGCGCTGAACGAGGGATGGGCCGCGCAGCGAGCCGAGTTCCGCGACGGAGTGGCCCGCCTGTGGGGCCGGTGCGACGCGCCCGAGGCCGTGGCCGCGTGGCTTGCGGCCGTCGCGCGGCACAACCCCGACGGCGTCCTGCGCAACTATCCCGGCTCGCCGATGCTCGCCTTCGATGCGCTGCGCGAGCAGGACCGTCTGCGCCTTTTCGAGCTGCACCCCGCCGAGCACCGCGTGCTCGAAGCGCGGTTCGCGCGATTCGATCGGGCGGTGGCGCGCCGCGTGCGGATCGAGAAGGTGGACGGATTCGCCGGGCTGAAGGCCGTGTTGCCGCCCCTGTCGCGGCGCGCGCTGGTGCTCGTCGATCCATCGTACGAGGACAAGCGCGACTACACGCGTGTCGTCGGGGCGTTGCGTGAAGCACTGAGCCGCTTCGCCACCGGCTGCTACGCGATCTGGTATCCGCAGGTTCAGCGTCGCGAAGCGACGGCCCTCGTGCGCACGCTCGAGCACTGGCCCGGACTGCGCTCGCTGAACGTGACGCTTTCGGTGAGCCGTCCGTTGCCGGGCGGCTTCGGGCTGTACGGCAGCGGCGTCTTCGTCGTCAATCCGCCGTTCGGGTTCGAGGCATCCATGCGCGCGAGCCTGCCGTACCTGGTCGACGCACTCGCGCTCGATCGGTCCGCCCGCTGGTGGCTACATGGCCAGGAGCGTCCGGTCAAGTGAGTCGTCGGCATTGCCCGGGAGCCGTCCACGGCTTGCCGCAGCGCGCCGGGTAGCGCTTGTACAGTTACGCCTTTCGTTGCTTTCCAAGGCGATGAGGATTCCCGCACCCGCCCTCGATGCGGCGGCGAGTGCGCTCGTCTGCGCGTGCGCGCTCTTCGCGTCGCCGGCGGCGGGCGACGAGCCGGCCCGATCCCCCGCGCAGCCGGCGGCGTCCGGGTCGACGCAGCCCGTCGAGCGCAGCCTCGTGCAGTTCAGTCTCGAGGAACTGCGCGACGTCGTCGTCGTGTCGGTCTCGCGCCGTCCCCAGTCGTTGCTGCGCACGCCGAGTTCCGTGTACGTGATCCCCGGCGAGGCGATCCGCCGGATGGGCATCACGACGCTGCCGGAGGCGCTGCGACTGGCGCCCACGCTGCAGGTCGCCGCGCTCGATGCGCGGCAGTACGCGATCAGCGCGCGCGGCTTCAACAGCAACATCGCGAACAAGCTGCTCGTCATGGTCGACGGGCGAACGATCTATTCGCCGCTCTTCTCGGGCGTGTTCTGGGACGCCCAGGATTTCGTCGCGGCCGACGTCGAGCGCATCGAGGTGATCACCGGCCCGGCGGGCGCCACCTGGGGAACGAACGCCGTCAACGGCGTCGTCAACGTCGTGACGAAGCCGGCGGCCGAGACGCAGGGGCTGTCGTTCTCGACCACGATGGGAAACGAGCAGCGCAGTTCGGTGGCGCGCTACGGCTGGCGCCTGGGGCCCGCCGCGAGCGCTCGCCTGCACGTGAAGACGTTCCGGCACGAACCGACGCTGCTGCGGGCGGGGGGCGACTTCGGCGACGCGATGCACGGGAACATGGCCGGTTTCCGCGCAGACTGGCTCCAGGGCGACAGCACGTGGCGGGTGAGCGCCGGCGTCTACGATGCCGAGACCGATTCCCGACCGGTCTTCGGCCCCGTGCGCACCTCCGGCGCGCATCTGCTCGCGCGCTGGCTGCGGCGCATCGGCAACGCGACCGAGTTCGACATGCGCGGCTACGTGGATCACAGCGAGCGCGAGGATCGTTTCCTGCTGCAGGACGACGCGACGCTGTACGACATCGACGCCAAGCTGCGCCACGTCGCCGCGAGGCATCGGTGGCTTGCCGGCGTCCAGTATCGACAGGGCCGCGACACTGCCGAGCCGGGCCTGGTCTTCGCTTTCCTGCCCCCCGAGCAGAGCCATGCCTGGTACAGCGCCTTCGTCCAGGACGAAGTCGCGCTGTCGCGTGCACTGGCGCTCACGCTCGGGCTGCGTTTCGAGCACAACCCGTACACGGGCTGGGAATCGCTGCCGAGCGTGCGGCTGGCCTACACGCTCGCCAATCGCGCGCTCGTCTGGGGCGCGCTGTCGCGTGCCGTGCGCTCTCCAGCGCGCCTCGATCGCGAGATCTTCACCCCGCCGCAACCGCCGTTCGTCGTCGCCGGCGGGCCGACCTTCCGTTCCGAAGTCGCCAACGTCGCCGAGATCGGCTATCGAGCCCAGTCGGGGCCGAATGTTTCGTGGTCGGTGAGCGCGTTCGTTCACGACTACGAGCGGCTGCGCAGCGCCCAGATCGTGAGCGGCACGGTCCGGATCGACAACCGCATCGAAGGCGACGTTCGCGGCCTGGAAGGCTGGGCCAACTGGCAACCGGCGCCCACCTGGCGCCTGTCCGCGGGGTTCCTCTTGCTCGACAAGAATCTGCGCCTGTCGCCGGGCAGCAACGATCCGATCGGTCCGAGCAGCCTGGGCAACGATCCGCGCTGGCAATGGTCGCTGCGCTCGGCACATTCGCTCGGCGAGCAGGTGGACCTGCTGCTCGCGCTGCGCCGGGTTGGCGCACTCCCGCGCCCGCACGTTCCACCGTACACCGCCGCCGACCTGCAACTGAACTGGAACGTCCGGCGCGACCTGCAGGTGTCGCTCGGCGTGCGCAACGCGTTCGACGCGCGACACGTCGAGTTCGACTCGGGAACCTTCACCGGAGAGATCCCGCGCAGCGTCCTGCTCTCGTTGACCTGGCAGCCGTCGTGACCTCCCGGGTGCTCTCCGTCCGGTGCAGCGGGCGACGCAAGGTGCTGTGCGCGCTGTGCGCTGCGGTGCCGGGGGCCGTGGCGCTGCGCTCGGGGTCCGCCGGCGCGGCCGAGGCGCCGATCGAGCAGGTCAAGGCGGCGTACCTGCTGAAGTTCCCGAGTTTCGTCGACTGGCCGGCGTCCGCATTCCCGAGCGCTACCTCGCCGTTCGTCATCGCCGTTTCCGGCGCCGGCGACGTCTACGCGGCTTTGTGCGAGCTTGCGCCCGGCAATCCGATGCACGGGCGGCCGGTCGAGGTGCTGCGGCTGCAGAGTCCCGAGCCGACCACGACCACGCATCTGGTCTTCGTGGGCAGCGACCGCTCGGCACAGCTTCCTGCCTGGATCGCCGCCTACGCCACACGGCCGGTCGTCGTGGTCGCGGACACGGTTGGAGGGCTGGAGAGCGGTGCCGCGCTGAATTTCGTCGAGGTCGGAAACCAGCTTCGATTCGAGGCGTCGCCGGGTGCGGCAGAGAAGTCGGGCCTGCGACTGAGTTCGCGCCTGCTCGGCGTGGCCGAGCGCGTGCTGAAGGGGGAATCCTCGTGAGCGCGCCCACGCTGCGCGGCCAGCTCACCTTCGCGTCGCTGGCGACGACCTTCATCGCCCTGCTGCTCGCCGCCGGTGCGCTGCTCGGCTACGAGCTGAACACCTACCGGCGAGCGTGGGTCGAAGACCTGCACGCACAGGCCGACCTGATCGCCCGCGCGACGGCGGCCGCACTCGTGTTCGACGATCGGAAGGCGGCCCGCGAGAACCTCGCGCTGCTCGAGAGCCGTCACCGCATCCGCTCGGCGGCGATCTACCGCAACGGCGGGAGTGCGTTCGCGCAGTACCGCGCCGACCCCGAGCAGACGGTTCCGCCGGTCGATCCGGGCGGCGGCATCGGCAGCGAGCGCTTCTCGACGTCGACACTGGAGGTCGTCTACCCGGTGGAACAGGATGGTGTGCGCATCGGCTCGGTCTTCCTGCGTGCGCAGCACGACATCCGGGACCGCGCGCTCGGTTACGCGGCGATCCTCGCCGTGGTGAGCGCGGTGAGCCTCCTGCTGGCGAGTTTCGTGTTCGGCCGCCTGCAACGCGTGGTCACCGATCCGCTCGCCCGCATCTCCGACGTGGCGCAGCGCGTGATGGCGCGGCGCGACTGGAACCTGCGCGCGCCGCCCGTGCGCAACCGCGATATCGCCGCGCTCGTCGATGCCTTCAACGGAATGCTCGACGAAGTGAAGAAGGCGACCGGCGAGCTGGAGCGCGAGACGCTCGAACGCCGGCAGGCCGAGGCGCGGCTGCAGCTCGCCGATCGGCGCAAGGACGAGTTCCTGGCGACGCTCGCGCACGAGTTGCGAAACCCGCTCGCACCGATGACGAACGCGACGACGATGATCCGGCTCTCCCAAGGCAACGCGGGGATGCGCGACAAGGGCGTCGCGATCCTCGAGCGGCAGCTTCGTCACATCGTGCGGCTCATCGACGACCTGCTCGACATCTCCCGCATCACGACCGGAAAACTCTCGTTGCAGATCGAGAACGTCGATCTCGTTCGCGTACTGCGTTCCGCGATGGAACTGGCCGACCCGGCGTTCGCGGAGCGTCGGCTGGCGTTCACCGCCGACATAGCCGAAGAGCGCTTCGTGGTGCTCGGCGACTCGGCGCGCCTGCTGCAGGTGCTGTCGAACCTGCTGGGCAACGCTGCGCGCTACACCCCTGCCGGCGGGCGCGTGCACCTCGCGATGCGCGCGCTGCCCGACGCCGTCGAGATCGACGTCGCGGACACCGGAATCGGCATCGCCCGCGAAATGCAGCATCGCGTGTTCGAGCTGTTCGAGCAGGCCGACAAGTCGCTCGAGCGCGGCAATGCGGGGCTGGGCATCGGGCTGACGCTGGCGCGCCAGATCGTCGAGCTGCACGGCGGCGAGATCCGCCTGCACAGCGACGGTGTCGGGCACGGCACGACGTTCACGGTGCGTCTGCCGAATCCCGAGCGGTCGGGCGAAATGCCCGAAGCGTCGCCGCCCGGGGTTTCCCGGCGTCCGGACCGGGCGTGGTGCGTCCTCGTCGCCGACGACAACGTCGATTTCGCCTGGAGCCTGTCGGTGCTGCTCGAGTCGGCGGGACACGAGGTGCGCGTCGTGCACGACGGCGTCGATGCGCTGCAGGCGATCCGCGCGCGCGCACCCGATATCGCGATCCTGGACATCGGAATGCCGCGATTGAACGGCTACGAGGTCGCGCGTCGCGTGCGGGCGGAAATCGAGGCACCGGTGATGATGGTCGCGCTCACCGGCTGGGGGCAGGCGTCCGACCGCGAAGCCGCTTCACGCGCGGGATTCGATCACCATCTGGTCAAGCCGGTGGCGCCGGAAGAACTGCTCGCGCTGGTCGGCCGGCACGACTTCCGCGATGCGCGTTAGCGCCTCAGCCGTGCGATGCGCTCGCGCAGCACGACTGCCTGGTTGTGCCGCTCGTCCCGCGCCGAGTACACCAGCGTGATCGGGCGTTCGCCCGCGGCGTCGACGACGGCGCGCAGCCGCTCGTGTGCCTCGGGGGTGTCCAGTTCCTCGCGGTAGCGTTCGCGGAACGCCTCCCAGCGTTCGGGATCGTGCCCGAACCACTTGCGCAGTTCGGTGCTCGGCGCAAGCTCCTTCGCCCATTCGTCCAGCACGAGGTCGTCCTTGCGGCGTCCGCGCGGCCAGACGCGGTCGACGAGGACGCGGTATCCGTCGGCGGCATTCGGCTCGTCGTAGGCGCGCCGGATCGAGACCTTCCCCTGCATGGCCCCTCGATCATAGTGTCGATGCCGGGTGCGGCAGGCGGGTTCTCTTCTCGTCCAGCAGGCGATTGACCGCCGTTTCGTGGCCCGCGCGCTACGATCGGAGTCGCCGAGCCGACGCGTTCCGCAGCCGGCGGGCGTTCGCAGGGAGACCGCGATGAGAGAGATCCTCGCGCTCGCCGCCGGGTGGGCAGTCGGGGCGGCGACGATGTATTACCTCGACCCTCACGGCGGCCGCCGTCGGCGGGCCGTCGCGCGCGACAAGCTCGTCGCCTGGTCGCACGATGCCGGCGATCTCGCCCAGCGGGGCAGCCGTCGGGCGATGAAGCGGATGAGAGGCGTGGCAGCCGCACAGCGTGCGCGCTGGCACGCGTCGCCCCCGCACAGCGACGAGCAACTGCGCGAACGCGTGCGTTCCCGCCTGGGGCGGGCGCTCCGCTACCCGGGAGCGATCGACGTCGTCGCGAGCGATGGTCGGATCACGTTGCGAGGACCGGTTCTCGCCGAGGACGTTTCGTCGCTGATCTCCACGGTCCGCGGCGTTCCGGGCGTCGGCGACGTCGAGAACCTGCTTACCGTGCACGACGAACCCGGGCACGTGCCCGAGCTGCAGGGTGCGCGCGGCGAGATGGGCCGGGAACCGTCGCTGCTCGCATCGTCGCTGGCGGCACTCGCGATCGTCGCGCCGACGGCGCTGGTGCTCGGCGCCGCCCGGCTCGGCGCGTTGCGCAACGGAAAGGATGCGTGACCGATCAGGGCACGCGGCCGCGAGCCGCCCAGGCACGCGCATCGAGTTCGATCGAACCGTCCGCGGCGAGGGGCAACGCGTCGCGGATGCGCTCGCGCAGCGAATCGCGCCGCGTCGAATCGATCGACATCAGATACGTGGGTGCCGGCCCCTGTCCGCCGAGGAACGGCGACCAGTAGTCGTCGAAATCCCGGAAACGCGTCGTGATGTCGATTGCGCGAACCTGCACGTCGACCAGTCCGGCCTCGGTGAAGAGCCGGTGCAGTCCCTGCCGCGAGCAGATCGGGAAACGCCGGCCCTCGTCGCGCGCCTGTGCGGCGGGGTCCAGCCGGACCGCCGCGTCCCAGAACACGCGCATCATCCGCATCCCCCGCGCGTAGTCCCACACGTACGTCGCTACGAGGGCGCCGGGGCGCGCGACGCGGATCATCTCGCCGAGCGCGGCTCGAGGTTCCGGCACGAAGTTCAGCACGAGTGCGCTCACCGCCGCGTCGAACGACGATGCATCGAAGGGGAGCGCGCACGCGTCGGCGACGGTGAATCGCGCACGCGGATCGAGCACGTGCGCGCGCGCATGATCGACGAAGGCCTTCGAAGCGTCGATGCCGTCGACTGCGCGGGGTGCGGAGCAATCGAGAATCGTTTCGACGAGCGCGCCGGTGCCGCAGCCGACGTCGAGCCAGCGCAGGTCGGTGGGTTGCTCGAGCCACGACACGAACGGGCGCGCAACGAGCCGGCTCCAGCGCCCGACGTAGGGCTCGTACCGATCGCCGGCACTCCAGGCCTCGGTGGCGCTCATCGTCGGCCTCCCGTTGCGGGAATTGCGGCCAGTATGGCCGGTTCCCGGTCGTCGAACCAGCGCCGTTTTCCGTTCGATCGCCGTTCGGGCGAGATCCTGCCGTCCGCGCTCGGGAGCACCGCTTGCTCCGCGAGCCCGCCGCCGGAGGGAGCTGCAGTCTCCACGCCCCGAGGCGTCCACTGCAGGGAGATTCGGGCATGAGAACCGCCGCATCGATGCTGTCGTGCCTCGCGGTCGCCTCCTTCGCCGCCTCGGCCACGGCGGAGGATTTCCATCGTGTCGTCGCGGGGCTGAACTATCGGGTGGCCGGCGGCGTCGACGCCGAACTCGCGCAGGCGGTGCGCGTGCGCCCCGACACGGGGAAAGTCCTCGTTCGATATTCGAATGCGAGAACCGAGTGGGTCGACCCGGCACGACTGGCGGCACAGCCGCAGCCTCTCGCCACCGATTCCGGGCCGTACCTGTTCGTCGCCGCGGCGTTGGCGTGCCTGCTCGACAGGGACGGGTGCGCGCGCAAAGCCGCGGCGCAGCCGACCGCCTGGACCGTCTCGCGATCAGGACGCGCAAATGCGGTCGGCGGCCGCGACGGTATCACTCCCGTCCGCGAGACCACTGCGGCAGGCACGTTGCGCTAGCGTCGGGCCGGAAGAGGCGCGAAGACGATCGCGCCGCGCCGAGCGTGGCCGCGGCGAATTCCTCGAACGCCTCGTCCCAGCGACGTGCCGGCGCTCGCGATTCGAGGTTCGTGCGCAGGCGCGCGCGCAACGACCCGTCGGCGATCGCGCGGCGGAGTGCCTCGCGCACGGAATCGCCGTCGCCGACCGGCACGAGCAGCGCATCGATGCCGTCCCGATACAGTCGACCGGCGTCGCCCACGCGGCAGGCGACCGCCGGAAGCGAGCGCGCCGCCGCCTCGGCGAGCGCCATTCCGTACGACTCGTGACGGCTCGGAAAGACGAAGACGTCTGCCAGGTCCATCCGCTCGACGATGGCGCGCGCCTCGAGCGGCCCGTGCCGGACGAGGCGCGCTGCCAGCCCGAGGCGCCGCGATGTCTCGTCGAAGGACCGCGAGTACTCGGGGTCTGCGCCGCCGTCGCCCACGAGGTGCCAGCGCCAGGGAAGCGAGCGCAGCGAAGCCAGTGTCGGCAGCAGCTCGAGCAGTCCCTTGGCGGGGAGCAGGTTCGACACGGTCAGCAGTTCGACGGCAGCGCCCGCGCGGCGGCGGCGGGGGCGCCGGGGCACGAGGAACGGCTCGCGCAACCCGGGCTCGCAGCGCACGATCGTCCGCCCGGGATGCTGACGTTGCAGCGTTCGCCGGATTGCCTCGCCGGGAACGAGGACGAGCACGGCCGCCTCGACGATCGCGCGCTCGATCGACGCGCGCCGCGCGCGTTCGGTTGCATCGACCGCGGGGTCGAGCGACGGCAGCCAGTGCAGCAGAACGGCGCGGTTGCCGGGCTCGAGCGCACGCCGTCGCGCCAGCGGTTCGAGCAGCAGGCCGTCCCAGACGCGGAACGCGGGCGTGCGTTCGCGAAATCGCGCCTCGACCTCGTCGGGACGGACGACGACCGACGACAACGGGAAGCCGCAACGTGCCGCCGCCTGCAGCAGGCATCGGTCGTAGACGTTTCCGCCGGACGGGCGATCGAGCGGCGGATGCAGCAGTTCGAGCGGCGTGCGCATCGGCATCTGCGGAACTAGCGCCGGTACGCTGCCCAGTCGCGCTCGTTCTCCCAGAGCCGCACGCGCAGCGCGAGCCTGCGCTCGTCGACGCGTGAAGCGAGCATCGCGTGGAAGACCCGCGCGAAATGCTCGAGACTCGGGTTCATCGCCTCGAACGCGGGCAGCTCGTTGAGGACCTGTCCGCGAAGCTGCGCGACGACCTGGTCGACGGCGCGGCCGAGCGCGACGATGTCGACGAGGAAGCCGTGCTCGTCCAGTTCGGCCCCTTCGACGAGGACGTCGGCGCGGTAGCGGTGGCTGTGCGTCTCGTTTTCGGCGCCCCAGTCGCCGCCCACGAGCCGGTGATGGGCGATGAACTCGCGCGTGATCGACAGCTGGTACACGAGGCGGCTCCGTCGCTCAGCGGTACTCGAAGACCGCCTGCAGCACCCCGTCGGCACGCGCGCTCACCAGCTCGAAGGCGCGCTGGCAGTCGTCGAAGCGGAAATGGTGCGTGACGAAACCGCGGGGTTCGATGCGCTCGATCGCGCGCCACGCCGCTTCGAGCCGTCGCTGCGAAGACCACCGACCCGACAGCCGAGGCGCGATGCTGCTCACCTGGCTCGAGACGAGCGTGATACGCCTGCGATGGAAATGCCCGCCCAGGTCGATCGCCGCAAGGCCGGCCCCATACCACGAGGCAACGACGATCCGGGAATCGTATCCGGCCAGTTCGATCGCCCGGTTCAGCGCGTCCGCGTTGCCCGAGAGTTCGATCGCGAGGTCGAGTCCGTCGTCGCCTCTGCCGTCGAAGAGCCGCTCGCGCAACGTCGCGCATTGCCCGGCGTCGGCCGGGTCGATCGAGACGTGCGCGCCCAGCGCGATCGATCGTTCGCGCCGGTGGGCGATCGGGTCGGCGCTCGCCAGCAGATCGAGCGGAAACTGTGCGAGCAGTGCGATCGTCAACAGCCCGACCACGCCCTGGCCGAACACGAGCGCGCGCTCGCCGAGCTTCGGTTCGGCGTCGAGCACGAAGCTCACCGCCGATTCGGCGTTCGGCAGGAAAAGCGCAGCGAGCGGCTCGATGCCGGCGGGGATCGCGACGACGTCGCGCATCGGCACCACCGCGTAATCCTGATGCGGATGGAACGCGAACACGCGCCGTTGCAGCCACGCACGGTCGACCTGCGCGCCGGCGTCGACGATCTCGCCGACGAGCGCGTAGCCGTAGGCGAACGGGTACGACGCGCCGGAACGCAGGCTCGCGATGCGCGCATCGAGCGGCAGCCCCCGGGGATGCCGACCTTCGAAGACGAGCGACTCGGTGCCGGGACTGATCGCCGAATACAGCGTCCGGATCAGCACCTCGTCGCTGCCGAGCGCCGGCAGGCTCGCATGGCCGACGGCCACTTTGCGGGCGGCGACGTGCTGGATCGCGCGAGCCTTCATCGAAGGCCCAGCGGCCCGTACGCGACGAGGTCCGACCCCAGCGCCTGGTAGCGGCAATCGACGATCGACAGCGGCGTCTCGCTGCGCGGCCGGCAGGGCTGCTCGAGCGCCTTCACGCCGCCCAGGAAGGTCGGAGCGATCGTCACGATGCAGTAGTCGACGAGCTGGGCAGCGAGGATGGACTGGATGACGGCGGCACCGCCTTCGACCATCACCGAGCGCAGGGACAGCGAGCCGAGGCGATCGAGTGCCGCGCCGAGGTCGACGCGACCGTCCGGCGTTCGCGCGACGCGCTGCACGCACGCTCCCAGCGCCGCGAGACGGGCCGCCTTCGCTTCCGGTGCACGGTCGGTCGTCACGATGATCGGCCGATGGGTCGGGTGCTTCAGCAGCCTGGCGTTCTCCGGGAAGCGCAACCGGCTGTCGAGGATCACCGGGCGCGGGTCGTCGCCGAGGCAGTGGCGCACGGTGAGTTGCGGATCGTCGCTGAGGACGGTGTTCACGCCGACCAGCAGCGCGTCATGCAACGCGCGCAGCCGGTGCGTCATCTCGAGCGTCTTGCGGCAGCTGAGCGCGTACGGACGCGAGCGCGAGACCGAGACGCTGCCGTCGATGCTCTGCGACCAGCTCAGCGTGACGAAAGGCCGCTCGCGCATCCAGCGGCGATGCGCGACGAGCCGGCTCGCGAGCGGACGAAGGAACGCCAGTTCATCGGACATCGCGAAACGTTCGTCGAAGCGGGGCAACGCGTGCACGAGCGGCCTCGTTCGCGGCTTGCGATGCCCGATCGTACTGCCATTGCCCGGCGGTGCGATGGATGTCCGCGCGGCCGGGCGGGCGAGTGCGGGGGACCGGATCACCCTGTGCCGACCGGCACCGTCTTGACGATCTCGAGCAGCTGGCGGAAATGCGGATGCGCGCTCGACCCCATCCACTCGAACAGCACCATCTCGGGCGAGACGATGGTGGCGCCCGCCTGCTGCAGACGCTGCATCGCGAGCCGGTGGTCGGTAGGCCGACGCGAGCCGCACGCGGCTTCGACGACCCACACGCGGCGCTCGTGGCGCAACAGCCCGAGCGCGGTCTGCAGCAGGCAGACGTGCGCCTCGCAGCCGGCGACGACGACCTGCCGGGCACGCGGTGCCACCTCGTCGACCGCGGCGCACAGCCCGTCTTCGCACGCGTCGAAGGCACGCTTGGGCACCGTGGCGTCGCACAGCGCGCGCACCGGTTCGACGTTCGGCCCGAGCCCCTGCCGGTTCTGCTCGGTGCCGACGACCGGGATCCCGAGCACGCGCGCGGCCTCGGCGAGCTGCACCGCGCAGCGCACGACGTCGCGCGCTGCGTGGATCGCCGGCATCAGCCGCTCCTGATAGTCGACCAAAACGAGCGCGCAGCGCCCGGCGTCGATCGCGTCCATGCCATCTCCTCGTGACGTGCGCCGTCGCAGAACCCGGAACGGCCACCGAGTGTAAACATTGACCGCGAGGCGCGACACCCGTCATCTTTGCCGATGCGGCCATTCGCGCCCCTTTCCCTTGCCCATCCGATTCCCGGAGACCGCATGAACATCGCCGATGCCACCCCGTCGAGAGCGACGCTGATGAGCGGGGACGAGTACCGCGCGTCGCTGCGCCGCCTGCATCCCGTCGTCTACGTCGACGGGCGCCGCGTGGAGAGCGTGGCCGACGAGCCGATGCTGCGTCCCGGCGTGAACGCGCTCGCGTTCACCTACGACTTCGCGCTCGATCCCGAGCGCGCGCCGGTCGCCCTGGCGAACCAGTCGAAGCGCAATCGCATCGTGAACCGGATGCTGCACGTCGACGAGTCGGCGGGCGATCTGCTGAACAAGCTCGAGGCGGTGCGGCTGCTGTGCCAGGAGACGGGGTGCGCACAACGCTACCTCGCGCACGACGCCCTGGGCGGGCTGGCGCAGGCCGTGGCGGCGATCGACGATGCACGCGGCTCCACCGAGCACCGCGAGCGCTTCGTGGCGTACCGCGATCGCGTGCAGGACGAGGATCTCGCCGTCGGCATCGCGATGACCGATGCGAAGGGCGATCGTAGCCGCAGGCCGCACGAGCAGGCGAACCCGGACAGCTACGTGCACGTGGTCGAACGCACTGCGAAGGGGATCGTCGTGAGCGGCACGAAGGCGATCGTCACCGGCGCTCCCTACGTGCACGAGCTGCTCGTCATGCCGAGCCGGAACATGGGCCCGGACGACGCCGATTTCGCCGTCTGCTGCGCGGTTCCGGTCGACGCCGCGGGGCTCACGATCGTCTCGCGTCCGGCCGGCCGCCCGGGTGAGAAACACGAGCACGGCGACGCGCTCTTCTCGCGCAGGTACGGGCAGTCCACCGCGGTCGTCGTCTTCGATCGCGTGTTCGTGCCGTGGGACCGGGTCTTCTTCGACCGCGAATGGGAGCACAGCCACGTGCTCACCTACAGCTATGCCACGCATCACCGGCACACGTGCATCGCCGCGCGCGCCGGCTTCGGCGACCTGCTGATCGGCGCCGGTGCGCTGATGTGCGAGGCGAACGGCTTCGACGATCCGGGCGCGAAGAGCAACCTGCGCGAACCGATGGTCGAGCTGATCAAGATCGTCGAGGGCTTCTACGCCTGCGGCGTGGCGGCGAGCGTCTACGCGACGCAGGACGAGGCGAGCGGTGCCTTCATGCCGGATCCCGTCTTCGCGAACATCGGAAAGCTGCTGCTCGCCACGCAGATCTACGACATGCACCGGCTCGCGCACGAGGTGTCGGGCGGACTCGTCGTCGCACTGCCCGGGCCCGACGAGGATCACAACCCGGCCACCGCTGCCACGCTCGCGGAGGTGCTGCGCGCGAATCCCGCCGTGCCCTACGATCGTCGCATCGAGACCGCCCGCTTCCTCGAGGATCTCACCGCGTCGTACCAGGGCGGCTGGTATTCGCTGATCAGCCTGCACGGCGGCGGCTCGCCGGCGGCGATGAAGCAGGAGATCTGGCGCAACTATCCGGTGGGCAGCAAGGTCGAACTCGTCGAACGACTGCTCGAGCGTGGGGTGCTGCACGATGTCGACCGTGCGATCACGCGCAACCGCCAGCCCGGACGGTGCTGCGACGTCGGCTGCACGGCGCCCGGGCAGGCGGTGATGGTGCCGATGCCCGTGCCGCGCGATCGGCGCGGCGGTCGCAGCGGCTGAAGCGCCCGGGTGCGGCTTGCGGCAGGCTGCGCTTGGACTCCGTCGCACAGGCGCTTTCGAACCGGTCGGATCGGCTCGTCGACTGGAACCGGCGACACGCGCTCGTCGTTCTCGCGGCGGTCGTGCCCGCGCTGGCGTTCTCGTCCGCGTGGTGGGTTTCGGCATTCGCCGCCGCGTCGTTCGCCGCGCTGATCCGCGATCACGACGCGTTGCGCTTGCCGCCCGCATCCTTCGGCGGCGCCAACTGGGTCACGACTGCGCGGCTCGCCGGCACGCTCGCGCTTCCCGGATTCGCGGCCATCGGTCCGCTCGCGGTCGCGGCGTGCGCCGTCCTCCTGTTCGCACTCGATGGCGTCGACGGGTGGCTCGCGCGCCGTGCCGGGCTCGCGTCCGAGTTCGGCGAGTACTTCGACAAGGAGACCGATGCGCTGCTGATGCTCGTGCTGTGCCTGCTGCTGCACGATGCGGGGCGCTTCGGCGGGTGGATCCTGCTGCCGGGCCTGCTGCGCTACGGCTTCGTCGTCTTCCTGATGATCGCGCGCCCGCCCGAGGCGAAGGAACGGCGCAACGCGCTCGGCCGCTGGATCTTCTTCGGAACGACGTGCGCGCTCATTGCATCGTTCACGCCGTTTCGCGCGCTCTACGCGCCGTCGATGGCCGCGATGACGGTGCTGCTCGTCGCTTCCTTCGCGGCAGCCGTCGTCGATCTGTATCGCCCGGTGCGCGAGCGCCCCGATCGACCCGCGGCGTCGCGCCTGGCGACGCGCGTCGTGACGCATCCCGACGATGTCTTCGTGTTCTTCGATTCGCTGGCGAACGAGTATCACGACTGCCACGGCGACGCGGAGCACGCGCTGCGCGAACGGCTCGCACTCATCCGTCGCCTGTTGCCCGAGCGCCGTTCGCTGCTGGTCGAGATCGGCTGCGGCAACGGGATGCACCTGTTCGGGCTCGCGCCGCTGTTCGACGCGTCGATCGGAATCGACGGATCGCCGCGGATGGTCGCGGCCGCCGAGGCGCAGCGCTCGCAGCACGGGGCCGGTGCGCGCGTGCGCCTGGCCGTCGATCGCGCGCAACGGCTCTCGAGCGTGGCCGACGAGAGCGCCGACGTCGTGCTGTGCGTCGGCGCCTTCGAGCACATGATCGACCAGCCGGCGGTGCTGGCGGAGGTGGCGCGCGCGCTGCGTCCGGGTGGGGCGTTCGTCTGCCTGTCGCCGAATGGCGGGTACTTCTGGTACACGTGCCTGGCACCCTGGCTCGGACTGGAGACGAGGCATCTGAGCACGGACCGTTTCGTCCCGCCCGGTCAGTGGCCGGCGCTTCT
This sequence comes from Zeimonas sp., assembly GCA_036406255.1. Taxonomy (GTDB): domain Bacteria; phylum Pseudomonadota; class Gammaproteobacteria; order Burkholderiales; family Burkholderiaceae_E; genus Zeimonas. The sequence goes on from DASWVL010000332.1 coordinate 21,544, forward strand.
CGCGTACGCGGGCCTGCAGACGGACGCGATCGGCTACTGGCGCTTCGTGCCCGCAGGCGACATGCCTCGGTGGGCGGCGCGCACGATGCGCGCGCTCGATCGCATCGGCGCGCTGCTGCACGCCGGTGCGTTGCGCGGGGGCTGCTACGTGAAGGCGGTCAAGCCGGGCGTGCCCGGGAGCGCGTCGGCGCGACGCGAGGGCGCGACACTGAGCAGGTCGAGCTGGTGAACGATCGCACCGAGCCGTCCCGCCGCGAGCAGCGCGCGGCGGTCGTCGTACCACGCCGCAAGCCGTGCGCGGTCGACGTGCGGTTCGCACTCGCGGCGCACTGCGTCGAGCAGCACCGACAGCACGGCCGCGTCGCCGTCGCGAAGGCGGCCGCGGTGCGGGACGGCGTTCCAGTCGGAACTCGCGCAGGCGAGGATCTCGAAACCGGCTTCGTCGAGCAGCGCGTGCAGCCGCCGCCCCGAGCGGGCGCCGCCCGTGGGTGAACCGTCGATGCGGCGTTCCTCCATCGAAGCGTCATAGCGTGCGAGCAGGCCCTCCTCGAATGCTGCGTCGGCATGCGGCGGCAGCAGCACGGTTTCGCCGTCGTAGTTCAGCGTCGCATAGAACAGCCCGCCCGGTGAGAGCCAGCCGGCGATGCGTTCGAGCAGCGGGCGCATCGGGACGAGGTCCATGAAGGCGTGCGCGGTGACGAGGTCGTAGCGATCGCCGGGGTGCGGCTCGTGCTGCAGGATGTCGGCGCACGCGAAGCGCAGGCGCACACGACGCCGGGCGTCGTGCGCCTCGATGCCGTCGGCATCGTCGTGTTGCTCGAAGCCGCGCCGGGACAGGTGCGCGCGCATCGAAGCGCGTGCGCGGGCGAGCATTTCGGAGTCGCGATCGAGCGCGACGACCTCGATCGACGAGGCTCCTGGTACCGCGTCGAGCAGGCGCCGCACCATCGCGCCGGTGCCCGTGCCGATGTCCAGGCATCGCAGCGCGTCGCGCGGCAGCATGGCCGCGAGCCATTCGCCGCGCACGTCGCGCGCCAGGCTTCGCTCGTCGAGCGCGAATTTAGCCTCGAGGAAATCGCCGAAATCGGGCACTCGCAGTCTCCGTTGCAGCGATCCGCGCCGCCTGCGAGAGAATACGGGGAAGCGTCGAACGAAGCGCCTTTCTCCCGGCAACACTCGAAGGAGATCCGATGCCCGCCCGTCTCGACCACGCCATCGTCCACGCCCGCGACCCGAAGGCGAGCGCGTCGTTCCTCGCGACGATCCTCGGCCTGCCGCCGCCCGAATTCGTCGGACGCTTCGCCGCGGTGACGCTCCACAACGGCGTGACGCTCGATTTCGCCGACGCCGAAGACCCCTTCGATCGCGCGCACTACGCGTTCGCGGTCGCCGACGACGAATTCGACACGATCTTCGCGCGCGTTCGCGACCGGGGCCTGCCGTGGTGGGGAGACCCCGGCCACCAGCGCCCGAACGAAATCTACGTTCGAGGTCCGAGCCGGGGTTTCTATTTCGACGACCCGGACGGGCATCGGCTCGAGGTGCTGACGCGCGGCGGCTGACCGGTGAACGGGCCGGATGCGATGCGATGCGGGAGCCGTGATGCGCAGGAGCTGCTGCCCCGATCACGACGATGGCGCGGACGATCGGCGCTATCGCGTGGTCCTGTGGATCGCGCTGCTCGTCAATGCGGCGATGTTCGCCGTCGAGGTCGCTGCAGCGCGCGTCTCGGGATCCGTGTCGCTGCTCGCCGACTCGATCGATTTCTTCGGCGACGCCGCGAACTATGCGCTGACGCTCGCAGTGCTCGGTCGCGTGCTCGCCGCTCGCGCCCGCGCGGCGATCGCCAAGGCCGCGACGATGGCGGCCTTCGGCATCTTCGTGCTCGGCGAGGCGCTGTGGAACGCGACGGGAGGCGTGACCCCGGCAGCGTCGACGATGGGCGTCGTCGGCGTTGTCGCGCTCGCGGCGAACGTCGGGGTCGCCTGGATGCTTTTCCGACACCGGTCGGGAGACGCGAACCGGCGTTCGATCTGGATCTGCTCGCGCAACGATGCGATCGGCAACGTGGCGGTGCTTCTCGCCGCACTCGGCGTGTTCGGCACCGGCGACGCATGGCCCGACCGGGTCGTCGCGGCCATCTTCGGTTCGCTCGCGCTGGGCAGTGCGGTCACTGTGCTCCGGCAGGCACGGGCCGAGTTGCGCGCCGGAGCACTCGGCGCCTGATCACCGGCGATTCACAGGTTCGTCTGCTCGGGCGGAACCGATGCGGGATTCGGTACCTCCGCGCCGTCCGCGTCGACCTTCGTGTGCCGCAGGTCGAGGGCGCCGACGAGATAGCCGGTCATCGTGATCGAGCCCATCGATCCGCCCTCGACGAAGGTGCGCGCAGGCTCCTTCGCCTCGTCGCAAAGCCCCGCCAGGTAGAGGAGCGGCAGGAAATGCTCGGGTGTGGGAACCGACTGGGCGTAGTCGCGATGCGTCGCGATCGACGCAAGCCGGCCCGGGTCGGTCGTCATGATCGTCTTCACCTCGGCGTCGAATCGCGCCGCCCAGTCGTAGGCGGTGTCCCCGAGCTCCGGGTTCATGCGGCGCAGGTTGTGCACGACATTGCCGCTGCCGACGATGAAGACGCCGCGATCGCGCAGCGGTGCAAGCCGCCGGCCGAAGTCGAGGTGGTAGTCGAACGGCGCACCGGCGTGCAGCGACAGTTGCAGCACCGGAACGCTCGCGTCGGGGAACACGTGCGCGAGCACCGACCAGGTACCGTGGTCGAGTCCCCAGCTGTCGCGGTCGAGCCCCACGTACGACGGCTTCACTGTCTCGACGATCTCCTCGGCAACGTCCGGCGCGCCGGGTGCCGGGTAGTCGTATTCGAAAAGCTCGCGCGGGAATCCGTAGAAGTCGTGGATGACGCGTGGGTGCGGCATCGCCGTCACCGCCGTGCTCTTGATGAACCAGTGTGCGGAGATCGCGAGCACCGCACGCGGGCGCTGCAGCTTCGTGCCGAGGTCGCGCCACGCGGCGGTGAAGCGGTTGAGTTCGAGCGTGTTCATCGGGCTGCCGTGGCCGATGAAGGCGGCCGGCATAGGGGCGCGGGTCGTCATTCGGGGTCTCCCTGCAGGCGTGGCCGACGCGGCGAGCGGACAGCCCATTATCCCGCGCTGCCCCTTCGAAGCGCATCGCGGACGGCACGACGGAGTCGGCCGGCGGCAGGCGCGGGGCGCCGTGTCGCGCTAGAGTCGGGCTCTTACCAGGAGCACAGATGGCAATCGACGCATTCACCGCCTACGTCATCGAAAAGGACGGGAACGAGGTTCGCGGGAGGCTCACGACGATGTCTCCCGGTCAACTGGACGACGGCGAGCTGACGATCCGCGTGCACTTCTCGAGCATCAACTACAAGGATGCGCTCGCGGCTACCGGCGCCGGGAAGATCATCCGCCGCTTTCCCTGCGTGGGCGGAATCGATCTCGCGGGCGAGGTCGTGGAGAGTGCGGACGAGCGCTTCCGCCCGGGCGATCCCGTGATCGCGACGAGCTTCGATCTGGGTGTTTCGCATCACGGCGGCTACGCGCAGTACGCGCGCGTGCCGGCAAAATGGGCGCTTCCGTTGCCGGCCGGACTGACGTTGTTCGAGTCGATGGCCCTGGGGACGGCGGGTTTCACCGCGGGGCTCGCCATCTTTCGCATGGAGGCCAATGGCCTCGCGCCCGACAACGGGCCGGTCGTCGTCACGGGTGCGACCGGCGGCGTCGGCGGACTTGCCATCGACATGCTCGCGCAGCTCGGCTACGAGGTCGTCGCGCTGACGCGCAAGGCGTCGGAGGAGCAGTACCTGCGCGGCCTCGGTGCTTCGAGCGTCGAACGGGTCGGCGCCGTCGACGTCGACGGCGCGCGCCCACTGGAGCGCGCGCGCTGGGCGGGCGCGGTCGACAATGTCGGCGGTCCGATACTGCACTGGGTGCTCGCGAGCATGAAGCAGGCGGGAGCCGTCGCGAGCATCGGCAACGCGGCGAGCATCGAGCTGAAGACCACCGTGTTTCCGTTCATCCTGCGCGGCGTCAGCCTGCTCGGCGTCGATTCGGGCTACACCGGCTTTCCCACCCGCCAGCGGGTCTGGGATCGGCTCGCCACCGACCTGAAACCGCGACACCTGCACGAGGTCGTGCGCACGATCGACCTGCGCGATCTGCCCACCGCCTTCGACGATTTCATCCGGGGACGGGTCAAGGGCCGCACGGTCGTGCGGGTCCTCGAGATTCGGCGTGCAGGCAGCTAGCCAGATCGGCAACCGGACGACGTGAGGCCGCTGACAACCGTAGCGATCGCGGAGCTGCTGTGCACGTCGCTCTGGTTCAGCGCGAACGGCGTGGCGGGCCAGCTGGAATCGTCGTGGGCGATCGGGCCGCGCGAAGTCGGCTGGCTCACGAACGCCGTGCAACTCGGCTTCATCGCCGGCACGCTGCTGCTCGCCGTCACCGGACTTGCCGACGGCTACCCCGCCACGCGCATCTTCTTCGTTTCGAGCCTCATCGGCGCGCTGGCGAACGCGGGCTTCGCGCTCTTGTCGGACGGCTTCGGGACGGCGCTGCCATTCCGCTTCGTCGTCGGGTTGGCGATGGCCGGCGTCTATCCGCTCGGAATGAAGATCGTGATCTCCTGGACGCGGGGGAGCACGGGGAGTGCGCTCGGCCTGCTGGTCGGCATGCTCACGCTGGGCACCGCGCTGCCGCACGGCCTGCAGGCGATCGGCGCCGAATTCCGCTGGCAGTACGTCGTGCTCACGTCGTCGGCGCTCGCCGTGCTCGGCGGATTCGTCGTGCTCCGGATGGGCGACGGCCCGCACCTCGCACGGGTCGCTTCGTCTCGCGGACCGCGCGGAGGAGGTCTCGCCGCGTTTCGCGTCCCCGCCTTCCGTGCTTCCGCCGCGGGCTACTTCGGCCACATGTGGGAGCTGTACGCGTTCTGGGCGATCGTCCCGCTGCTGATGAAGGACGCGATCGGTGCGCAATCGGACTCGGCGCTCCTCAGCGCGATGTCGTTCCTCGTCGTCGGCATCGGCGGTCTCGCGTGCATGGCCGGCGGAGCACTCAGTGCAAGGCGCGGCAGCGCGTTCGTCGCGATGTCGGCGCTGGCGATCTCGGGTTCGATCTGCCTGCTGTACCCGTTCCTCGCGCCGCTGCCGGGCCTGCTGAAGGTCGCCGTGCTGCTGTTCTGGGGGGCCGCGGTCGTCGCCGATTCGCCGCAGTTCTCGAGCCTTTCGGCACGCGCCTGTCCGCCGGAGCTGGTCGGGAGCGCATTGGCGATCCAGAACAGCATCGGCTTCTTCATCACGGTGGTGTCGATCGCGATCATCTCGTCGCTGTATGAAGCGCATGGCGCGAGCGTTGCCTGGCTGCTGGGGGCAGGGCCGCTCATGGGCATCGCGGGCTTCTTCTTCTGGACGGCGAGACCGCAACCGACGCAGTGAGGCACGGCCCCGCAGTGCCGAACGTGGTACAGGTATGGAGCCCTTTCCACGAATTCAGGAGAACATCGGATGAAGCCTCGTCTAGACGCTTACAAGGCCGCTCCCGACGCAATGAAGGCAATGCTCGCCTTCGAGAACGCGGTGAAGACGAGCGGCCTCGAGCACGGCCTGATCGAACTGGTGAAGACGCGTGCGTCGCAGATCAACGGATGCGCGTATTGCATCCACATGCACACCCGGGATGCGCGTGCGAGCGGCGAGACCGAAGAGCGGCTGTACCTGCTGAGCGCCTGGCGCGAATCGCCGCTCTATACGCGGCGCGAGCGCGCGGCGCTCGGCTGGACGGAGGCGCTGACGCTGCTCTCGCAGACGGGGGCGCCGGACGAGGACTACGAGGCGCTGCAGGCCGAGTTCTCACCCGAAGAGCAGGTGAAGCTGACGCTGCTGATCGGCGCGATCAACGTCTGGAACCGGATCGCGGTGGGATTCCGGTCCGTGCATCCGACCTGAACTAGCGCGCCGGAAGCGGCGGGCGGTTCTTGCGATACGAGTTCTTCAGCGCGATCTTGCCGCCGCGGAAAGTGAACACGTCGCAACCGTGGACCTCCACCCGGGTGCCGTCCGCCCGCGTTCCGGTGAAGGTCCACTCGGACACCCCGCGCTCGCCGCAGACGAAGTGGCGCGGGGAATGCCATTGCGCGTCGGGGTAGGTCGCCCAGACGTCGCGGAAGCCCGCCTCGACGTCCCGCCTCCCCACGTGCCGCGTCCCGGCGACGTCGGGCCCGGCGGAGGCTTCGAACACGCAGTCGTCGGCCATGAAGCGCATCAGCGCTTCGACATCGTGCCGGTTCCAGGCGTCGGCGAACGCCTGCAGATCTTCGACGGTGACGCTCATGGCTCTCGTCTCCCCGTGAGGAATCACGGGGCGATTATCCCGCCGCGTGGCGGTTGGCGGCGATTCAGCCGTGCTCGTCGGACGAGTAGCTTGCGCCCATGCCCGAGCGGGCGTCGATCTGGATCCCGTACGGCGGAATCGGGTAACGCAATCCGTTGGCGGAGAGCGCGCGCAAACCGTCGATCGCCGCTTGCAGGAAGCGCGGCGGCAGGGCCATGAGCATCTCGTCGTCCGGGACGCCGCCGTACCGCCGTTCCGCATAGCAGGGCAGCGACAGGCTCGGTTCGCCGGTGGCCAGCGCGCGTCCCCAGGAGTCGGCGCACGCGCTCTCACCGACGACGCTCCAGTCGAAACGACGATAGCCGCGCCACTGCAGCCCGTTGATCAGGATGATCATCTGCCCGGGGGTCGCATAGATCAGGCAGATGTCGGGCGGATCGAGACGTCCCGACGCGAGCGGCGCCACCGCCATCGCCTGGTACTTCCCGTGCGGCACCGTCGCGAGTGCCTTCTGGCGCTCGGCCGCATCTTCCTGCGTGGCGTGCCAGACGCCGGCGTATCGCTTGCCGCTGAGCCATTCCGCGCTTCTCGGCGCCAGGCCGATGATCGCGCGGCACTGGTCGCCGACGAGGTCGTCCGCCGTGATGCCTACGGTCCAGTTCAGCCGCGCGGCCATGCCGACGATCTGATCGGTCGTGTGAATCGCGCCGGGGCGCCGGATCTTCGGTATCGCCTGCATGTCCTCGACGCGCTCGAACAGCTTCATGCCGATGATCGTCGTCTTCAGGCGCAGCAGCGACATCAGCGCCTCGACCTGTTCGTTCCAGGCCTGGCCGGACTTTCCGGAGCTTGTATCCAAACGAGTACCCGTCCTTCGTTCGTTCTTGCGCGTCGATCGTTGCCTCGCCGCCATTCGTCCCGCGCAGGCGAGCGAGCATCGGTGGCCGACTATACGTCAAGCCATCAAGGCTGCGCTTCGCGGAAGGTATCGTTCCGACATCCGGACAAGGGCTCGAATGGAACTCCGCCAGCTGCGCTACTTCGTGCGCATCGTCGAACTCGGCAGCTTCAGCCAGGCCGCCGCGGCTCTGGACGTCGTCCCGTCGGCATTGAGTCAGCAGATCTCGCGCCTCGAGAGCGAACTGTCGACGCGCCTGCTGCAGCGAAGCAGCGCCGGGGTGCGGCCGACCGAGGCGGGCCTCGCTTTCCTGCACCAGGCGCGACTGGCGCTGCGCCATGTCGATGCCGCTGCGAGTGCCGCTCGAAGCGCGCGTCTGTCGGGGCAGGTCAGCGTCGGAATGTCGCCGACGATCGCCGGCGTGCTCGGCCTGCCGTTGCTCCTCGCCATGCGCGAACGTCATCCCAGCGTGCGCGTGCATTTCGTCGAGACGCTGTCGGGTCACCTCGCCGACATGCTGACTGCCCGCACGCTGGACCTCGCCATCGTGTTTCGTTCCGACCTGGCGCGGCGCTTCAGCATCGTGCCGCTGCTCGAAGAGCGCCTGTTCGTGATCGGCCGGCAATCCCTGCCGGGCATGCCGTCCGGCCGCAGCGTGCGGCTTTCCGCGCTCGGGTCGCTTCCGCTCGTGCTGCCGAGCGCGCCCCACGACCTTCGTTCGATGCTGGACCAGGCGTTTGCGCGCGCCCGAGTGGCGCCGAACGTCGTCGCGGAAATCGACGGCCTCGCGATCCTGATGGATTTCGTTCTCGGCGGAATCGCGGCCTCGATCCAGCCCGGCGCGGCGATCGCGCGGCTCGGGCCGGGCATGCTCGCCGCGGTGCCGATCTCCGACACCCCTGCGAGGCGGCCGGTCCTGCTGGCAAGCCTGAGCGACGACGAACTCTCGCCCGCGGGCCTCGCGACCCGGGTCGTGACGGCCGAGGTCGCGCGCGACCTGGTCCGTGCGCAGAAGTGGGTCGGAGCCGCTCTTCACGAATCGTGAAAGCTCGTTGAGCGCAGCCGCCTTCCGGTGGGCGGTTGCGCCGGCCCATACTCTGGGTGATTCCCGATTTCGAGAGCCGGTGCCCTGGAAACGAACGTCGACGTATTGGTGATCGGAGGCGGCAACGCCGCACTCTGTGCCGCATTGACGGCACGCGAGGCCGGAGCGAGCGTCCTGCTGCTCGAGGCCGCTCCGCGCGCGTGGCGGGGCGGCAATTCGGCACACGTGCGCAACATCCGCTGCATGCACGACGCCCCGCAGGACGTGCTGGTCGGCGCCTATCCCGAAGAGGAGTTCTGGCAGGACCTGCTCACGGTCACCGGCGGGCTCACCGACGAGAAACTGGCGCGTATCGTGATTCGTGCATCGGCCACCTGCCGGCCCTGGCAGATGAGACACGGTGCACGATTCCAGCCGTCCCTGACGGGCGCGCTGCACACTGCCCGCACCAACGCGTTCTTCCTCGGCGGGGGCAAGGCGATGCTCAATGCGTACTACCGCAGTGCGCAGCGTCTGGGCGTGAAGGTGCGCTACGAGGCGCCGGTCGAGCGCCTCGAGGTGATCGACGGACGATTCCGGGCGGCGTGGGTGCGCGACGAGCGCATCACGGCGCGCGCCTGCGTGCTCGCGGCGGGCGGCTTCGAATCGAACCGGGAATGGCTGCGGCAGGCGTGGGGCCGCAACCAGTGGGGCGAATACCCGGCGGACAACTTCCTGATCCGCGGCACTCGCTTCAACACCGGTGCGTTGCTCGCGTTCCTGCTCGACATCGGGGCCGATCGCACGGGGGATCCGTCGCAATCGCACATGGTGGCGATCGATGCGCGCGCGCCGTTGTACGACGGCGGCATCTGTACCCGGATCGACTGCGTTTCGCTCGGTATCGTCGTCAACGCGCAGGCCGAGCGGTTCTACGACGAAGGCGAGGACTTCTGGCCCAAGCGCTACGCGATCTGGGGCCGCCTGGTCGCACAGCAGCGCGGGCAGGTCGCCCATTCGATCATCGACGCGAAGTCGGTCGGCCGGTTCATGCCGCCGGTGTTCCCCGGCGTCACGGCCGGCACGCTCCCCGAACTCGCGCGCGGGTTGGGCGTGGACGAGGCACGGCTGGTCGCCACCGTCGAGCGGTTCAACGCCGCGTGTCGCGCAGGGACCTTCGACCACACCGTTCTGGACGACTGCCGCACGGACGGACTCACGCCCGCGAAATCGCACTGGGCGCGGCCGATCGACACGCCCCCGTTCTTCGGCTACACGGTCCGCCCCGGTGTGACGTTCACGTACCTGGGGTTGAAGACGGACGAGGACTCCGCAGTGCGCTTCGGTGGCGTTCCGAGCGAGAACCTGTTCGTCGCAGGGGAGATGATGGCCGGCAACGTGCTCGGAAAGGGGTACACGGCGGGCGTGGGAATGAGCATCGGCACTGCATTCGGGCGCATCGCCGGCGCACGGGCTGCCGCTGCCGCGACGGCGCAGAGGACGGAAAAGGAGGACACCGATGCCGTCGTCGCTTGACGCGCTCGTGGAGCAAGCGGAGGTGACGCGGGTGCTGAACATCTGCAACGCCTGCCGCTACTGCGAGGGCTACTGCGCCGTGTTCCCGGCGATGTTTCGCAGACTCCAGTTCGACGCGAACGATGTGGATTACCTCGCCAACCTGTGCCATCAGTGCGGTGCCTGCCTGCATGCATGCCAGTACGCGCCGCCGCACGAATTCGCCGTGAACATCCCGCGCATCCTGGCTCGCGCCCGCGTGCAGACTTGGTCCGATCACGCGTGGCCGCAAGTACTTGCGAGGCTGTACCGGCGCAACGGGCTCGTGCTGTCGCTGGCACTCGCCGCGATGCTCGCATCGTTCCTCGCCCTGGTGATGGGCTCGACGGGCTCGCTCTGGGCGGTTCCCGACGGCGGGTTCTACGCCCTGGTGTCGCACGAGGTCATGGTCGGCCTGTTCGCTCCCGTGTTCCTGTGGGCGATCGTCGCGTTGACGATCGGCGTGATCCGATTCTGGCGAAGCAACCCGCCGGGGCCGTTGTCGGCGGCCGCGATGCGGGAGGCCACCACGGACGTGCTCAGCCTGAAGTACCTCGGCGGCGGTCACGGCGACGGCTGCAACAACCGGGACGATGCCTTCGGTCTCGCACGGCGCCGCTTCCATCACGCGACCTTCTACGGCTTCCTGCTGTGCTTCGGAGCCACGTCGGTCGCGACCCTCTACCACTACGTCGGCGGCCTGCCGGCGCCGTACGGCTTCACCAGCGTGCCGAAGATCCTGGGCATGAGCGGCGGCACGCTGCTCGTCGTCGGCACGGTCGGCCTGTTCTGGCTGAATCTCACGCGCCACCCGCTGCAGGGCGCGCCCGAGCGAAAGCCGATGGACCTCGGCTTCATTGCATTGCTCTGGCTCACCGCGGCGAGCGGCCTTGCGCTCGCCGTAGTCGGGCGGCTCACGGCACTTCCCCTGCTGCTCGCGCTGCACCTGGGGGCGGTCATGGCGCTGTTCGCCACGATGCCGTACAGCAAGTTCGCACACGGCATCTATCGGAGCGCGGCCCTGCTGCGCTGGGCGGTGGAGAAGCGCCGGCCGAGCGAGGTCAGGCTGGCCGGCGACTGAGCGCGGCGGAAGGGGCGTCCGAAACGACACTCACGGTTCGGCCGGTGTCCTTTCCCGGCTCGCGGGTGCCTTCCCACCGAGGTACAGCTCGGCGACGTAGGGGTTCTGCAGCAATTCGGAGCTCGGCCCTTCCAGCGCGAGCCGGCCCGTCTCGAACACGTAGCCGTATTGCGACAGGCGCAGCGCGAGCCGCGCGTTCTGTTCGACCAGGACGATCGTCAGGCCCTCGCGGTTGATCGCGGTGATGATGGTGGCGAGCTGCGAGACGATCAGCGGGGCGAGGCCGAGAGAGGGCTCGTCCAGCAGCAGCAGGCGAGGCCGCGACATGAGCGCGCGGCCGATGGCCACCATCTGCTGCTCGCCGCCCGACAGGCTGCCAGCGAGCTGCTGCACCTTCGACTTCAGGCGCGGGAAGTAGCCGAACACCTTGTCGATGTCGCTGCGGAAGCTCGCGTCGCGCCGCCGCAGGTAGCCGCCGACACACAGGTTCTCGTAGACCGTCAGATCGGGAAAGAGTCGCCGGCCCTCCGGGGACAGCGCGATGCCGCGCGCCGCGGCCTGGCAGGCGTCGAGGTTGGTGACGTCCTGTCCGTCGAGGATGACCTTGCCCGAGCGGGCAGGGACGAGCCCTACCAGGCACTTGAGAAAAGAGGATTTCCCTGCACCGTTGGCCCCGAGGATGCAGGCGACGGTGCCGGCATCCACGGATACGTCCATGTTCTCGAGCGCCACCGCGCTGCCGTAGGCCACCGTCAGGCCGTGCGTCGTCAGGCTACTCATGGTCCACACCGAGGTACGCGTCGATCACTTCGGGATGCCGCACGATCTTCTCCGGCACGTCGATGGCAATCACCTTTCCGTAGTTCAACGCCAGGATGCGGTCACACAGGCTGGTCACCATCTTGATGTCGTGCTCGACCAGGACGACATCGATGTTGCGCTGGTCGCGGATCTGGGCGACCAGCTGTCCCATCGCCGCGGTTTCCGTCGGGTTCAGCCCGGCGGCCGGTTCATCCATCAGCAGTTGCGTGGGGCGCTGCGCGAGCGCGATCACCACGCCGAGGATCTTCTGCTTGCCGTAGGGCAGGGTGCCGGCAACGGTGTGCGCGTCGTCCGACAGGCCGGAGAACTCGAGCAGTTCCGCCGCCGTTTCGTCCGCCCGGCGCTTTCCGCCGGCTACGACGCCGGGCCGAAAGAACCAGCTCGGCCTGCCGATGCAGCCGAACATGCTGCTGCGGCGAATGTTCTCGTATACGGTCTCGTTCCGGAAGACCGTGGCCGACTGGAACGTGCGCACCAGGCCGCGGCGCGCGATGGTGTCGGTGGGCAACCCGGTGATCGCCGCGCCGCGAAAGCTCACCCGGCCCCCGGAAGCCGGCAGCACCCCGGTGATCACGTTGAAGAGGGTCGTCTTTCCCGACCCGTTCGGCCCGATGATGCCGAGGATCTCTCCGCGTCTCGTGCTGAAGGACAGATCGTTGATGGCGTGCACGCCGCCGAAGGCCTTCGTCAGGCCCGCGACCTCGAGAACCACATCGTTCAACGCGAGATCTCCCTTCTCGTCCGGTGCCACTTGAGCTTGTTGATCAACCCGTGCACCCCGTCGGGCATGAACAACAGGAACAGGATCAACACGATGCCGTAGAGCAGCATCTGGTACTGCTTCGCGTCGCGCAGCAGTTCCGGCAGCGGCACCAGCAACAGCGCTCCCAGTACGGAGCCGATCGGGTGCGCGATGCCGCCGATCACGTTCATCATCACCAGGTTCACCGGTACCCAGAAGCCGTAGTCCTCCGGCGTCACCAGCGTGAGGTAGTGCCCGTAGAGCGCGCCGGCGAGCCCTGCCAGGAACGCACTGAAACAGAACGTCAGAAGCCGGTAGCGGCGCGAATCGATGCCCAGGGAGCGCGTGAGCGCTTCGTTCTCGTCCAGCGACGTGATCACCGCGCCGAGTTCCGTGCGGTAGATCGCCCGCACCGATGCGTAGGCGAATGCGACCAGCGCGAGCGACAGCAGGTAGAAGCCGATGCGGCTTTCGATCGTGTAGCCGAACAGGCTGGGGGACGGCACCCCGGGCAGGCCGCCGCTGCCGCCGAAGAGGCTCACCCATTCCACGAAGGTCAGGACGATGATCTCGCCGAACGCGAAGGTGAGCAGGACGAAGTACACGCCGCGGATGCGCAGGAAGACCAGTCCGACCAGCCCGGCCAGCAGCGTGACGCCGAGCGCCGCGGAGAAGAAGGAGATCGCGAACGGCAGGTCGAGGCGCATCATCAACAGCGCCGAGCCATAGGCACCCAGGCCCATGAACGCGCCGTGCGCGAAGGAGATCTGCCCGATGCGCAGCATCAGGTTCATGCTCAGCGCGAGCGTCGTGTAGATGCCGATCATCACGCCGATGTGCGTGAGGAAGGGAGACAGCACGACGAAGGGCGCGGCGGCGAGCAGCGCCAGCAGCAGGAGGTACCTCGAGAGGAAGTTCATCGTCAGCGTCCCAGCAACCCGGTCGGCTTGAACAGCAGGATCAGCACGACGATCGCGAAGGAGACCATCGTGGCGACGGTCGTGTTGACGAGGGTGGCGAACACCGATTCCAGCAGACCGAGGACGACGCCGCCGAGCACGGCACCGGGCACGCTGCCGAGGCCGCCGAGGATCACGACGATGAACGCCTTCAGCATGGGCTGCGCGCCCATGTAGGGGTGGATCGTGTAGATCGGCGCCATCAGCGCGCCGGCGAAGCCGGCAAGCATCGCTCCGATGCCGAAGGCGAGCGGATGGATGATCTTCGGGCGCACGCCGTGGATCGAGGCGATTTCCTCGTCCTGCACGACGGCGCGCATCGCGAGCCCGGTCTTCGTGTAGCGCATGAACGCGTAGAACGCGAAGAGCACCACCAGCGCGCTTGCGCCGACGGCGACGCGATCGCGCGGAACGACCAGGGCACCGAGGTCGAACACGCCGGAGATCGGTCGCGGCACCGACAGATCGTTCGCGCCGAACAGGATGAACGCTGCCGCCTGCAACGTGATCGAGACGGCCAGCGCGAGGATCATCCCCTGCAGTTCGCGGCCGACGAAGTGACGGAACAGCACGCGCTCGAGCGTTGCGCCGAACAGGCCCAGCGCGAGCGCGGACAGCAAGACCACCAGATAGTAGTTCCAGCCCAGCGAGCCGACGAGCGCGTACACGATAAACGCCGCCACCATGTACAGCTCGCCGTGCGCGAAGTTGACCACGCGCATGATGCCGAAGATGAGCGTGAAGCCCAGCGCCATCAGGATGTAGACGAGCGACGACATGAGGCCGTTCACCACGATCTGCAGTGCGAGTTGCAAGGTGCTTGCCTCGTCAGCGAAAGGGAACGCCGCGGCCGGACCGGCCGCGGCGGAGGGCCGGTTCCTGCGCTACTCGATTTTTCCGGCGATCACCTGCTCGCCGTTCTTGATCATGCCGACGAACACCGGCGTGATGATCTGGTGGTTCGACCCGTAGTTGTCCATGCCACCCCATCGCACGGCGCCCTGGATGCCGGCGTAAGGACTCAGCTTCTCGAACTCCGCCCGGACCTTGTCGGTGTCCTCCACGGTCCCGGCATTCTGGATGGCCTGCAGCAGCATGCGAGCCATGTCGTAGAAGTACACGGTGAACTCGTTCATCGGCGGCTTGAGCACCTTCGCGTACTTCGCCTCGAGCTCCTTGTAGGCCGGCGTGGTGGTATCGGCTGCGGCGTAGCAGATGAGGCCTTCCGCGAACTCCTTGCCGGCTGCGGCCACGATCTGCGGCACGCCGGGACCACCGAGCTTGACGAACTGCCCCTTGAAGCCCATTTCACGCGCCTGGCGAACGATCAGCCCGGAGGTGCCGGGCGGCGTCGTGCCGAGTTCGATGATGTCGGGCTTGAGCGCCAGGACACGCGTGAGCACCGGCTGGAAGTCCTTCACGCTTCGCTCGACCAGTTCCGAGGAGACGATCTCGAAGCCCGCCGTCTTGTAGTCTTCCTTGAGCAGGCGCTGCGATGCCCAGCCGGTTTCGTCGTTCGGCTCGAACTGCGCGACCGTCTTCAGGTTCGGGTAGTTGCTCCGCACCCACTTGACGATCGGACCCGCGAACTCGGTCTGCGTCGGGAAGCCCCGATACGAGTAGTCGGTGTCCTTGTCGAGCGCCTTCTCGGTGTACGCGCCGATGACGGCGAGGGTCTTGTTCTTCTCGTACAGCGGCTTGACGGCCAGGAAAGCGGCCGACCCCATCGGACCGAAAACGAATCGGACCTTGTCCTGCTCGATCAGGCGCGTCGCGCCCGACACCGACTGCGCCGCCTTGTACTGGTCGTCGTACGAGATCACCTCGATCTTGTAGGTCTTGTCGCCGACCTTCAGGCCGCCCTTTGCGTTCGCCTCGCTCGCCGCGATCTTGAGGGCGCCGTCCTGCGCCAGCCCCCATTCCGAGCCCGGTCCCGTCAGCGCGCTGACGACCCCCATCTTCAAAACATCCTGTGCCGTGGCGCCGCCCGCCCATGCGAGACCTGCCGCCAGGGCCAGAGCGCCTGCCGCTCTCGTCACCCGGATCCCTTTCATCTTCATCCTCCTACAAGTAGTAGCCGTCCTGCCCCCATTCGGCAGACGCTCCGGTTGTCGCCCGGACGTCGCCCCACCACTGCGTGATGCCGGATGATGCTAGCCGAACTCGCCGAGAAGACCAAGCAATTTTAAAATGCGGTTCCGCACTGCGGACCTTCTAGGCGTCTCGGGATTTCCCCGGCGCGCTGCGGTAGTCCCAGCCGTTGCGCTCGATCTTTTCGATGAACTCGACGACGCAGTTCACGAGCGCATCGCGCATCGACCGACCCTTTTCGGCCGTGGCGGCCGACGGATCTCCGGTCGAGCCGCCGTCGGACAACTCCTCGAAGGTCCAGTACTGCACGATGTGACGATCGGTGTGCGGGATCGCGCGCCGTCCCTTCGTCACGTCGACCAGGTCCGGAAACAGGGCAAGCGCGAGGGAGGTCTCCCCCTCGCCCCCGTGCCCCATTCCGCGCAGCGAACCGAAGGTCTCGCGCGGCAGCAGTTTCGTCACCGTGCTCCACCAGGTGGCGAGCGCGGCGATGCGCATGGCCGGATGCGACTGTCGGGAGTTGCGCGCGGCGATCTCCAGGCACGGCAGATTCCCGTCGTGACCGTTGATGACGATCACCTCCTCGATTCCCCAGTGGGCGAGCGAGCGGAAGATGTCGCTGAACAGGCGCGTCGCGGTGTCGGTCGAAAGCGAGATCGACATCGGCAGGTGACGGTAGTGCTCGCTCATTCCGAACCAGGTGGGCGGCAAGACGAAGGTGCGCTCGAGACGCTCGCCGACCGCCAGTGCGAGGTCGCGGGCGATCATCGCATCGGTGCCGAAGGGAAGGTGACCGCCATGGCTCTCGCACGAGCCCAATGGGACGATCGCGCGTCGATACGCTCCCGCCTGGAGACTGTCGGTGTTCAGATCTTCGTAGCGGATCGCATCCTGCATGGGCAACTCCACGGTGATTCACAGCATGTCGGGCGACGCCGCGCGACTCACGGCGTGATCGACCCCGGGGTCGGTGCCGATCCCCGTCGGTCCGCGTCTCGCAGGCGGCTCAGGCCGGCGGCGCGCCGTGCGAGCCACCAGCCGTATTGTCGAGGCCAGGAAAGGAACCGTTCGTCGCCGCCGAGCGCCTGTTCGGCATGAAGCGGCCAGTTCGGGTCGAACAGCGCTTCGCGTCCGATGGCGACGAGATCGGCCGCGCCGGCACGCAGCACCCGTTCGGCCTGCCCGGCGTCGAGGATGAGGCCGACCGCCATTGTCGCGACGCGGGCTTCGCGTCGTATCGCTTCCGCGAAGGGAACCTGGAAGCCGGGACCGCGCGGAAGGCGAGCGGCGGTCGCCGAACCGGTCAGGCCGCCCGACGAGCAGTCGACGACGTCGACGCCACGCTCGGCCAGCGCGCGGGCGAGGAGCACGCTGTCGTCCAGCGTCCATCCGCCGTCGATGCCGTCGACGGCGGAGATCCGCACGAACAGTGGCTTGTCCGCGGGCCAGGCGGCACGCACCGTCTCGACGACTTCCAGCGGGAAGCGCATCCGGTTTTCCAGGCTGCCGCCGTACGCGTCGCTGCGTCGGTTCGACAGCGGCGAGAGGAATTCGTGCAGCAGGTATCCGTGGGCGGCGTGCACTTCCGCCACCTCGAAGCCGGCATCGAGCGCACGCAACGTGGCGCTTCGCCACGATTCCTTCAGCGTACCGAGATCGGAGATCGACAACGCATGCGGTACGAGCCAGCCTTCGGCCACCGGCAATGCGCTCGGAGCCACGACGGGCCACGGCGTGTCGCCGGCGGCGAAATCGCGTTCGTCGAGCGGTCCATTGCCGTTCCACGGGCGTTGCATGCTCGCCTTGCGCCCGGCATGCGCGAGCTGTATGGCCGGTACGGCACCGAACCGTCGCAGGAAATCGGTGACGCGCCGCAGCGGCGCAATCTGGCCGTCGTGCCAGAGGCCGAGATCGCCGTGCGAGATGCGGCCGTGTTCGTGAACGGCGATCGCCTCGGCGAACACCAGGCCTGCGCCGCCCAGGGCCATCCTCCCGAGATGCACCAGGTGGAAATCGTCGGCCAGACCGTCGCGTGCGCAGTACTGGCACATCGGCGAGATCACCAGCCGGTTGCGCAGCTCGACGTCGCGCAGCCGCACGGGGGTGAAGAGCAGCGGACCCGTCGTCGAAGGATCCTGCGAATCGGCCGGCGTCACAGCATCGCCTGCGGCGAGGACGAGCAATCGTCGCGGGACGGCTCCTCGGGTGCCTTGCCGTCGAAGTCCAGCGCGGTCGCGAATGCTTCGTAGATGCCCGTCGTCATCGCCCCCGGTTCGTATGCGTCCGAGAGCAGTCGATCGGCCGGCTCGAACGGCAATCGCCACCCGATCGCATCATCGTAGGACGCGTTCGATGCATGCCCCACGACGACCAGGTCTGCGCCCGCGAATTCGGGAGGCGCTTGCGTGACACGACCGTCGCAGGCAAGGAACTGGCGCAACGTCCGCTCGCGGTAGCCCGGGTGGGCGTCCACGGCGATCGCGTGCGTCGACGTGTGAAGGACGACCTGTGCACCGCGGGTCGCCGCCACCAGCGCTGCTTCGGCCGCGGAGAGATCGTCGCCGATCACTACGACGCGGCGGCCGGCGGCGACCTCGGCGGTCTGCGCCAGCAGCGCATAGCTCGACACCGAACCGGGCAGCGCGGCGAGGCGCGCCTGGTCGACCGGCTGGTATTGCCGCGTGCGCCAGATCTCCGCGCCTGCGCTGCCCGGCGTCGGCGTATCCGACAGATGCACGCCGGCATCGGTCGCACGGCGCAGCACCGATTCGACGACTTCGGCGTATTCCTGCTGGCCGGGGACGCGAGCGCGCCACGCCTGCATGCCGCCGACGGGCTCGTCGTTGCGGGCGACGACGGTGACGCGGTGGCCGCGCACCGCCGCCACCCATGCGGCCGTCAGTGCGGCGATCGAGGTGCCGTGGATCACGATGGCCCGCGCCTTCGGCGCGCGTTCCAGCCGAACCGAGCTTTCGCGTCCGACCCGCGGATTCACCGGGCAGATGGTTTCGGGTCGCGCCGAGCGCCCGAGACACACGTTGCAGCCCAGGCACCACACGGTGTCCTGCTCCCGGCCGGCGAGGATCTTCGCCGGGATCTGCGGATCGGCGATCGACGCGCGTCCGAAGGCCGCGACGTCGATCTGTCCGCTCGCGATTGCCGCTTCGGCGACGGAGGCGCGCTTGATCCGGCCCACGCCGATCACCGGCAGGCGCGTCGCGGCGCGGATCTGCCCCGCGAGCGCGAGCCATTGTCCTTCCGGCTCTCCGGTGATCATCGAGAGCTTGTTGAACGACTCGTAGACGCCGACGGACACCGACAGTGCGTGGACTCCGTCGGCCTCGAGCCGGCCGGCGATCGCGATCGCCTGCTCGAGGTCGAGGCCGTCGGGAACGAACTCGCACGCGCTGATCCGGACGATCAGCGGGAACCCGTCGCCGAGTCGCGTCTTGATGCCCGCGACGATCCGGCGCAGGAAACGCATGCGGTTCTCGAGCGCGCCACCGTATGCGTCGGTGCGGCGGTTGGAGTAGGCGGACAGGAACGCGCCGACGAGGTAGCCGTGTGCGCCGTGGATCTCGACGCCGTCGAAGCCTGCGTCGGCGAGCCGCTGCGCACTGTCGATGAACGACGTCTCGAGTCGTTCGATCTCCGGGATCGACAGCTCGCGCGGCATCTCGCGATTCAGCGGGCAGGGAATCGCCGACGGGGCGACCAGCGGCTGGCCGGTGATCCGGCTGCGCGTCTGGCGGCCCGCGTGGCTGAGCTGCCCGATCAGGACCCCTCCCGCCGCATGCACCGCCGACGCGAGGCGGCGCAGCCCGGGCAGGTAGCGATCGTCGTCGGCCATCACCATGCGCGGCATCACCCGACCGCCCGGATGCACGCCGATGTTCTCGGTGACGATCGAACCGAAACCGCCGTTGGCCCGTTCCACCAGATAGCCGATCAACGCGTCGCCGACCGAGCCGTCGGCCTGCGCGAAGTTCGTGGTCATCGCCGGCACCATCGCGCGGTTGCGCAGCTCGAGGCGGCCCAGGCGGAAGGGCGACAACAGGGACGGATAGGACATCAGAGCAGGCCCAACGCCTTCGCGATGACCATCAGCTGGATCTCGTTGGTGCCTTCGCCGATCCACGCTTCGGGTGCATCCCGAAACAGTCTCGCGATCTTCATCTCTTCCATGTAGCCGGCGCCGCCGTGCAGCAGCAGCGAGGACGTGGCCGCCTGCACGGCGAGTTCGCTCGCCATGAACTTCGCCATCGACGCCTCGCGGATGCAGTCGTGGCCTGCCATCTTCAGGCGCGCGGCCCGGTAGATCATCAGCCGCGCGGCATCGCATCGGGTGGCCATTTCAGCGATCTTGAAGGCGACCGCCTGGAACTTTCCGATCGGCTGGCCGAAGGCGCTGCGCTCCTGCGCGTAGCGCAGGATGCTTTCGCAGGCCTCCTGTCCGATGGCGAGGCCGCGGTTGGCGACGAGGATCCTGCCCTCGGTCAGCGTCGCCTTGAGCTGACCCAGACCCTGGCCGACGCTTCCCAGCACGTAGTCGGGCGCGACCGCCACGTCCTCGAAGCTGATGAACGCCGTCGAGGACGAGTGGTTGCCGACCTTTCGAAGTTCGGAAGCGTTCACGCCCTTGTCGCGCGTATCGACCAGGAACAGCGTCAGGCTCCCGGATCCCCGGTCGTCGCCGGTCCGTGCCGCGACCACGATGAAGTCGGCGATCCCGCCGTTCGTGATGTAGAGCTTGCTGCCGTTGATGACCCAGTTGCCGCCGACCTGGCGAGCACGGGTCCGGATGCCGCGGATGTCGCTGCCGGCATCCGGTTCGGTGAGCCCGAAGGCGCCGATCCGCTCGCCGCGCGCGGCCGGGTAGGCGAACTCGGACTTCTGCGCCTCGGTACCGAAGCGCAGGACCGGGCCGGTCGCCAGGTGCTGATGCGCGAAGACGCCGGCCGAGATGCCGGCCGACGCCCGCGTGAGCTCTTCGTAGAAGATGCAGCCCATCAGCAGGTCGCCGCCGCCGCCGATCTCCTCGGGGAAGTTCACGCCGAGATAACCGTGCTCGGCCAGTTTCCGATACACCTCCTTCGGGAATTCGCCCCTGGCTTCGGCCTCCACGGCGATCGGTTCGATCTGCTCCTGGACGAAGCGGCGGAACTGCTCGCGGAATTCCACGTGCTCGTGCTCGAGTCCGAAGTCGAGATAGGGGGTCGATCCAGTTTCCACGCGTCGCTCCTGCCGGGTTCGTTGCGGCAATGATGCCAAGCGATCGGCGTAGCTGCAACAAATTTGAAAACAGATTCCGCACAGTGATTCGGGGGCGCGCTAAGATTCGCCATTCGCAGCCAAAGAATTCAGGCCTCCGGCATGAACGAGAACGAGATCGTCCAGTATGTCGTCGACGACGGCATCGCAGTGATCACCCTGAACCGGCCGGAACGACGCAATGCGCTGTCGATCGCCGCCGCCGAACGTCTGCACGCGCTGTGGAGCGAGCTCGACCGCGACCCGGCCGTTCGCGTCGGCGTGCTGACCTCGGCCGACTGCGGCACCTTCTGCGCCGGGATGGACCTGAAGGAAACCGCCGAGATCCGGCGCGAGCGCGGTGTCGACATCCTCGACGTCCTGTCCGATCCCTTCTACGAGCGGATGCGCACCGTCGGCAAGCCGATCATCGCCGCGATGACCGGACACTTCGCGGCAGGAGGCATGATGCTGTGCCTGAACTCGGACCTCCGGGTGGGCCTCGCCGGCACGCGAGGCGGGGTCACCGAGGCGAAGATCGGCCGCGGATCGCCGTGGGCCGTGCCGCTGCTCTGGATGCTGCCCCAGCCGGTCGTCGCCGAGATGCTGCTGACGGGCGAGATGATGCCGGTGGAGCGCCTGCACGCGCTCGGCTTCGTGAACTACGTCGAGTCGACTCCTGAGGCGGTACGCGCACGTGCGATGGTTCTTGCGCGAACCATTCGCGACAATGCGCCGCTCACGGTGTTGGCGGGAAAGGAGGCGATCCTGCGCGCGATGGATCTGGGCTGCGCTGCCGGATTCGAGCGCGCAAAGTCGATCTATCGCAAGGTCTACGCGAGCGAGGACGCGCAGGAGGGTCCGCGCGCCTTCGCGGAGAAGCGCAAACCTGTCTGGGTAGGCCGCTGAGATGGCGGCGCCGCGCAGGCCGGCACCCGTCGCGCCGGTTTTCGAGGGCGGGCAGGCGGGCGCGACTTCGCTCCGGCGCGGCCTCGAGATCCTGCGCACGTTCCGCGAGGTCGACACTCCGCTGGGCAACAAGGAGATCGCCGATCGCACCGGGTTCCCGAAGGCGACCGTCGCGCGACTCACGTACACGCTCGTTCGCATGGGCTACCTGCGGAAGACCGGGCCGGCCGGGCCGTATCACCTCGGCGAGAAGGTGAGCGCGCTCGGGCACGCGCTGTTGAACACCCTGCCGGTGAGGCGGATCGCCCATCCGCTGATGACCGAGTTCGCCCAGCGCCACGACATGCCGGTGGCTCTCGGTGCCGGCGACGGCGCGTCGATGGTCTACCTCGACACGTGTGCCGGCCCCGAGACGGTTGCGATGCGGCTGCGGGTCGGCACGGTGATCCCGATGAGTTCGACCGCGATGGGCCGCGCGTACCTGCACGGCCTGGCGCCTGCCGATCGCGAAGCGCGGCTGCGGCTCGTCGAACGGCAGGCCGGCGAGAACGCACCGCAGGTCCTCGAGCGGCTGCGCCGGGCCCTGCATCAGGCGGCGCGCGACGGCTACGCGGTCTCCTTCGGCGACTGGAAGCCGGAGATCTTCGCGGTCGGAGCGCCCCTGCTGCTCGACCAGGGCGCGACACTCCTCGCGCTGAACTGCGGAGCGAGGCGGCCGCGCGATACCGAAGAGAAGTTTCGACGCGTGCTGGGGCCCGCGTTGATCGAGCTCGCCACCGATATCGCGGACACGGTCGCGAGCCTCGGCGTGACGTTCTGGAACGAATGAGGAGACTTGCGCAGTGGCTTCCGCTGAAACGGCTTCGGAGACGGTGAAGCTCCCTTCGGTGCGCGAGCGCCTGTCGAGGCGCCGCACGCGCGGCGCGGTGTCCGCCGACCGCAACTTCGTCACCGCGCTGGGCCGAGGGCTGATGGTGCTCGAAAGCTTCGCCGACCGCTCGGTCTGGCAGAGCAGCACCGAGGTCGCGAATGCGGTACGCCTGCCGAAGCCGACGGCTTCGCGCCTGCTGCAGGGCCTCGCCGCAATGGGCTACCTGCACTATTCGCCGCGCAGGCGCCAGTATCGGCTCGGCACCGCCGTGCTCGCGCTCGGTTTCGCCGCACGGGACAGCTACAGCATCGGCGATCTGGTGCGGCCCCATCTGCAGCAGCTCGCCGACGAATTCGGCGTCCATGCGGCGCTGGGCGGGCGCGATCGACTCGACGTCATCCACCTCGAGGTCTGCCACAGCAAGAAGACCCTGATGACGCTGCGGCTGGAGGTCGGATCGCGCATTCCGCTCGCGGGCACCGCAACGGGACACGCGCTGCTGGCGGCACTGCCCGACGCCGAGCGGCGTCTGCTGCTCGAGCATCTCCGGCTGCGGCACGCGAAGCACTGGGCCGACATCTCGGCGAAGATCGACGAAGGCGTGCGCCAGTTCGGCGAGCGCGGATACACATGGTCGGTCGCGAGCTGGCGGCAGGACATCAACGGTGTCGCCGTTCCGCTCACCTGCGTCGAAGGACCTCCGCTGGTGCTTTCGTGCGGAGCGCCGGCACGCCATCTTCCCCGTCGCACGATGGACGAGATCGGCCGCCGCCTGATCGCGGTGAAGGATGCGATCTGCCTGCACGCGGGCGTACACGCGGGGCAGGACAGCGCCCCGCCTCGAAGCGTCCGCGACTGAACGACTCGCCCGATGGAGCCGGTCCGCTTCCGGCACGATGCGTTCGGCCGGGGTCCATAGTGCGGAACTTAATTCCATAATCTCTTGACGTGCACTTCATCGGTCGCACATACTCCGGAGCGTCGATCATGCAGGGGGGGACAACGATGAAGGGTTTCGACTCGTTCGGCGGCAAGACCGCATTCGTGACCGGCGCCGGCACCGGACTCGGCCGCGCGTTCGCGTTGCGTTTCGCCGAACTCGGCGCGACGGTCGCGCTGGCGGCACGCCAGGCCGAGCGGCTCGAAGCGACCGCCGATGCCATCCGCGAGCGGGGCGGCAAGGCGCTGGTCTGCCCGCTGGACATCCGCGATCCGCAGGCGGTCGAAGCCACCATCGATCGGGTGGCGAAGGAAACCGGCCGCTTCGACGTACTCGTCAACAACGCGGCCGGGAACTTCATCTGCCGGGCGGAGAAGATCACGCCGAACGGCTGGAATTCGGTCGTCAACATCGTGCTGAAC
This sequence comes from Zeimonas sp., assembly GCA_036406255.1. Lineage (GTDB taxonomy): Bacteria > Pseudomonadota > Gammaproteobacteria > Burkholderiales > Burkholderiaceae_E > Zeimonas. The sequence goes on from DASWVL010000332.1 coordinate 45,475, forward strand.
GGGTCGGCATACTGCGCGATGGCGGCCGGGCGCCGCATGCTCGCGCAGGGCGGGGGGAAGATCCTCAGCATCACCGCGAGCTATGCCTGGGTCGGCGGTCCCGGCACCGTTCACTCGGCCGCTGCGAAGGCGGGCCTGATCGCGATGTCGAAGACGCTCGCCGTCGAATGGGGCGGCCGCAACGTGCAGGTCAATTGCCTGTGCCCGGGCTTCGTCGACACCGAACAGTCGCACGCGGTGCTGTGGCCGACCCGCGAAGGCCAGCAACGGATTATCGACCGCGTTCCCGCCGGTCGGTTCGGAACCGTGGAGGAAACGGTCGAGGCGGGCGTCTACCTGTGCTCGTCGGCAGCCGACTACGTCAACGGGGAAGTCTTCACGATCGACGGAGGGGAGTGGCTCAACAAGGGCGCCTTCGTCCTCTCCGACCTCGAGGACGGCCAGGCATGAGTCGCGTCGCGCTGATCACCGGCGCGAGCCGCAACATCGGACGCGCGATCGCGCTCTCGCTGGCGAGGGAAGGCTACGCAATCGCCTGCCTGGCACGCGACGCATCGGCACTGCAGGAAACGGCGGCCCTCATCCGCGATGCGGGATCGGCGGTGTCCGTCCACGTCGGCGACGTGAGCGACGAACAGGCGCTGAACGATTTCGTCGCCGAGGCGCGCAGGGCGCACGGCGGAGTCGACGTGGTCGTCAACAACGCCGGTGTCATGCCGGAGGCACGAACCGCCGAACTGAGCGTCCAGCGCCTGCGCGATACGCTCGAGATCAACCTGGTCGCGCAGTACGCGCTCGCCCGTGCGGCGCACCCGTCGATGCAGGAGCGTGGCGGCGGCGTCGTCGTCAACATCGGCTCGATGTTCGCTGCGATGGGCGTGCCCGGTGCGGCGGCGTACTGCGCCTCGAAGGCCGGCGTCGAGGGCCTGACGCGCGCGCTCGCCGCCGAGTGGGCGCGCGACGGCATCCGCGTCGTGTGCGTGGCGCCCGGATACATCGTCAGCGAGATCTCCCGTGGAGCCCTCGACGATCCCGAGCTGTCCAGGCGAATCGTCTCGCGGATTCCGCTGCGGCGGGTCGGCCAGCCGGCGGAGATCGGCGAACTGGTCGCGTTCCTGGTGTCGGAGAAGGCCGCGTTCATCACCGGCGAGACCTTCGTCATCGACGGTGGCCAGCGGATGTCGATCTGACGGGAAGGGGGAGAACATGAACGTCCCGATGCGGGTGGACGAGGTCTTCGGCAGTGCCGCGCGGGAAGCGGGCGACGCCGTCCAGCTGCTTCTGGCGGACGGCACGGAGATCACCTACGCGCAGACCCATGCGCGCGCGGCCCGGCTGGCCGGCGCGCTGGTTTCGGCGGGCCTGCGCAAGGACGACCGCGTCGCCGGGCTGATGCGCAATTCGCGCGAGATCGTCGAGTTCTACATCGCATGCGGCCTGGCGGGCGTCATCGGCGTCGCGATCAACGCGATGAGCACCGAACGCGAGATCGATCGGATTCTCGCCGACTGCGGGGCG
>DASWVL010000333.1:0-16695 GCA_036406255.1 Zeimonas sp.
GACGGCGCCGGCCACCGTCATCAGTTGCGTGCCGAGCGCGCGCCGCATCGCCTCGCCGAAGCTTTCGTTGGGCATTCGATCCGATCCTCCCGGGCGCGAAGTCTACCCGCTACACCCCGCGCTCCAGCTCGTCCAGGCGCAGCTCTCCGATCTTGCGCGTGATCGTGTTGCGGCCGATGCCCAGGCGTTGTGCGGCCTCGACCCGACGCCCGCGCGTGTGGCGCAACGCGGTCGCGATCACCGTCGCCTCGAAGTCGCGGGTGAGCCGGTCCATCAGCAACGGTTCGTCGCCGGAAGACGACGGCGAGGCGAGCTGCGCAGCCACTTCGGCGGCGAGCAGCTGCTGCCAGCCGGGGGCGCGCTCGACGCGTCCGTAGTGCGCGGGAGCGGAGGCCAGGTCGGCTTCCTGCGCGGTGAGCGCCGCATCCGGCATGGCACCGGGCTCGCGTTCGGGCGCCGCCGCCGCGAACGACTCGGCCGCCGCTGCGCCGGGGTCGCGGATCGCCGTGGGCAGGTCGCGCAGTTCGATCGTGCGCGACGGGATCATCAGCGTGAGCCAGCGGCACAGGTTCTCCAGCTCGCGCACGTTGCCGGGCCACGTGTATTCCCGCAGCGCGCGCGATGCCGTCGGCGACAACCGCTTCGGTTCGCCGCCCAGCTCCTGGGCGCTGCGCTGCAGGAAGTGGCGCGCGAGCAGTTCGACGTCGTCGGCACGCTCGCGCAGCGGCGGCATCCGCAGCCGGATGACGTTCAGGCGGTGGAACAGGTCCTCGCGGAACAGCCCCTGTCGTACGCGCTCCTCGAGTGCCTGGTGCGTGGCGGCGATCACGCGCGCCTCGGCCTTCAGCGGCTGGTGGCCGCCGACGCGGTAGTACTGGCCGTCGGAGAGCACGCGCAGCAGGCGCGTCTGCATCTCGGGCGGCATGTCGCCGATCTCGTCGAGGAACAGCGTACCCTCGCGCGCCTGCTCGAAGCGGCCCTGCCTCGTCTGCACCGCGCCGGTGAACGCGCCGCGTTCATGACCGAAGAGCTCCGACTCGAGCAGCTCGCGCGGAATCGCTGCGGCGTTCACCGCGACGAACTCGCCTCTGGCTCGGGGGCTGTGCTCGTGCAGTGCGCGCGCGACCAGCTCCTTTCCGGTACCCGATTCGCCGGTGATCAGCACCGTCGCGTTCGACTGCGCGAGCCGGCCGATCGCGCGAAACACGTCCTGCATCGCCGGTGCGCGCCCGAGCAGCCCGAGGCGCGTCTCGATCGCGTCGTCGTCGCCGGGATCGCCGCGGCGCTGCTCGAGGGCGCGCCGCACCAGTTGCACCGCAGCCGGCACGTCGAAGGGCTTGGGCAGGTACTCGAAGGCGCCGCCCTGCAGCGCCGCCACCGCGCTGTCGAGGTCGGAATAGGCGGTCATCACGATGACCGGCGTGTCGGGCTCGCGCCGCCGGAACGCGGCGAGCAGTTCCAGGCCGCTGTCGCCGGGCATGCGGATGTCGCAGACGAGCACGCGCGGCGCGTCGTGCGCGAGGGCAGCCAGGCACGAGCGCGCGTCGCCGAAGACGCGGGTGCTCAGGCCCTCGCGCTCGAACGCCCGCTCGAGCACCCAGCGAATCGATTCGTCGTCGTCGACGATCCACACGACGCTCACGTCTCGTCCTCCTGCAGCGGCAAGCGGATGCGGAAATCGGTCTTCCCGGGGCGGCTGTCGAACTCGATGATGCCCCCATGCTGCTGCACGAGGTTCTGCGCAAGCGTGAGCCCGAGGCCGCTACCGCCGTCGCGGCCCGAGACCAGGGGATCGAAGATCCTTTCGGCGATCGCGGCGGGCACCCCGGGGCCGTCGTCGACGACGTGCAGGTCGAGCGCGAGCTTCCAGCGCCGCCGCGCGATCGTCTGCTGCCGCGCGATGCGGGTGCGCAGCACGATGCGGCCGTGTCCGTGCATCGCCTGCGCGGCGTTGCGCACCAGGTTCAGCAGCGCCTGCACCAGTCGCTCGCGGTCGGCGAGCAACTCCGGCAGGCTCGCGTCGTAGTCGCGCAGGATCTCCAGCCCGCGCGGGAACTCGGCGAGCACGACCGATCGCACCCATTCGCAGACTTCGTGGATGTTCACGCGCTCGGTCAGTGGACGGCCTCGGTGCGGCGCCAGCAGGCGGTCGACGAGCGACTGCAGCCGGTCGGCCTCCTTGACGATCACGCTCGTGTATTCGCGCAGGGCCGGCGAGTCGAGTTCGGCGTCGAGCAGCTGCGCCGCGCCGCGGATGCCGCCCAGCGGATTTCCGATCTCGTGCGCAAGGTGACGCACCAGCTCGCGGTACGCGCTGGTCGACTCGAGCAGCCGCTCGGCGCGATCGAGGCGCTGGCGCTGCTCGTGCGGACGGAACTCGAGCAGCACCGGCGCCGTGGCATCGGGGCCGACGACGGCCGAGACGATCAGCTGCTGCGCGTCGTGTCCGGGGCGCGCGAGCGAGAGATCGATCGTCTTCTCCTCGAAGCCCCCTGCCGCGGCTTCGGCGAGCAGATCCACGAGCGGCTGCGCGTCGATGAAATGTGCGGCGAAACGGCGTCCCGTCGCCTGGCGGCGCGAGAGTCCGAACAGCTGCTCGGCCGCCGCGTTCAGGAAGCGCGCACGGCCGCGCGCGTCGAGCACGACGACGGCGACGGCGAGCCAGTCGAGCGCGGTGAACGGACCCGCGTCGGTCGACGCGCCGCCCGCCGGCGCTACTGCCGAATCGTGCTCAGCTCGCGCCGCAGCGACTCGATGTTGCTCTCGGTTCGTGCGATGTCCTCCTCGAGTCTCGCGACCCGATCGAGGTACTTCTGATAGTTGCGTTCGTTGCCGAGTCGGTCGGGCTCGCCGTTCTTGTATTCGGCCTTCAGGTCGCCGAGCCGCTCCTGCTCCTTCTGCAGCTCGTCCTCCAGGATGCGTCTGCGGTCGCTGTCGCGCGCCCGCTGCGCAGCGCCGTCGACTTTCGGAAACCCTTCCGGCGACGGGCGAGCGGCGCTGCCCGGGCCGCCCGCGCCGGCGCCTGCCGACCCCTTCGTCCCGGGCAGCTTCGGCGCGGGAATCGTCGTGAGCGGCTGCAGATCGATCGGCTGGCAGTTCGCCCCGTTCGGGGTGCCCTGGTACACCGGCACGCCGTTGGGCGAGTCGCATCGATACACCTGGGCGAAGGCCGACGGAGCGCATGCAGCGAAGCCGGTACCGGCGAGGACGCACACGGCGAACGCGAGGCGGGAACGGACGGTCATGGACGGCGGGATCCTGTGCAGCGGGCGTCCGAGTGTAAGACAGCCCGTGCACCGAATCCAAGGCGGCCGAACGGCCGACCGACCTGCGGGTCGTCGCGTCCGACCCGCGCGCTCACAGGCTGTAGTAGAGGTCGAACTCGACCGGATGCGTCGTCATGCGCACGCGCTGGACCTCCTCGGTCTTCAGCGCCAGGTACGCATCGATCATGTCGTCGGTGAAGACGCTGCCGCGCGTGAGGAACTCTCGGTCGCCATCGAGCGCTTCGAGCGCCTGGTCGAGCGACGCGCACACGGTCGGGATGCGCGCTTCCTCCTCGGGCGGCAGGTCGTACAGGTTCTTGTCGGCCGGCTCGCCCGGATGCATCCGGTTCTGCACGCCGTCCAGGCCTGCCATCATCATCGCAGCGAACAGCAGGTACGGGTTGGCCATCGGGTCGGGAAAGCGCACCTCGATGCGACGGCCCTTCGGGCTCGGCACGTACGGGATCCGGATCGAAGCCGAGCGGTTGCGGCTCGAGTAGGCGAGCTTGACCGGCGCCTCGAAATGCGGAACGAGCCGCCGGTACGAGTTCGTCGTCGGATTGGCGAGCGCGTTCAGCGCGCGCGCGTGATGGATGATTCCGCCGATGTAATGCAGCGCGAAATCGGACAGCCCCGAATACTTGTCGCCGGCGAAGAGGTTCTGCCCCTCCTTCCAGATGGACTGGTGCACGTGCATCCCCGAGCCGTTGTCGCCGACGATCGGCTTCGGCATGAAGGTCGCCGTCTTGCCATAGCTGTGTGCAACGTTATGAATCACGTATTTCATGCGTTGCAGCCAATCGGCGCGCTGCACGAGCGTCGAGAACTTGGTGCCGATCTCGTTCTGCCCGGCGCCCGCAACCTCGTGATGGTGCACTTCGACCGGAATGCCCATCTGCTCGAGGATCAGGCACATCTCCGAGCGGATGTCCTGGAACGAGTCGACCGGCGGCACCGGAAAGTAGCCGCCCTTCACCGGGGGCCGATGCGCGAGGTTTCCGCCCTCGATCTCGCGGCCCGTGGACCACGACCCTTCCTCCGACTGGATCCGTACGGCGCAGCCCGACATGTCGATCGACCAGGTGACCGAGTCGAAGATGAAGAACTCGGGCTCCGGACCGAAGTACGCGGTGTCGCCGATTCCGCTCGACTTCAGGTACGCCTCGGCGCGCCGCGCGATCGAGCGCGGATCGCGCGAATAGCCGACACCGTCCGACGGCTCGATCACGTCGCACGAGAGCAGCAACGTGGCTTCCTCGCGGAACGGATCGAGGCAGGCGGTCTCGGGGTCGGGCATCAGGAGCATGTCGGACGCCTCGATGCCCTTCCAGCCGGCAATCGACGAGCCGTCGAAGGCGTGCCCCGTCTCGAACTTCTCGGCGTCGAAGCTCTTCGACGGAACCGAGACGTGCTGCTCCTTGCCGCGCGTGTCGGTGAAACGCAGATCGACGAATTTCACTTCGTTGTCCGCGATCATGCGGATCACGTCCTGGACGCTAGCCATGTTCGGAATTCTCCTGGGGATGCGGGGTTCGACGGAAAGGCGCGATTCTCGACTCTTTTGCGCGTCGCTTCAAAAGCGTGCTCATGAACAACGAAGCACGATGCGTGCCATGCGCGATTGCCCCGCGTGCGGTACGGGCCGCGAACTTTTGCACCGCGTCGGTGCATCGTACCGCGTCGAAGACCCAGGCGCTGCACCGTTCCGACGCACACGCTGCAAGGTCGTTTTTCTGCGTGCCAGCGGGCTCATTAAGATCTATTATTCGTATATCTTCAACGAGGAGAAGCCCGTGTCGACGACCCTTGCACCGGATCCCGTTCGTTCTCCGAGCACGAACGCGCGGCGCATCCCCGTGTACGAAGCGCTGGCGCTCGAATTGCGTTCGCTCGGCGCCCCCGTGTTCGGCCTGATGAGCGACGACACGATGTTGCTCGCGTCGACGCTCGACGGCCTCGGCGTGCCCTTCCACGCGGCGCGCCACGAGAACAGTGCGATCGCGATGGCCGACGGTTGGGCTTCGGCCACCGGTGAACTCGGCCTGGCGCTGATCGGGCGCGGACCGGCAACGACCAACGGACTGCACGGCGCGGTCAGCGCGAGCCGCACGGGCTCGCCACTGCTGTTGATGTTCGGCGACGCGCCGATCGGAGTCGCGCCGAGCAACGAACCCGGCCCGGACGGCAAGGCGCTCGACGCCGAGGCGGTGCTCAGCGCCGCCGGCATCCGCACCTTCGTCGCACGCTCGGCCGCGAGCGCCCTCGACACGCTGGAACTCGCGATCGAGCACGCACGCCAAGGCCAGGCCGTCGCACTGCTGCTGCCAGTGGACGTCCAGTGCGCGACGATCGACGCCCCGACACAGTCGCCGAACCTCGCGCCCCCCTCCCGGCCCACCGCGAACGCGTCGGGCAAGGCCTCGCCGGCATCGATCGCCGCTGCCGCTGCCGTACTGCAGCGCAGCCGCAAGCCGCTCTTCGTCTGCGGCATCGGCGCGCATCAGGCCGGCGCGCGCGAAGCCATCGAAGAACTGGCCGACCACGTGGGCGCGGTACTCGCCACTACCCTGAAGGCGAAGGACCTGTTTCGCGGGAATCCGTTCCACGTCGGCATCATCGGCTCGTTCTCGCACTCGGCCGGTCGCCGGCTGATGGACGAGGCCGACTGCATCGTCGTCTTCGGCGCGAGCTTCAACCAGCGAACGACGAGCGCGGGTGCCGCTCTCGCGGTCGGCGCCCCGGTCATCCACGTCGATCGCGACCGCAGCCACATCGGTCGCTGGGGGCCGGCCGACGTCGCCGTCGTCGGCGATGCACGTCGGGTCGCGCAGCAGCTGCGCGAGGCCCTGCCCGAGCGCGCGGCCGCCGACAAGCCCCTGCGCAACGACGACAACCGCCAGCGCCTCGCGCACTTCGACTGGACCCAGGAATTCCGCCCGGAGCACACGCCGCGCACCGTGGACCCGCGCGCGCTCGCGCTCGAGCTGGAGCGGCTGCTGCCGCCCGATCGCAATCTCGTCTACGACTCGGGCAACTTCGTGCAGGTCCTGCCCTATCTGTCGGTGCAGGGTCCCGGCCATCTGAAGACGCCGTGGGACTTCTTCTCGGTGGGGATGGCCTTCGGCACCGCGCTGGGCTTCGCGCGCGCACGTCCCGACGCGACGACCGTGCTCGTCGTCGGCGACGGCGGGCTGCTGATGACGCTCGGGGAACTCGAGACCGCGGTGCGCGAGGACATCCCGCTCGTCGTCGTCGTCATGAACGATTGCGCCTACGGCGCGGAGCTGCACTACCTGCGCCTCGAGAACATGCCGGTCGCGCGCGCCGTATTCCCGGACGTCGACTATGCGCCGGTGGCCGAGGCATTCGGCTTTCGCACCGCGACGATCCGCACGCTCGAGCAGCTGCGCGAGGCGGCGCCGCTGCTGCGCTCGCGCGACGACGGGCCGGTGCTGCTCGACTGCAAGATCAACGGCTCGATCTGCGGGCCGTTCATCGCCGAAGCAGCCGGACACTGGAAGAAGTAGCCAGGCCCGGCGTCATTGCGCCTCGGGGCTGACCGCATCCTCGGGCCAGCGCCAGTCGGCGTAGCGTTCGCGCAGCTTCACCTTCCAGAACTTGCCGGTCGACGTGCGCGGAATCTCGTCGATGAACTCGATCGCATCGGGCAGCTGCCAGCGCGCGCACTTCGGCGCGAGGAACTCGCGCAGTTCGGCCGCGTCGAGCGTCTTGCCGGGCTTGAGCACGACGCAGGCGAGCGGGCGTTCGGTCCACTTCGGATGCGCGATCGCGATCACCGCGGCCTCGGCCACCGAGGGGTGCGCCATGATCGCGTTCTCCAGGTCGACCGAGCTGATCCACTCGCCGCCCGACTTGATCAGGTCCTTCGTACGATCGGTGATCCGGATGTAGCCGTGCGGATCGACCGACGCGACGTCGCCGGTGCGCAGCCATCCGTCGTCGGTGAACTTCTCGGGGCTGCGCGGCTCCTCGTGGTACGAGCCGGTGATGAAGGGTCCGCGCACCTGCAGCTCGCCGACGTCGCGGCCGTTCCATTGCGCGGGCCCCTCGTCGCCCATGATGCGCAGCTCGACCAGCGGCACGGCAATGCCGCAGGTCGCCTTGCGGGCGAACCATTCGTCCTCGCCGGTGGCGTCGCGCAACTCGGGCTTCTCGAAGAAGAGCGACGCCATCGGCGAGGTCTCGGTCATGCCCCAGCCCTGCGCCAGTCGCACGCCGTTGCGCGCGAAGGCGCGGATCAGCGCCTCGGGCACCGCGGCACCGCCGACCATGCTGCGCATCCCGGTCGGCAGCTTCCAGCGACCGGGGTTCGCCTCGAAGGCCTGGATGAGTCCGAGCCAGATCGTCGGCACGCCGAGCGACAGCGTCGGCGGCTCGAGCTGCATCAGGTCGAGCAGGTCGTCGGGGTGCAGGTGCGGGCCGGGAAAGACGAGCTTCGCGCCGAGCATCACCGCCGCGTACGGGATGCCCCACGAGTTCGCGTGGAACATCGGCGTGACCGGCAGCACGACGTCGTTCGCCGACAGCGCGACGTAGTCGGGCAGCGCGCAGTTCAACGAATGCAGCACCGTCGAGCGGTGCGAGTACACGACACCCTTCGGCCGCCCGGTCGTGCCCGAGGTGTAGCACATGGCAACGGGATCGTTCTCGTCGTGCGCGACGTACTGGAAGCCGGCTCCCGCCTGCGCGAACCCCGCGCGCGCCTGCTCGAGCAATTGCTCGTAGTCGTCGATCGGCGCGACTCCCCGCTCGTCGTCGCCTTCGCGCACGGCGACCGGCGCGCCGGAGAACGGAAACACGATGACGCGCTCGAAACGGTGCAGCGACGCGAAGCGCTCGTACAGCGGCAGCAGCGTGTCGTCGACGATGAGGAAGCGGTCCTTCGCGTGATGCGCGATCCAGCCGAGGTCGTCGGGCGCCAGGCGCAGGTTCAGCGTGTGCATCACGCCGCCGGCGGCCGGAATGCCGAAATACGCCTCGAGATGCGCGTGATGGTTCCAGCACAGCGTCGCCACGCGGTCGCCGCGGCGCAGGCCGAGCTTCTGCAGCGCTGCGGCCAGTTCGCGCGTGCGCGCATACCACTGGCCGTACGTGTGCCGACGCAGCGACTTGTCCGGCAGCCGCGAGACGATCTCCCGCTGCGCAAAGAGCCTGCCCGCGTGCTCGAGCAGCCGGTTCAGCGACAGCGGCACCGGCATCATCGTCGTCTGGATCGTGTCCATGTCTCCTCCGTTTCTCCGGTGTCCGTTTCCGGTCATCCGGGCAGGAATATCTGCTGCAGGTCGTTCAGGAAGCGTGCGCCGAGCGGTGTCGCCCGATAGACGGTGGGATCGGGAACGAGCAGCCCGCGCTGCACCGCCCGCTCCACCGCGTCGGCGATCACGATCGTAGAGAGGCCGGTGCGCTCGACGAACCAGGCGGCGGGCACGCCTTCGGCCAGGCGCAGCGCGTTCAGCATGAACTCGAAAGGCAGCTCGCGCGCGGGCACCGGATGCGACGTGGCCAGCGGCCCATCGGTGCCTGCGCCGAGTGCCGCGCGCATGTACTCGCGCGGGTTGCGCACGCGCGCCTCGCGCACGATGCGATCCTGGAACGACAGCTTGCCGTGCGCGCCGGCACCGAGCCCGAGGTAGTCGCCGAACTGCCAGTAGTTGAGGTTGTGCTCGCAGCGGTGACGCGCACGCGCATACGCCGAGACCTCGTAGTGCTGCAGTCCGGCGTCGCGCGCCTCGTCCTCGATCAGCACCTGCATCTCGCTCGCAGTGTCCTCGTCGGGCAGCACGGGCGGTCGCACCGCGAACGCCGTGTTCGGCTCGATGGTCAGATGGTAGTACGACAGGTGCGGCGGCGAGAACGCCAGCGCCTCGTGCAGCTCGGCGCGCAGGTCCTCCTGCGTCTGCCCCGGCAGCGCGTACATCAGGTCGACATTCCAGGTGTCGAAGTGCTCCGCCGCCGTCTCGATCGCGCGCCGCGCCTGCTGCGCGTCGTGCACGCGCCCGATCCGGCGCAGCGCGTCGTCTGCGAAGCTCTGCACGCCGATCGACAGCCGGGTGATTCCCGCGTCGCCGAACGCGCGAAAGCGCCCGGCCTCGAAGGTGCCCGGGTTCGCCTCCATCGTGATCTCCGCTCCCGGCGCCACCGGCAGCAGCGTGCGCAGCATCGTCAGCAGCGCGTCGATCGATTCGGGCGAAAACAGGCTCGGCGTGCCGCCGCCGATGAAGATCGTCTGCACCGGCCGGCCCCATACCTGCGGCAGTGCCGCCTCGAGATCGGCGCGCAGCGCATCGAGGTAGCGCTGCTCGGGCACCTCGTCGCCGTCGACCACCGCGTGCGAATTGAAATCGCAGTACGGGCACTTGCGGATGCACCACGGCAGATGCACGTAGACCGAAAGCGGCGGCGCCGAGCGAACGCCCGACGATTCGTCGCCGCGCGCGCGGCGTGCGATCGTGCGCACGCGCGATTCGGCGCCCATCACGCGACGACGCCCGCCTCGCGCAGGCGCTCGATCAGGACGCGCATCGCGCGTCCGCGATGACTGAGACGGTTCTTCGTCTGCGCATCGAGTTCGGCGACGGTGCGGCCGAGCGACGGAATCAGCAGATGCGGATCGTAGCCGAAGCCGCCGCTGCCGCGCGGCGCGTCGATCACTTCGCCCGCCCAGCTCGCATCGGCGACGATCGGCTGCGGATCGTCGGCCGCGCGCAGCAGCACGAGCACGCAATAGAAGTGCGCGGCGCGATCGCCGCAGCCGGCCAGCTCCTGCACGAGCCGGGCGTTGTTCGCGCGGTCGCGTTCGCTGCGATCGGTTGCCGTGCTGTCGTTGTCACCGGCCGACGCCCAGCGCGCCGACAGGACGCCCGGCCGACCGCCGAGGGCATCGACGCACAGACCGGAATCGTCGGCGATCGCGGGCAGGCCGCTCAGCCGGCTCGCGCGACGCGCCTTCACCAGCGCGTTCTCGATGAACGTGCAATGCGGCTCCTCGGCCTCGGTGACGCCGAGCGCCGCCTGCGCCTGCACGCTCACTCCCAGCGGCGCGAGCAACTCGGTCAGCTCGGCAAGCTTTCCGGCGTTGCCCGACGCCAGCACGATGCGATCGAGCTTCATCGGATGCGGCCCATCAACGCGCGAGCGCCGTCCTCTGCATCTCGACCAGGCGCCCGATCCCGACGGTGGCGAGGTCGAGCAGCGCGTCCGTCTGCGCGCGCGTGAAGGGCTCGCCCTCGGCAGTGCCCTGCACCTCGACGAAGCCGCCGGCACCCGTCATGACGACGTTCAGGTCGGTGTCGCACGAGGAGTCCTCGGCATAGTCGAGATCAAGCACGGGGGTGCCTTCGTAGAGCCCGACCGAGACGGCGGCGACGAAATCGCGGATCGGGCTCGACGCAAGCTCGCCGCGCGCAAGCAGCAGCGAGACCGCATCGTGCGCGGCGACGAACGCGCCGGTGATCGCCGCGGTGCGCGTGCCGCCGTCGGCCTGCAGCACGTCGCAATCGAGCGTGATCGTCCGCTCGCCAAGCCGCTCGAGGTCGAACACCGCGCGCAGGCTGCGTCCGATCAGCCGCTGGATCTCCTGGGTGCGTCCCCCCTGTTTGCCGCGCGCGGCCTCGCGCTCGCTGCGCGTGTGCGTCGAACGCGGCAGCATGCCGTACTCGGCGGTGAGCCAGCCGCGCCCGGCGCCGCGCAGGAACGGGGGCACCTTGCTCTCGACGCTCGCGGTGCACAGCACCCGCGTGTCCCCGAAGGCGACGAGTACCGAACCCTCTGCGTGCTTCGTGAAACCACGTTCCAGGCGAACCGGACGCAGCGCGTCGGGTGTGCGCCCGCTCGGACGAATCGGCATGCCCTCAAGTACTCCCGGTGCGCGAGATCGCCTCGCGAATCTCCCGGATCGTACGCTCGATCTCGTCCTCGCTCAGCGCGTCGGCCGGCGAGACCGCCTCGAGCTGGCCGACGGCGATCGTCGTCGTGATCGCGCCGTCGGGCACTTCGTCCGACGACAGCACGTCGCCCATCACCGACGCATCGTCCCAGGTCATCGCCAGTGCAGTGGCGTTGTCGGCCATCGTTCCGGCCTCGTCGACCGCGGCGCGCACCAGGCGCGGCACCGCGGCCAGGACGGTGTCGGCCGACAGCTGCGCGACGATCGCAGGCTCGGCGAGCGCCGACCACACGCCGTCGGTGCACAGCAGCAGCGTGTCCCCCGGCTGCAATGCGACGTCGCCACCGAGATCGACGGTGGGCTCGAAAGGCGAGCCCAGGCAGTTGAGCACCTTGTTGCGCTCGGGATGCGTGTCGGCTTCGTCGGGCTTAATCTGCCCGAGATCGATCAGGTTCTGCACCTTGGAATGGTCGCGCGTGCGCGCGACGAGGCGCTGATCGCGCAGCCAGTACAGCCGCGAGTCGCCGGCGTGCGCCCACCACGCGCGCCCGTTCTGCACGACGCAGGCGACGATCGTCGTGCGCGGTGCCTCGGGCAGGTCGTGCAGCAGCTGATGGCGCAGGATCTCGTGATGCGCGTGGCGCAGCGCCCGGTCGAGGAAGGCCGGCGGGTCGACGAGCAGCGGCCGGGCGTCGGCCTGGAAGCAGGCGGCGGCCGCCTGCAACGCGAGATGCGCGGCCACCTCGCCGTGCAGGTGACCGCCCATCCCGTCGGCCACGAGCATCAGCAGGCTTTCGCGCGTGAAGCAGTAGCCCATGCGGTCCTGGTTGGTCGCGCGCGCCCCGCACAGCGTGTCCTGGTAGATCGAAAAGCGCATGAGCCGCTCCTTTCGTCAGCCCGGCGAAGTGACGCCCTCGCCGCTTCGCCGCCGCACCGGAACGCGCCCGGCGAGCGTGTCGAGCCAGCGGCCCACCGTGCTCGGCGGGCGCTGCGCGTCGTCGGGCGGAGCGTCGATGTGGCGCATCGCGCGCTGCAGGGCGAACACGCTCTGCGGGCGCTCCAGCGCATCGAGCTTCAGGCACCAGCCGACCAGGTCGAGCAGGGCACGCGAATACGCGCCGTCCATCGCGTCGAGCGCGGCGGGGACCTTGTCCTCCAGCTCACGCTGGTCGGCCGACTGCGGCGGCTGCCCGGCCATGCAGCCGAACAGGCTCGCGCCGATGCCGTAGACGTCGGTCCAGGGCCCGAGCTGCTGGTTGCGCCGATACAACTCCGGGGCGGCGAATCCGGGCGTGTACATCGGAAAGAGCTTGTGCGGCTGCACGTCGAGCGCGCGCCGCGCGGCGCCGAAGTCGAGCAGCAGCGGCGTGCCGTCGATCCGCAGGTAGATGTTCGCCGGCTTCAGGTCGAGGTGCAGCAGCCGGTTGGCGTGCACCTCGCGCAGCCCGTTCATCACCAGATGGAAGACGCGCAGCACGTGGCGCTCGGCGAGGGTGCGCCTGTCGTGACGGCGGCGATGTCGCAACACCAGTTCCTGCAGGCTGCGCCCGCGCTCGTAGGCCATCACCATGTAGACGGTGCCGTTCGCGCGGAAGAAGTTCACCACGCGCACGACGTTCGGGTGGAAGATGCGCGCGAGCGCCCGGCCTTCCTCGAAGAAGCAGCGCAGTCCGTTACGGAAGGTGGGCTCGCTCGCCGCGGCGACGCGCGGCTCCAGCTCGCCGCTCGCACGCTGCACGAGCGAGCTGGGCAGGTACTCCTTGATCGCGTACTGCACGCCGTTCTCGTCCTCGGCGAGATAGACGATCGAGAATCCGCCGCTCGAGATCTTCCTTACAATGCGATACCCGCCGACTTCGAGCCCATCGGGCAACGGCGCGTTGGTCTGGGTGGCCATTTCTCGATGAAGACTCGTCGGCGATCGGGCGCACCCATTCTAAAGAGTTCCCCTCACGAATCGACGTTCCGACCGATGCGATCCGCCGAACGGCGCCCGATCCAGAGCATGACCGGCTATGCGCAGTCGGTGCGCAACACTTCCGCCGGCCAGCTCGTCGTCGAGCTGCGCAGCGTGAACGCGCGTTTCCTCGACCTCGTCGTGCGCGCTCCCGACGAGCTGCGGGCTGCCGAGCCGGCGCTGCGCGAGCTGCTCGGCGCGGCGGTGTTGCGCGGCAAGCTCGAGTGCCGTGTCGCGCTGCGCCCGGGCGCGCGCGACGACGAGGCGGCCGCGCGCATCGACGAGCGTGCGCTCGCCCGCTTCGCCGGCCTGGCGCGCCAGGTCGCGCAGGCGATGCCGAACGCGGCGCCGCCCACCATCGTCGACGCGCTGCGCTGGCCGGGCGTCGTCGCCGACGAGGCGTCCGACATCGACGTGAACGGCGAGGTCGTCGCCGCCGCGCGCGATGCGCTCGCCGAGTTCGCCGCCAGCCGCGTCCGCGAGGGCAGCAAGCTCGTCGCTTTCGTCCTCGAACGTGCCGACGCGATCGACGCGATCGTCGCGCCGCTCGCGGCACGCGGCCCCGAGCTAGTCGATGCGTGGCAGCTCAAGCTCGTCGAACGGCTGCGCGAGGCACTCGAGCAGACGGGCGCAGCGGTTCCGATCGAGGAGACGATGGCGCGCGTGCGCCAGGAAGTCGCCGCGTACGGGCTGCGCATCGACGTCGCCGAGGAGATCGGCCGGCTGCAGGCGCACGTCGGCGAGATGCGCCGCGTGCTGGCCGGCGCCGGGCCGGTCGGCAAGCGGCTCGACTTCCTGCTGCAGGAGCTGAACCGCGAGGCGAACACGCTCGGCTCGAAGGCCGCAGCGATCGACCTCACCGGATCGTCAATCGAACTGAAGGTGCTGATCGAGCAGATCCGGGAGCAGGTGCAGAACCTCGAGTAGGGCCGTAGACCGCGCCAGGCAAGTCGTGCCCTCGAACGAGCGCGTGTCCGACGCCGCCCTGGCGCGAAACGCTATAAAACACGGCATTCCTGGCCACGGAGACCGCCCCCCGGCAGGAAACGCCGTGTTTCACAGTGAAATCGCCAGCGTGGCAGGCACGCCCTTCGTTCTGTGCCAGCGGGGCAGGCACGCCCGCCGTTCTGTCGACGAACGTCCGAGGCGCCTGCAGTGCGCGCAGGAACGACCCGCGCCCGCAGATCGGAGACGAGCAGATCGTGTTCGTCTCGATCGTCGCGCTGGCCATCCTCCGGTGCGAGGAGAGGCCGGCGCCCCCGCCTCGGCTGCTAGACTCGAACCCGCGCCCAGCGACCCCTCTCGCCTTCGACGCCTCGGGCTCCGGCGACGGCGCATTGCGCGAGGCTCGTCGAGCCGACGCGCGGCGCGCTTGAATGAGCGATTCCGATGACGCCCTCCGAATCCGCGGGCAGCCTGTTCGTCGTCGCCGCGCCCTCGGGCGCCGGCAAGACCTCTCTCGTGCGCGCACTGCTCGCCGACCGTCCGCTGCTGCAGCTGTCGGTGTCGTTCACCACGCGCACCCCGCGCGCCGGCGAGGTGAACGGGCGCGACTACCACTTCGTTGGCCGGGCCGAGTTCGAAGAGCGTCGCGAAGCCGGCGAATTCCTGGAGTGGGCCGAGGTGCACGGCAACCTGTACGCCACCTCCCGGCGCTGGATCGAGGAGCGCATGCGCGCCGGCGTCGACATCGTGCTCGAGATTGACTGGCAGGGCGCGGTGCAGGTGCAGCAGCTCTTTCCCGACGCCATCGGCATCTTCATCGTGCCGCCGTCGATCGACGCGCTGCGCGAGCGCCTCGAGCAGCGCGGCCAGGACAGCACGGAAGTGATCGAGCGTCGCGTCGCGGCCGCACGCGCCGAATTGAAGCAGGCGCACCGATTTCAATATGTTATTATTAATCAAGACTTTGCAACTGCGCACGCCGAGCTTCGCACGTTGGTCGAAGCGGCACGCCTCCGGTTGTCGCGGCAACGCGCCCGCCACCCCGCCACTTTCTGCGCGCTCGGCATCGCCGGCGACGCGCCTGCATAGGTGAACCATGGCCCGTATCACCGTCGAAGACTGCCTGAAGCAGATTCCCAACCGGTTCGAGCTCACGCTCGCCGCCACCTACCGTGCGCGCATGCTCGCGCAGGGTCACGCACCGAAGATCGAGTCGAACGACAAGCCGACCGTGACCGCGCTGCGCGAGATCGCGGGCGGCAAGGTCGGGCCCGAGATGCTGCGCCGCGTACCGACATGAGCTCCTGTTGACGAACGGCGCTGCGTTCGGCGGTCGAAAGCGCAATGCCGGGTTCGAATCCCAACACCGTCGAGACCGCCCGTAGAGGGCGCAAGCGCAGTGCTGTGCCGCCGCCGGCGGCCGAGCCCGACGGCGCCGGCAACGGCTTCGCGGCACCTGCCGACGACCACAGTGTCGTCTCGCTCGCCGAGCTGACGCGCCGCGCGAGCGCCTATCTGCCCGCCGAGGAACTGGCCCGCATCCGCGAGGCATACCGTTTCGGCGACCAGGCGCACCTCGGCCAGTTCCGCTCGAGCGGCGCGCCGTACATCTCGCACCCGATCGCCGTCGCCGAGATCCTCGCGCGATGGAAGCTCGACGCCGATTCGCTGATGGCGGCGCTGCTGCACGACGTCATCGAGGACACTTCGGTCGCCAAGCCGATCCTCATCGAGCGGTTCGGGCCGCACGTCGCCGAACTGGTCGACGGCCTGTCCAAGCTCGAGCGCGTCGAGTTCGCGTCGAAGGAACAGCAGCAGGCCGAGAGCTTCCGCAAGATGCTGCTGGCGATGGCGCGCGACGTGCGCGTCATCCTGATCAAGCTCGCCGATCGACTGCACAACATGCAGACGCTCGACGCGGTGCCGCGCGAGAAGCAGCAGCGCATCGCACGCGAGACGCTCGAGATCTACGCGCCGATCGCCAGTCGCCTCGGCCTGCACGAGCTGTTCCGCGAACTCGTCGACCTCTCCTTCCGTTTCCTGTTCCCGTGGCGCGCGCGCACGCTGCAGAAGGCCGTACAGGCCGCACGCGGCAACCGCCGCGAAGTCATCGGCCGCATCCTCGAAACGGTGCAGAAGACGCTGCCCGAGGCGGGCGTGAACGCGCAGGTGTACGGACGCGAGAAGTCGCTCTACGCGATCTACCGCAAGATGCGCGAGAAGCGTCTGTCGTTCTCGCAGGTGCTCGACGTCTACGGGTTCCGCGTGCTCGTCGACACCGTGCCGCAGTGCTACCTCACGCTCGGCGCGCTGCACGGAACCTTCAAGCCGGTGCCCGGGCGCTTCAAGGACTACATCGCAATCCCGAAGATCAACGGGTACCAGTCGCTGCACACGACGCTCGTCGGCCCCTTCGGCACGCCGGTGGAGTTCCAGATCCGCACGCACGAGATGCAGCGCGTCGCGCAGGCCGGCGTTGCGTCGCACTGGCTGTACAAGGCCGAGAAGGAGAGCTTCACCGACCTGCAGAAGCGCACGCACGAGTGGCTGCAGTCGCTGCTCGACATCCAGAGCCAGACCGGCGACTCGCTCGAGTTCATCGAGCACGTGAAGGTCGACCT
>DASWVL010000334.1:0-1688 GCA_036406255.1 Zeimonas sp.
GATCGCCTGCGTCTTGATCGCGTCGTCGTCGACGAGCTTGGCCGCCTCCTCGTCCGCGAGCAGCTTCATCGCGTCGCGGATGCGCAGCTTGCGCGGCTTGCGCCGGCCCGGCATGTTCGAGAACAGCGACTGCAGCTGCTGCGTCATCTCCTCCATGCCGGCCGGGCTCATCAGCTCCATCGTCGGCATCGGCGTGGACAGCTCGATCTCGATTTCCTTGTCGTCGAGTTCGCCTTCGCGCAGCTTCTTGCGGAACTTCTGTCGCGTCGACGAATCCGCCGATTCGCCCACCTCGCTGGTGAAGCCGACGTTGCGCGGCGGCGGCAGCAGCGCGTCGAGCACGCGGTCTTCGGCGGCGTCGAGCGCGCGCTGGCGGAACCTCTTCGTTTCCTGCTCGCGCGTCTGCTTGACGGCGATGTCGGCAAGGTCGCGGATGATCGTGTCGACGTCGCGCCCGACGTAGCCCACCTCGGTGAACTTCGTCGCCTCCACCTTGATGAACGGCGCGTTCGCCAGGCGCGCCAGGCGGCGCGCGATCTCGGTCTTTCCGACGCCGGTCGGGCCGATCATCAGGATGTTCTTCGGCGTGATCTCCTGGCGCAGCGGCTCGGCCACCTGCTGGCGGCGCCAGCGGTTGCGCAGGGCGATCGCGACGGCGCGCTTGGCGGCGTCCTGGCCGACGATGTGCTTGTCGAGTTCGGAGACGATCTCCGCAGGGGTCATCTGGGTCATCGTGTGACGCCGGACACCCGGCCGGTCAGCCGAGCGTCTCGACGGT
This sequence comes from Zeimonas sp., assembly GCA_036406255.1. Classification (GTDB taxonomy): domain Bacteria; phylum Pseudomonadota; class Gammaproteobacteria; order Burkholderiales; family Burkholderiaceae_E; genus Zeimonas. The sequence goes on from DASWVL010000334.1 coordinate 779, forward strand.
GTGCTGCTGGTTGGTGTAGATGCACAGTTCGCCCGCGATCGCGAGCGACTTGCGCACGACCGTCTCGGCGTCCAGCTCGGTGTTCTCGAGGAGCGCGAGCGCGGCCGACTGCGCGTACGGTCCGCCGCTGCCGATCGCGATCAGCCCCCGCTCGGGCTCGAGCACGTCGCCGTTGCCGGTGAGCACGAGCGACGCGTCGCGGTCGGCGACCGCGAGCATCGCTTCGAGCCTGCGCAGCATGCGGTCGGTGCGCCAGTCTTTCGCCAGTTCGACCGCCGCACGAACGAGGTGCCCCGAATGCTTCTCGAGCTTCGCCTCGAAGCGCTCGAACAGCGTGAATGCGTCGGCGGTGCCGCCGGCGAAACCGGCCAGCACGCGGCCGTCGTGCAGCCGGCGCACCTTGCGGGCGCCGGCCTTGATGATGACCGAGCCGAGGGTGACCTGTCCGTCGCCGCCGAGCGCGACCTTCGCGCCGCGCCGCACCGACACGATCGTCGTACCGTGGAACTGTTCCATGCGGGTCGATATGAGGCCGATTCCGGCCGCTGCAAGACCCGAGAGTGTAGGTCCGCGTTCGCGTCGAGGTCGTCAGACCTTGCGGCGTCGGATCTCGGCCAGGTCGTGGATGCCCATGACGAGCATCAGTGCGTAGACGAGGTAGTTCGGCTCGACGAACAGCACCTGCCGCCCGGCCGAACGCATCGTGGCGACCTCGTTGAGCAGGTCGCCGGCGGCGACGAACTCCATGCGGCGCAACGACCTGCAGTCGACGACGACGTCGCCCCTGCCCGCCGCGAAGCCACGCAGCGCCTGCAACTCCTCCTGCATGCGACCGAGCACCTCGCCGTGCAGCACGAACGCGCCGGTCGGCGTCGCCGGCAGGCCGGATGCGGCGGGCCGCGCGCAGGCC
>DASWVL010000335.1:0-3166 GCA_036406255.1 Zeimonas sp.
CCGAAGCGCCCGCAGGACCGCATCGAGATCGGCAACGTCAAGAGCACGTTCGCCGACCTGTTCTCGAAGCCGGTCGCGCAGAACGGCTTCGCCAAGGACGCCGCCGATCTCGCGCGCGGCTACCGCGCCGCCGACGGCACCGAGCTGAAGAACGGCGACGTGCTGATCGCCGCCATCACTTCGTGCACGAACACGTCGAACCCGGGCGTGCTGCTCGCCGCCGGGCTGCTGGCGAAGAAGGCCGTCGCCCGCGGCCTGAAGGTGGCTCCGAAGGTGAAGACGTCGCTCGCGCCCGGATCGCGCGTCGTCACCGACTACCTGCAGCGCGCAGGGTTGCTGGAGCCGCTCACCGAGATCGGCTTCGGGCTGGCCGCCTACGGCTGTACGACCTGCATCGGCAACGCCGGCGACCTCCCCCCCGGCTTCAACGAGGCGATCGTCGCCAACGACCTCGTCTGCGCGGCTGTGCTCTCGGGCAACCGAAACTTCGAGGCGCGCATCCACCCGAACCTGCGCGCGAACTTCCTCGCATCGCCGCCGCTGGTGGTCGCCTACGCGATCGCCGGCAACGTCAACGTCGACCTGATGACCGAGCCGCTGGGCAAGGACCGCGAAGGGCGCGACGTCTGGCTGGGCGACGTCTGGCCGAGCACCGCCGAGGTCGCCGAGCTGATGCAGTACGCGATGGACGCGAAGACCTTCCGGCGGCTCTACGCCGACCTCACGCGCGACCACGCGCTGTGGAACGCCGTCCCGGCGGCCGCCGGGCAAGTCTACGACTGGCCGCGCTCGACGTACATTGCCGAGCCGCCGTTCTTCGAAGGCTTCACGATGAGCACCCCGGCCGCCACCGCGCCGATCCGCGACGCGCGCGCGCTCGGGCTGTTCGGCGATTCGATCACCACCGACCACATCTCGCCGGCCGGCTCGATCAAGGAGTCGTCGCCCGCCGGGCAGTACCTAATGCGCAACGGCGTCACGCGCGCCGACTTCAACTCCTACGGGGCGCGCCGCGGCAACCACGAGGTGATGATGCGCGGCACCTTCGCCAACGTGCGCATCAAGAACCTGATGATCCCGCCTCGCATCGACGGTACCCGCGAGGAAGGCGGCATGACGCTGCACCAGCCCTCGGGCGAGAAGATGCCGATCTACGACGCGGCGATGCGCTACGTCGAGGAAGGCACGCCGACCGTCGTCTTCGGCGGCGAGGAGTACGGCACCGGATCGTCGCGCGACTGGGCCGCCAAGGGAACGCAGCTGCTCGGCGTCAAGGCCGTCGTCGCCCGAAGCTTCGAGCGCATCCACCGTTCCAACCTGGTCGGCATGGGCGTGCTGCCGCTGCAGTTCCCCGCCGGGCAGAGCTGGGAGACGCTCGAGCTGCGCGGCGACGAACGCTTCGACATCGACGTGCCCGCCGTGCTCGAGCCGCAGCAGGAGATCACGATGACGGTACGACGCAACGACGGAAGCTCCGAGGTCGTGCGTCTGCTGTCTCGCATCGACACGCCGATCGAGGTCGACTACTTCCGCCACGGCGGCATCCTGCCGTTCGTGTTGCGGGAGCTCCTGGCTGCCTGAACGCGCTGGGTTGAAGGAGAAGGGAGAAGGGGGAAGGGGAACAGCCGCAACCGGCGGAGCCGGGGCTGTTCCCCTTCCCCCTTCCCCCTTCCCCCTTCTCCCTTCTCTTCCTCCAGAATGGCCGACGGTCGGCGCACGGCGCGCCGCCCCGCCCAACTGGATTACACTTCGCCGTCCAGCGAAGCGCCGTTCCAGTGCCCTTATCCGAATCGTCCGCACGCCCGCTGTCAGGGGAAGCCGGCCTCGCGACCTTCCCCCGACTGCTGCTCGCCATCGGCACCGCGTTCCTCGCATGCCTGGTCGCGCAACTCGTCTCGTTCCACACGATCGATCTGTTGCTCGTCTGGCCGGGCGCTGCGGTCGCGTTCGCGTTCGCGTGGCGCTACGGGCTCGCATGGTCGCTGCCGGCCGCCGCCGGAGCCGCGCTGTGGGCCTGGATCGAGTTCGGCGACGCGGGCGTCACGCTGAGCGCATTCGCCGCGAGCGCGTTCGGCCCGGCGCTCGGCGCTTTCGCGTTGCGCCGGCTCCATGAATGGAAGCCGGCCGACTACCGCCTGGAAACCGCAGTGCGCTTCGTCGCGCTCGTCGTGCTGGTTGCGGCGCCGATCGACGCGCTGCTCGCCAGCACGGGGATGCGGATCAACGCAGGCATCGGCGAGATGCACTTTGCGCATCGTTTCCTCGTCTGGTGGCTGATCGATTCGCTCGGGCTGCTGCTGATCGCGCCCGCCCTGCTCGCCTGGTTCGGCCACGCGCTGGCGGCGACCGACGGGCAGCCCGATCAGGACGAACCGCTGCTCGACGCCCCGGCGTTCTTCCTGACGACGCTCGTCGTCGCCGCCAGCCTCGGCGTCTCGTTGCTCGGCTACGGCACCTACGCCTATGCGCTGCTGTTCCTGTACTTCCCGATCGTGGTGTGGATCGCGATCCGGATGAACGAACGGGCCATGGCGCTGTCGCTCGTCGTCACGACGATTCCGCTGCTCATCGTGCGTTCGCACCAGATCGCGCTCGCCGCGGACCCTTTCGGCCGCGCGGTCGAGGCTTCGATGCTCGTCTTCACCGCCATCGTCGTGGCGCTGATGCTGCAGGCGGTCGCGAGCGATCGCCGCTTCGCGCTCGCACGCGTCGGCGCGCAGGCGCGCGAGGACATGTCGACGGGCCTGCTCAACGACCGCGGGCTCATCGCCGAGGTCGGCGAGCGCCTTGCGATGCCCACGCGTCCCGACTACGGGCTGATCGGGCTGCATCTGGCGAACTTCGACACGCTGAACGACCTGTGCGGAACGATTCCCGCGCTGCAGCTCGAACAGAATGCCGCGGCACTGCTGTTGCGCCAGCCGGGCGCGCAGGCCGCCGCGAGGCTGTCGGGCGGACGATTCGCGCTGCTCGTCGAAGCCGATTCGGTTGCACAGGTGCGGGCGGTGGCGCGCGAAGTGTATTCGCAGCTCAACGGCCAGCTCTTCAAGACCGAGAACGGCAGCCTGCGGCTGCAGACCTGCGTCGGCGGGCTGCTCGTCGACCGGCACGCGCTGATCAACAGCGAGGACTGCCTGATGTCGCTGTCCGACGCGATGGCGATCGC
>DASWVL010000336.1:0-5472 GCA_036406255.1 Zeimonas sp.
GAGTTCGAGCTGCGCTGGAAGCCAGTCGACGCGCTGCTGCTGCGCGCGCATTTCACGCGGCTGATCACGCGCGTGGTCGACAGCGACGAGCCGCTGCGACAGCGGCCCGGCAAGCGCGCGGGCGTGCAGCTCTCGTGGGCGCTCGACGAGCGCTGGTCGCTCGCCTGGAGCACCGAGTACGCGGCGGACATCTTCGACTCGTCGATTCCCACCGGCAACCTGCTGCTGCCCAGCTACCTGCGCAGCGACGCCGCCGTGGTCTTCCAGGCGAACAAGCGGCTGCGCGCGGCCGTCGCGATCGACAACGTGTTCGACAGGGACAACGAGTGGTACGTGGGCTTCGTTGCGCCCGGTCGTCGCTTGCGCCTGGACCTCAGCGCGACGTACTGAGCGCCTGCGCGCGCGCCTGCTCCTGCCTGCGCAGCACCGCACGCTGCACCTTGCCGGTCGTCGTCATCGGAAGCTCGTCGACGAACTCGATTTCCTTGGGGTATTCGTAGGGCGCGAGCTTTCCGCGCACGTGCACCTGCAGCGCCTGCACCAGCTCGTCGCAGGCGCGCTCACCCGACGCGAGCACGACGTACGCCTTGACCAGGTTGCCGCGTTCGGCATCGGGCTTGGGCACGACCGCGGCGTTGGCGACGGCCGGATGGCGGATCAGGCAGCTCTCGATCTCGCTCGGCCCGATCCGGTAGCCGGCCGCCTTGAACATGTCGTCGGCGCGCCCGCCGTACCAGAGATAGCCGTCGGGGTCGGCGCTCGCGAGGTCGCCGGTGCGACACCAGTCGCCGGTGTATTTCGCGCGCGTCGCCTCGTCGCTGCGCCAGTAGCCCAGGAAGACGACGGGGTCGGGATCGCCGTGGATGTCGAACCGGTTCACGGCGATCTCGCCGAGCTGGCCGGGCGGCAGCTCGTTGCCGTCGTCGTCGAGGATCGCGATGCGATGCCCCGGATAGGGACGTCCGATCGAGCCCGGCCGGGCGGGCCAGCGCAGCGACGAGTTGCCGACGACGTAGTTGGCTTCGGTCTGGCCGAAGATCTCGTTGACGGTGACGCCGAGCGAGTCGCGGCACCAGTCGAACAGCGTGTCGCCGACGGCCTCGCCGCCGCTCATGATCGCGCGCAGCGAGAGCCGGTGCCGCTTGCGCGGTTCGGGCTCGTGCTTCATCAGCATCTTCAGCGCGGTGGGGAACAGGAACGCGTTCGTCACGCCGTGCCGCTCGAGCAGCGCGTACGCGTTTGCCGGATCGAAGCGGCCGGCCTGCGCGACGATCGGCCTGCCGAAGTACAGCGTGGGGAGCAGGGCGTCCATCAGTCCGCCGGTCCAGGCCCAGTCGGCGGGGGACCAGAACACGTCGTGCGGATGCGGGAACCAGTTCTGCGAAGCGACGAAGCCGGTGAGGTTGCCGATCAGCGTGCGGTGTGCGATCAGGGCGCCCTTCGGAGGGCCGGTGGTGCCGCTCGTGTAGATGAGCACGGCCGGGTCGTCGGCATGCGTGCCGACGGGCTCGAAGCGGTCGCTGGCGGCGGCCAGCAGCGACGACCAGTCGTGCTCGCCGTCGGCGAGCGACGAAGCGGTTGCCGCCGGGCCGTCGTCGACGACGATGAGGTGACGCAGCGCGTCGCCGCGCGCCGCACGCACCGCTTCGGCCTGTGCGGCGGCAACGATCGCGATCGTCGCTTCGCTGTTCTCGAGCCGGTATCGCAGCGCCTCGGGACCGAACAGCATCGACAGCGGCATCGCGACGGCGCCGAGGCCGTGGATCGCCACGTGCGCGACCACCGTTTCCGGACGCTGCGGCAACACGATCGCGATGCGATCGCCCTGCCGGACGCCGAGCGCTCGCAGCGCGTTGGCCAGGCGATTGCCTTCGCGCTGCAGGCGGCGGTAGGCGACGCGTTCGATGTGCCCGCCGCCGTGGTCTACGATGAGCGCCGTGCGGCGCGCGTCGCCCGCCCAGCGCGTGCAGCAGGCTTCGGCGATGTTGAAGCGCTCGGGCACGTGCCAGCGGAATTGCGAGTACAGCGATTCGTAGTCGTCGCGCACCCCGGTTCTCATGGCTGTCTCCGTGTTCTTCTTTCCGTTCGGGCTCCGCCCGCAGGAGTGATCATTGTGCCGAGTTCCGACGCCGTCGGCGCTTATCGCCCGCAACGCGAGAGCCGTTCGATCTTCCATCCGGTGCGCGGATTGCGCTACCACCTGCGCTGCTGGGAGGCGCAAGGCGCCGAGGTCGAGGCCGCGCACACCGTCTTCCTGCTGCACGGATGGATGGACGTCTCGGCGTCGTTCCAGTTCATCGTCGACCGTCTGCCGCCGCACTGGAACGTGCTGGCACCCGACTGGCGGGGCTTCGGCGCCACCGACCGCTCCGGTGCGGACACCTACTGGTTCCCCGACTACCTGGGCGACCTCGACGCGCTGCTGCACGCGTTCGCGCCGGCGCAGGCGGTCGATCTGGTCGGCCACAGCATGGGCGGCAACGTCGCGCTGCTGTACGCGGGCATTCGTCCCGAGCGCGTGCGTCGCCTTGTGAACCTGGACGGGCTGGGGCTGCCGGCGACGCAGCCCTCGCAGGCGCCCGGCCGCTACGCGAAGTGGCTCGATGCGCTCGCCCGCGGCACTTCGATGCGCGACTACCCGTCGCGCCAGGCGGTGGCCGAGCGGCTGATGCGCAACAATCCGCGGTTGCCGGCCGATCGCGCCGCCTTTCTCGCACTGCACTGGTCGAGCGAGAACGCCGACGCGCGGTTCGAGCTGCTCGGCGATCCCGTGCACCGGCTGCCGTCGCCGATCCTGTACCGGGTCGACGAGACGCTCGCGTGCTGGCGCCAGGTCCAGGCCGACGTGCTGTTCATCACCGCGGGTATCGTCGACGAGCGTGGTATTTTCGCGCAGATGCCCGACTACGAGGAGCGGCTGCGCGCGATCCGCTCGCTGCGCAGGGTCACGGTTGCCGATGCCGGCCACATGCTCCACCATGAGCGCCCGGACGAAGTCGCCCGCCTGATCGAGGAGTTCTTCGCTTGACGCACGGCCTCGCGTACTCCGTGCCACCGCCGCACATCGACGCCGACCTGCACAGTCACTCCCGCGTCTCCGACGGAACGCTCACGCCCCGCGAACTGGTGCGCCGCGCGCATGCGTCGGGCGTGCAACTGTTCTCGCTCACGGATCACGATCATCTCGGCGGAATTGCCGAGGCGCGCACCGAAGCGCAGCGGCTGGGTCTCGCCTTCGTCGCCGGCGTCGAGGTGTCGGTCAGCTGGGGCGGTGAAACGATCCACGTCGTCGGCCTGCGGGTCGACCCGGCGAACCGCGCGCTCTCCGATGGGCTGGCCCTCACGCGCAGCGGGCGCGACGAGCGCGCACGTGCGATGGGCGAGGCGCTCGCCGCCGCCGGCATCGAAGGCGCCTACGAAGGGGCGCTGCGGCACGTCTCGAACCCCGCGCTCGTGGGACGCACCCATTTCGCGCGCTTTCTTGTCGAGCAGCGCGTGTGCGGCGACCTCCGAGAGGTGTTCCGACGCTATCTCGTCGAGGGCAAGCCGGGCTTCGTTGCGCATCGCTGGGCGTCGCTCGACGACGCGGTCGGCTGGATCCTCGAAGCGGGCGGCGTTGCCGTGCTCGCGCACCCGGCCCGCTATCGGCTCGACGCGAACGGTCTCGATGCGTTGATCGGGGAGTTCCGGGCGCTCGGCGGCTCCGCGATCGAGGTCGTCTGCGGCTCGCATACGCGCGAAGACCAGCGGCGCTTCGCCGCCATCGCCTCGGCCCGCGAGCTGCTCGCATCGCGCGGCTCCGACTTCCACGGACCCGACGAGAACCGCATCGATTTCGGCCAGCTGCCGCCCTTGCCCGAAGGACTCGTTCCCGTCTGGTGCGACTGGCCGGAGGCATCGCGCGCTCCCTCGCAAAGCGCCAGCGCGATCGGCGCATGACGCAGCGCCTCGAGATCCATCCGGCGAATCCGCAGCGGCGGCTTCTCTTTCGTGCCGCCGAGACGCTGCGCGAAGGCGGCATCGTCGCAATGCCTACCGACGCCTGCTACGTGCTCGCGTGCCGCCTGGGCGATCGTGAAGCGGTCGAGCGGCTGCGCGCGATTCGCGGGCTCGACGCGCGGCACCTGCTCACGCTGATGTGCCGCGATCTTTCCGAGCTGTCCACGTATGCGCGCGTCGACAATTCGCAGTACCGGTTCCTGAAGGAATGGACGCCGGGCCCGTACACCTTCGTGCTCGATGCCACGCGCGAAGTTCCGAGGCGGCTGTGGCATCCGTCGCGCAAGACGATCGGCCTGCGCGTGCCCGATTCGCCGGTCGCGCAGGGCGTGCTCGAAGTGCACGGCGAGCCGGTGCTGTGCTCGAGCCTGATCCTGCCCGACGAGGACGATCCGCTGACCGAGGCCGACGAGGTCGTCGCGCGGTTGTCCGGTCGCGTCGATCTCGTCATCGACGGCGGTGCGCAGGGGTTCGAGCCGACCACCGTGGTCGATCTCACTGGCGACGAGCCGGTCGTCATTCGCGTCGGGCGCGGCGACATCGGTGCCGGCATCGAGCGCCGCGACGCCTCCACGCTGCGCGTTCGATTCTGATCCGTCGGCCCCGGAAGCCGTCGGGGCCACTGCTACAATCGCCGCCATGGAACCGAGCCTGCCGCAGCTGGTGGCGGTGTACGCGATCCCGGTGATCCTCGCCATCACGCTGCATGAAGCGGCTCATGCGTTCGTCGCCGCACGGCTGGGCGACCGCACCGCGCAGCAGCAGGGTCGCATGACGATCAATCCGCTGCGCCACATCGATCCGATCGGAACGCTGCTCGTCCCGGCGCTGATCCTGCTCGCCAGCAAGGCCTTCGGCGGCGCCTTGCTCTTCGGCTGGGCGAAACCGGTTCCGATCATCCAGTCGAACCTGCGCTCGCCGCGACGCGACATGGGCATCGTCGCCGCTGCCGGCCCCGGCTCGAACCTCCTGATGGCGCTCGGCTGGGGCATGCTGATCAAGCTGCTGCTCGTCGCAGGTCTCGACAACGAGTTCCTCTTCCGGATGGCAGTGGCCGGCGTGCTCGTCAATCTCGCGCTTGCCGTCCTCAACCTGGTGCCGATCCCGCCGCTGGATGGCGGCCGCATCGTCGCGAGCCTGCTGCCCGACCGGCTCGCCAACGCCTATTCGCGCATCGAGCCGTGGGGCATCTTCCTGCTGCTCGCGCTGCTGGCCACCGGCGCGCTCGGCGGCGTACTGATGCCGCTGATCGACTACGGCGCCGATCTCGTGTCGTCGGTGCTCGCGCTCGATTCGTGATTCGTCCCGCCTACGCAACATCGGCGCGTGCAAAGGCGCGAGCCGTCTGCCCTGTGGCGCTTCGGTGCGCAGCCCCCGCTTCGCGGGGGTTCGCTGCGATGCTCGCATCGCCGGCTGGCGCCGCGTAACTCGCTGCGCGAGCTGCGCTCGCTCCGCTCGAACGGACGCGGCGAG
>DASWVL010000337.1:0-2838 GCA_036406255.1 Zeimonas sp.
GGCGGAAAGGGTGGGATTCGAACCCACGTTACGGTTGCCCGTAAACCGGATTTCGAGTCCGGCGCATTCGACCACTCTGCCACCTTTCCGGGCTCGCACGCGTTGCACGTGCGAAGCCGGCGAGTATAGCAAAGCGACCGCCGCACGCCGGGTCGCCGCGCCTCGCCCGCTTCGCAGCGGGCTCGGTCAACCGATGCGGTCGATCCCGCGCATGTAGGGCACGAGCGCCGGCGGCAGCCGGATCGAACCGTCGCGCTGTTGCCCGTTCTCGAGCACGGCGACCAGCGCGCGCCCGACTGCGAGCCCGGAGCCGTTCAGCGTGTGCACGAAGGCGGGCTTGCCGTCGGCGCCGCGATAGCGCGCCTGCATGCGCCGCGCCTGGAAGGCCTCGCAGTTCGACACCGACGAGATCTCGCGGTACGCACGCTGGGACGGCAGCCAGACTTCCAGATCGTAGGTCTTCGCCGCCGAGAAGCCCATGTCGCCGGCGCACAGCAGCATGACCCGGTACGGCAGCTCGAGCCTGCGCAGCACGTTCTCCGCGTGCCCGACCATCTGCTCGAGCACGTCGTACGAGCGCTCGGGCTCGACGACCTGCACCATCTCGACCTTGTCGAACTGGTGCTGGCGGATCATTCCGCGCGTGTCGCGTCCGTACGCGCCCGCCTCCGAGCGGAAGCACGGCGTGTGCGCGGTGAGGCGCATCGGCAGCGACGACGCGGGAACGATCTCGTCGCGCACGAAGTTGGTCAGCGGCACTTCGGAGGTGGGGATCAGGTACAGCGCCTCGCTCTCGCCCTGCTGCCCGCCCTTGCGCGCGGCGAAGAGGTCGGTCTCGAACTTCGGCAGCTGCCCGGTGCCGCGCATCGTCGCGGCGTTCACGACGTACGGCACGTAGCACTCGACGTAGCCGTGCTCGGCGGTCTGGACGTCGAGCATCAGTTGCGCGAGCGCACGGTGCAGGCGCGCGATCGGGCCCTTCATCACGGCGAAACGCGCACCGGCGAGCTTCGACGCGGTCTCGAAGTCGAGGCCGAGCGCAGCGCCGAGGTCGACGTGGTCACGCGGCTCGAAGTCGAGCGGCACGGGTTGCGTTCCCGACGGACTCCAGCGGCGGATCTCGACGTTCGCGCTCTCGTCGGCGCCCGGAGGCACCGATTCATGCGGCAGGTTCGGCCACTGCAGCAACCACTGCCCGAGCTGCGCGCGCACCTCGTCGTTGTCGCGCGCGATCGCGTCGAGCGCCTCGTTGACCTGCGCCGATTCGGCGAGCACGGCGGCGACGTCTTCGCCCATCGCCTTCCTGCGGCCGATCGACTTCGACAGCGCATTGCGCTGCGCCTGCAACGCCTCGGTTCGCGTCTGCAGCGCCTTGCGTTTCGCCTCGAGCGATCGAAACGCGCCGAGGTCGAATGCGACGCCGCGGCTGCGCAACCGCTCGGCGACGTCGTCGGGGTCCTTTCGTAGCTGGTTGATGTCTAGCACGGCAAGGCGAAGGGTCGGTCGGCGATCGAGTGTATCAAGGCGTCCTCACGGCGTGCCGCGCTTCGCGTCACGCTCGCGCAACGATGCGAGCTTCTCGCCGATGCGCTGCTCGAGCCCGCGATCGACCGGCTCGTAGAAGCGTTGCGGAGCAACGCCGTCGGGAAAGTACTGCTCGCCCGCCGCGTACCCGCCCGGCTCGTCATGCGCGTAGCGATACGCACGCCCGTAACCGAGCCCCTTCATCAGCCGCGTGGGCGCGTTGCGCAGGTGCATCGGCACCGGCGCCGACCCGTGCTCGGCGACGAAGGAACGGGCGCGTTTCCACGCGACGTAGACCGCGTTCGACTTGGCCGCGCAGGCGAGATAGACGACGGCCTGCGCGAGCGCGAGTTCGCCTTCGGGCGAGCCGAGCCGCTCGTACACCTGCGCCGCACCGAGCGCGAGCTCCTGCGCGCGCGGATCGGCCAATCCGATGTCCTCGTTCGCCATGCGAACGATGCGACGCGCGAGATAGCGCGGGTCGGCGCCGCCGTCGAGCATCCGGGCGAGCCAGTACAGCGCGGCGTCGGGGTCGGAGCCGCGCACCGACTTGTGCAGCGCGCTGATCTGGTCGTAGAACGCTTCGCCACCCTTGTCGAAACGTCGCAGGTTCTGCGACAGCGCGGTCTCGAGGAACTCGGCGTCGATCGACGTGCGGCTCGCGCTGCGCGCGGCATCGTGGACGACCTCGATCGCGTTGAGCAGGCGCCGCGCATCGCCGTCGGCCCAGCCGATCAGCCGCTCGCGCGCGCCCCTGTCGAAGGCCGCGCCGGCGCCGTCCGCCGACGGCAGCGCGAGCGCGCGATCGAACAGCGCTCCCAGTTCGTCGGGCGACAGCGGCTCGAGCACGTAGACACGCGCGCGCGACAGCAGCGCGCCGACGACCTCGAAAGACGGGTTCTCGGTGGTCGCGCCGATGAAGACGAACAGGCCGCTCTCCACGTGCGGCAGGAAGGCGTCCTGCTGCGCGCGATTGAAGCGGTGCACCTCGTCGACGAAGACGATCGTGCGCCGTCCCTGTTCGCGTGCTGCCTGCGCCGCCAGGACGGCGTCGCGGATGTCCTTCACGCCGCCGAGCACCGCGGAGATCGCGATGAACCGTGTATCGAAGGCGTCGGCCATCAGTCGCGCGAGGGTGGTCTTGCCGACGCCGGGCGGCCCCCAGAAGATCATCGAATGCGGCCGCCCCGACTCGAAGGCGACGCGCAACGGACGGCCGGGGCCGAGCAGGTGCGACTGCCCGATCACCTCGTCGAGCGTGCGCGGGCGAAGGCGCTCGGCCAGGGGAACGTCGGGGGCCGGGCGTTCGCGTTC
>DASWVL010000338.1:0-1815 GCA_036406255.1 Zeimonas sp.
CCGGCACACCATCGAGGATCTTGCGCGCGGGCAGTGGCAGCTCGTCATCACCGAGCTGCCGCAAGGCGTGTCGGCGCAGCGCGTGCTCGAGGAGATCGAGGAGCTGACGAACCCGAAGGTGCGCGCGGGCAAGAAGTCGCTCACGCCCGAGCAGCTGCAGTTGAAGTCGAACGTGCTTGCCGTGCTCGACACGGTGCGCGACGAGTCGGGCAAGGAGGCGCCGGTGCGCCTCGTCTTCGAGCCGAAGACCTCGAAGATCGACTCCGACGAGCTGCTGCGCGTACTGCGCGCGCACACGAGCCTCGAGACCGGTGTCGCGGTGAACCTCGTGACGATCGGTTTGGACGGTCGTCCGCGACAGAAGAACCTCGCGACGATCCTCGCCGAGTGGTGCGAGTTCCGCGTCGACACGGTCACGCGGCGCAGCCGGCATCGACTCGGGCAGGTCGACGACCGCATCCACATTCTCGAAGGGCGCCAGCTCGTGCTGCTGCGCATCGACGAGGTGATCCGCATCATCCGCGAGTCCGACGAGCCGAAGCCCGCGCTGATCAGCGCCTTCGGCCTCACCGACCGCCAGGCCGAGGACATCCTCGAGATCCGGCTGCGGCAACTGGCGCGGCTCGAGGCGATCCGCATCGAGAAGGAACTCGCGTCGCTGCGCGACGAGCGCGAGAAGCTCGACGCGCTGCTGAAGAGCCCGGCGAAGATGCGCCGGCAGGTGATCCAGGAGATCGAGGCCGACGCGAAGCAGTACGGCGACGATCGCCGCACGCTGATCGAAGCCGCCGAGCGCACGACGATCGACGTGCGCGTGCCCGTCGAACCGGTCACCGTCATCGTCTCGCAGAAGGGCTGGGTGCGCGCGCGCCAGGGACACGACCCCGACTACGACCCGGCACAGGCCGGCTTCAAGACGGGCGACGCGTTCTACGGCGCCTTCGAGGTGATGACCACCGACAACCTGTACGCGATCGACACGACCGGCCGCGTCTTCACGATCGGCGTGTCGCAGCTGCCGTCGGCGCGCGGCGACGGCGTTCCGGTGACGAGCTTCGTCGAGCTGGAGCCCGGCGCGCGCATCGAGCACGTGTTCGCCGCGCCCGCTGCCACCGGCGTCCTGCTGTCGACGCGCGGCGGCTATGGGCTGATCTGCCAGGCGAGCGACCTCGTCGGCCGCACGCGGCAGGGCAAGAGCTTCGTCGCCGTCGAGCCCGGCGACGCGCCGGCGCGGCCCGCGCTCTTCGTGCCGGGGATGGACCGCGTGCTGTGCGTCTCGCGCGCCGGGCACGCGCTCGTCTTCGACCTGGCCGAGGTCAAGGCGCTGCGCAACGGCGGCCGCGGCGTGACGATGCTCAAGGTCGACGCGTCCGACCCGATGCAGCAGGCGATCGTCTTCGGGCGCGAAGGCGTACGCGTGCAGGGTACCGGCCGCGGCGCCAAGCCCGTCGACCGCGTACTGTCGGGCGTGGTGCTCGAAGCCTGGCGCGGCACGCGTGCACGCAAGGGGCGCTACCTCGAGCCGCGCGTGGCAAACGCGACGCTGTCGTTGCCGAAGCCGCCCCAGGGCTCTTGAAAACCGCCGCCCGCGCCCCGATCTGCGGCGCGGGTTCGCGGGCGCTGCCCGCGGGCTTGCCGGCGCTGCCGCTGCATCCGGCGCACCGCGCCGTGCCCACCGTTCCACCCGTTTCCGACTGGTGCCGATTCCGATGACCGAAACCAAGCAGACACTGGGATTCCAGACCGAGGTCAGCCAGCTGCTGAACCTCATGATCCACTCGCTGTACAGCAACCGCGAGATCTTCCTGCGCGAAC
>DASWVL010000339.1:0-3750 GCA_036406255.1 Zeimonas sp.
CGACGTTGTCGATCAGTCGCGTCGCACCCAGCCGCGCCGCGCCGAGCGCGACGAGCGCATCGGCCCGTGCGAGGTCGGCGCCGACCGGCATTCCGAGATCGTCGCGCCGGCGCACGACGAGGTAGTCGGGCGCCCAGCCGCGTGCCTGCAGGCCGGTGGTCGCCTCGTGCTCTGCGGCTTCCAGCGCACGGCGCACATCGTCGTCGCCAGGGGCGGCCGCAGTCGACCGCGCTGCGAGCGCGCGGGTGCGCTCGATGAGCGACCGCAGCGCGCGATGCAGCGCCGGCGCCTCGGCGCGTTCGCGCGCATCGAGATACCCGTTGCGCGACGACATCGCCAGTCCGTCGCTCTCGCGCGTCGTCTCGCCGGCGAGCACCTGGATCGGCAGCGCGAACTGCTCGACCATCTTCCGCACGACGAGCAGCTGCTGGTAGTCCTTGCGGCCGAAGACGGCGACGGCCGGCTGCACGCATCCGAAGAGCTTCAGCACGACGGTGGCGACGCCTTCGAAGAAGCCGGGGCGGAAGGCGCCTTCGAGGATGTCGCCCAGCCCCGGCGGCGTCGCGACGCGGAAGGCCTGCGGCACCGGATACAGCTCGCGCTCGCCGGGTGCGAAGACGAGATCGCAGCCGGCGGCACGCAACGCCTCGCAGTCGCGTTCGAAGGTGCGGGGGTAGCGCGCGAAGTCTTCGCCGGGGCCGAACTGAAGGCGGTTCACGAAGATGCTGGCCACCACCGGGTCGCCGTTCGCCTTCGCGATGCGCACGAGCGAGAGGTGCCCTTCGTGCAGGTTGCCCATCGTCGGCACGAGCGCCGTGCGGCGGCTCCCGGCCAGTGCCCCGCGCAGGTCGGCGATGCGTTCGACGACACGCACTTTCAGTCTCCGACGTTGAAGAAGCTGCGCCTTCCGCGCATCTCGGCGAGCTGGCGCACGAGCACGCCGAAGTCCTCGTCCCGTTCGATCGGGTTCAGGTGCTCGGTGTTCACGATCAGCAGCGGCGCCGCATCGTAGTGGTGGAAGTAGCGACTGTACCCTTCGGCGAGTTCGCGCAGGTACGACTCGGAGATCGCCGCTTCCATCTCGACGCCGCGCCTGCGCACTCGCTCGACGAGCGTGTCGGGCTGCGCCTGCAGGTAGATCACGAGATCGGGGGTCGGCGCCTGCGGGCGCAGGCTCTCGAAGATCTGCCGGTACAGCGCGAGTTCGTCGTCGGCGAGTGTCAGTCGCGCGAACAGCGGATCCTTGTCGAGCAGGAAGTCGCCGACCGCAGATTGCGAGAAAAGCTCCTGCTGCGCGAGATCGCGCAGCTGGTTCACCCGCTGGAACAGGAAGAACAGTTGCGTCGGCAGCGCGTAGCGTCGCGCGTCGCGGTAGAAGCGCTCGAGGAAGGGATTCGCCGTCGGATCCTCCAGCACGAGCTTGGCGCCGAAGCGCTCGGACAGCCTGCGCGCGAGCGAGGTCTTGCCGGCGCCGATCGGGCCCTCGACGACGATGTGGCGGTATTTCTCGAACGGGGACGACGGAACGGTGGAGACGCTCATGAACGGAACATGAAATAGACGGCGCCGAGCAGGCAGAGCGCGGCCCACAGGTAGTCGAGCTTCAGCGGCTGCCCCATGTAGAGCACGGCGAAGGGCGCGAAGACGGCGAGCGTGACCACTTCCTGCAGGATCTTCAGCTGCGGAAGCGTGAAGTGCCCGTAGCCGATGCGGTTGGCCGGCACCTGCAGCAGGTATTCGAAGAACGCGATTCCCCAGCTCGCGATCGCGGCGATCCACCACGGCCGCGTCGCGAGATCCTTCAGGTGCGCGTACCACGCGATCGTCATGAAGACGTTCGACGCGGTGAGCAGTGCGACCGTCTGCAGCGGAACGGGGAGCGTCGTCACGGGGTGTCGGATGCGGGGAAGGGGGGCGGTGCTTCGCGTTCGACCCGCTGCCCGGCGCAGGCCCGGAGCAGCGCCCCGACCTTGCCGTGTCCCGGCACTTCGAGCGACGGGTCGAGTTCGGCGAGCGGGGCGAGCGCGAAGGCGCGTTCGTGAAGGCGCGGGTGCGGCAGTTGCAGCGCGGTCGTGGCCACGCGCAGCGGCGTGCCGTCGTCGCGCGTGCAAAGCAGCAGATCGAGGTCGATCCGCCGCGGCGCGTTGCGATACGGGCGGGTTCGCCCGAGCGCGCCTTCGACGTCCAGCAGCGCCTGCAGCATCGCCTGCGGCGTGCGAGCGGTGACCAGCTCGGCGGCAGCGTTGCGGTAGTCGGGGCCGCCGGCGTCGACCGGCGCGCTGCGGTACAGCGACGAGCAGCGGACGACGTCGACGCCGTCGAGTGCATCGAGCCGACCCAGCGCCTGCACGAACGTAGAGGTCGCGTCGCCGAGGTTGGCGCCGAGCCCGATCCAGGCGCGCATCAGAGGGTCGGCGCGGGCAGGCGCGAACGCGCGACGGTCATGACGAGGCGTCGTTGCCTGCGGCGCGTGCGCCGACCGGCCGGACGTCGTCGTGTGCGGCGACGGAGTCGGAGCCCGGTGTTCGGGCGTCGGAGGCGTCGGCTGCGGAGTCGGAACCGGACTCCGGGGAGGAGCCGCTTCGCCGACGGCTGCGCCGCTTGCGTTTCTTCGCCGTCGCGCCGCTCGCCACCGAGCGCTCGAGCATCGCCTGCCGCTCGGCTGCGTCGGCCTGCGAGAAGTCGTGCCACCACTGGCCCAGCTCGCCGGGGATCTCGCCCGAGTCGCAGCGAAGCATGAGGAAGTCCCAGCCCGCGCGAAAGCGCGGGTGTGCGACCAGCGCATGCGGCGAACGGCCGCTGCGACGCTCGAAGCGTGGCTGCATCATCCAGATCTCGCGCATGTCGCCGATGAAGCGACGCTGGATCGCCAGACGCCCGGCCTGCTCGTCGAGCACCGATTCGATCGCCTCGGCGAGCGCGGGAATCGAGTGCCCGCCTTCCGCGGCCGCCGCCTGCCATCGCACGCGCACCGGCTGCCAGAGCAGGGCGGCGAACAGGAACCCGGGCGAGACGCCCTTGTCGGCCAGCACGCGTGCGTCGGTTGCGGCGAGTGCCGCCTGCACGAAGCGCTCGTCGTCGGGCTGTTCGAGGATCACGTCGAGCATCGGCAGCAGGCCGTGGTGCAGCCCCTGGCGACGCAGCTCCTGCAGGCACGCCATCGCGTGGCCCGACAGCAGCAGCTTGAGCATTTCGTCGAACAGGCGCGCCGCCGGCACGTTGTGCAGCAGGTCCTTCAGCGTGTGGATCGGCTGTTGCGTCTTCGGCTCGACGGCGAAGCCGAGCTTCGCGGCGAAGCGGGCCACGCGCAGCATGCGCACCGGGTCTTCCCGGTAGCGGCTCGCCGGGTCGCCGATCATGCGCAGCGTCCGCCGCTGCATGTCCTTCACGCCGTCGTGATAGTCGAGCAGCGTGTCGGACACCGGGTCGTAGTACAGCGCGTTGATCGTGAAGTCGCGCCGCGCGGCATCCTCGGCCTGCGTTCCCCAGACGTTGTCGCGCAGCACGCGGCCGTGCTCGTCGGTTTCCGCCGCCGGCTGCATCGAGCGGAACGTCGAAACCTCGATCGTGTCGCGGCCGTGCAGCACGTGGACGATCTGGAAGCGACGACCGATGATGCGCGAGCGGCGAAAGAGCTTGCGCACCTGGTCGGGCGTCGCGTCGGTGGCGACGTCGAAGTCCTTCGGCTTCAGTCCCAGCAGCAGGTCGCGCACGCCCCCGCCGACGATCCACGCCTGGAAGCCGCCCTGC
>DASWVL010000340.1:0-1868 GCA_036406255.1 Zeimonas sp.
CCGCTCGCCGCGGCGATCGTTCGCGCCGCCGCCGAGCGCGGCGTCGACCCGTCCGCGAGCGCCTGCGAGGGCACGCCGTCGACGACGCCCGGACTCGGGGTCGAGGCGAACGTCGGCGGCCGGCGCTATCGGCTCGGCGCGCACGCGTTCGTCGCGCAATGGCATCCGTCGCTCGCGCCGCCCGACGAACTCGACGGCGAGACGCTCGTCTGGCTCGCCGACGAACGACGTCCGCTTGCGCGCATCCATTTCCGCGACCGGCTGCGCGACGAGGCGCGGGACGTCGTCGATACGCTCGCCGCCCGCGGCCTGCGCGTGCACCTGCTCTCCGGCGACCGCCCGGCGAGCGCGCGCACGGTCGCCCGCGAGCTGGCGATCGAACACGTCGCCGCCGGCGCCGGACCGGCGGACAAGCTCGAATACGTGCGCGCACTGCAGCGCGAAGGCCGGCGTGTCGCGATGATCGGCGACGGCGTCAACGACGCCCCCGTGCTCGCGGCGGCCGACGTCTCGGTCGCGGTCGGCGAGGCGACCTCGCTGGCGCGCACCGCCGCCTCGGTCGTGCTGCTCGGCGGCTCGCTGCGCGAACTGTCCGCGCTGCACGCGCTCGCGCTGCGCACGCGCCGGGTCATTCGGCAGAACCTGGGCTGGGCGTTCGCCTACAACGTCGCCGCGATTCCGGCCGCCGCCCTTGGCTGGGTGCCGCCGTGGCTCGCCGCACTCGGCATGACGGCCAGCTCGCTGCTGGTCGTGCTCAACGCGCTGCGCCTGATTCCGGGCACACCGCGCCCCGCACGCGCCGTCGTCCACGCGACCAGCCGGGCAGACGCGATCGACACTGCGCAGCCGACGCAGGTCGCGCACGACCGCCGCATTGCCGAACCGACCCGCGCTCCCGCCCACGACGCCGCGGCACACGCCTGAATGGAAGCGCTGTTCCTTCTCGTGCCGCTGAGCCTGGCGATCGTCGGGTTGGCCGCGTGGATCTTCCTGCGCATGTCGGACAGCGGGCAGTTCGACGACATGGAGAGCCCGGCGCACAGCATCCTTCACGACGACGACCTGCCCTCGCGTGCCGCGCGGGACGACGAAAGCGAGCGCCTTTGACCGAAGGCAAATCCAATCGCTTCCACTCTTTCGATAATTCAATTCTTGTTCAGGGGAATGGCATGACCACTGTTGCGATCGGTGCCCCCGCGGGCGCCGGCGGCGCTTCCGGCGTCTCGAACGCGGCTACCACCTACAACTACAAGGTCGTCCGCCAGTTCGCGGTGATGACCGTCGTCTGGGGCGTCGTCGGAATGCTGGTCGGCGTCTGGATCGCCGCCGAACTGGCGTGGCCGCAGCTGAACATGGACATCCCGTGGCTCACGTACAGCCGGCTGCGCCCGCTGCACACGAACGCCGTGATCTTCGCCTTCGGCGGAAGCGCCCTGTTCGCCACCTCGTATTTCGTCGTGCAGCGAACCTGCCAGGTGCCGCTGTTCGCGCCGAAGCTCGCCGCCTTCTCGTTCTGGGGCTGGCAGGCGGTGATCGTCGCTGCAGCGATCACGCTGCCGATGGGACTGTCCACCACGAAGGAGTACGCCGAGCTGGAGTGGCCGATCGACGTGCTGATCGCGCTGGTGTGGGTGGCCTACGCGATCGTCTTCTTCGGCACGATCGCCCGGCGCAGGACGCCGCACATCTACGTGGCGAACTGGTTCTTCGGCGCCTACGTGATCACGATCGCCGTGCTGCACATCGTCAACAGCATGGCGCTGCCGGTGACGCTGACCAAGTCGTACTCGGCCTACGCCGGCGTGCAGGACGCGATGGTGCAGTGGTGGTACGGCCACAACGCGGTGGGCTTCTTCCTCACCGCCGGC
>DASWVL010000341.1:0-1737 GCA_036406255.1 Zeimonas sp.
CGTGAACGGCGAAGTCGTCGCTGCCGCGCGCGACGCACTCGCCGAGTTCACCGCCAGCCGCGTTCGCGAGGGCAGCAAGCTCGTCGCCTTCGTCCTCGAACGTGCCGACGCGATCGATGCGATCGTCGCGCCGCTTGCCGCGCGCGGCCCCGAGCTGGTCGATGCGTGGCAGCTCAAGCTCGTCGAACGGCTGCGCGACGCGCTCGAGCAGACCGGCGCAGCGGTGCCGGTCGAGGAGACGATGGCGCGCGTGCGCCAGGAAGTCGCCGCCTACGGGCTGCGCATCGACGTCGCCGAGGAGATCGGCCGGCTGCAGGCGCACGTCGTCGAGCTGCGCCGCGTGCTGGCCGGCGCGGGGCCGGTGGGCAAGCGGCTCGACTTCCTGCTGCAGGAGCTGAATCGCGAGGCGAACACGCTCGGCTCGAAGGCGGCGGCAATCGATCTCACCGCATCGTCGATCGAGCTGAAGGTGCTGATCGAGCAGATCCGGGAGCAGGTGCAGAACCTCGAGTAGGGGTGTAGGGGACGACTGTCGACGGCGCGCGGGCGCGGTCGTGGTGGCGCGCGGGCGCGGTCGTGGTGGCGCGCGGGCGTGGTCGTGCGCGCGCAGGTCCGATCATGCTGGCGCGCGGGCCCGGCCATGCGCGCGTGGACTCGGTCATGCTGGCGCGCGGGCTCGGTCATGCGGGATGGCGCGCGGGCTCGGTCGTGCCGATGGCCGCAACGCAAGAAGCTTCGACTGTCCGGAGCCACCTGCGGCCCGACCGGAAAGAGCGGCCCAGGAAACGCCCGGGCGAGCGCGTGTTCGGCGCCGCCGTCGTGCGAAACGCTGCGAGACGCAGCGTTCTTGGCTGCGACCACTGCTCCCTCGCTGGAAACGCCGTGTTTCGCAGCGAAATGCCGCCCAGCCAGGGCCCTGGGCTCGGCCGGAACAGGACTGGAGCCGATTGCACCGTCATGGCGCCGACACGACTCTTGCCCACTGTCGGCGTCCGCGTGGCGTCCGCCACGCCGCCGGTGGACGCCCCGGTTTGCGAAGGCTCTCTTTCGTAGTTGGTCCGTTGGTCCAGCAGGCGGAGATCGCAGACAAGCACTCGGCCTTCCGACGCCCTCGCGCTTCGGCCCCTGATGAAATGCGCTGGCTGGCTCCGGCCCTGATGAAATGCGCTGGCTGGCTCCTCTACCCGTCTGCGAGCTCGCGAGTCTCGTAGTCCACGCCAGGTTCGACCAGCCCGCCGATACCCTGCAAGCAACAAGCGGCAGAGCCGACACGCACGCGATCCTGCATGCCGCCGTAGCGGTGGGTTCAAAAAGGGAAGGCGTGCGATTGCGCCGACCGAGCGACACGCGTCCGCGCGACACGAGCCGGGCCCGAACCACAGATCCACGCTCTCCGGGTGCTCGCCGCGCAACGGCCCCCGCGACGATGGCCACGCGCTCGCCGTCGACCAGTCTCAACGCACCGGCGCCGCGCAGATCGAATGCCCGGCGGTCGAAGCCCTCACGAGCGCGAAGAGGGACGCGGCACCGGCAGGCGGGCTTCTCCACGAAACGACGTTGAACGGCCGTCGCTGCATCCTGCACGTCACCCGCAAGGCCGGCGCTCCCGCGTCGGCTGCTAGACTCGAACCCGCGCCCAGCGACCCCTCTCGCCTTCGACGCCCCAGGCTCCGGCGACGGCTCATTGCGCAAGGCTCGTCGAGCCCACGCGCGGCGCGCTTGAATGAGCGATTCCGA
>DASWVL010000342.1:0-3022 GCA_036406255.1 Zeimonas sp.
TGTGCTCCTCGCCTCGGGCTCGCGCGGCGGAACTCGCTGCGCGCGCTTTGCGCGCTCCGCTCAGACAGCCGCCGCGAGTCAGAGGAACGAAGCGCGCTTCGCGCGCCGAGCCCGAGGCTGCGGTGCTCGGCGCCGCAGAGGTCGCCGCACCGGGCGCAGCCCGCCCGGCGCATGCCGTTCCGGCGCACACCGCCGGCGCGGCGCGGGCACAGCCCCAACCGGCCCGCTGCCGACTGCCGCTCGAGAAACGTTGGTGGTGTGCGAAACGAGGTCGGACATCGTCGCGATGCGGTACGCAAGATCGCCGTCTGTCACGCGCGCCTCGATGTCACTGGCAAAGGCGCGGGCCGTTGGCCGCGGGCGCGCTTGTGCGCAGCCGAGAAGCTCAGCAGCGTCGGCGCGCGCGCGAAGCGCGCGTCAACTTCATACTCGCCGCGTCTGTCCGAGCGGAGCGCGCAACCCGCGCGCAGCGAGTTACGCGGCGCCAGCCGGCGATGCGAGCATCGCAGGGTACCCCCGCGAAGCGGGGGCTGCGCACTCGCGCGCCCGCGGCAGACGGCCCGTGCCTTTGCCCGCGCCGACGTTTCGTGCGTCGGCGTTCCGAGGGTCGACGTTCCGAGTGTCGACGTTCCGAGCGTCGACGTTCCG
Source organism: Zeimonas sp. (assembly GCA_036406255.1). Taxonomy (GTDB): domain Bacteria; phylum Pseudomonadota; class Gammaproteobacteria; order Burkholderiales; family Burkholderiaceae_E; genus Zeimonas. Next base: position 649 of record DASWVL010000342.1, read on the forward strand.
AGCGCGCAGCGTTCCGCATCGCGCGCTACGCGGCGGAGCCGCTGAGATGCCGCCGCGGCCGACGCTGCGCGCTCGCGGCCTGCGCGTTCGGTACGGGCGCACGCTCGCCGTCGACGGCGTCGACGTCGATGTCGGCGAGGCGTCGATCGCGACGATCATCGGCGCGAACGGCGCGGGCAAGAGCAGCCTGCTGAACGCGCTGATGGGCGTGGTGCCCGCGCAGGGCGAGATCGTCTTCTCGGAGCGCCGCGTCTCGCAGCTGCCGCTCGAGGCGCGCGTCGCCGCGGGCATCAGCCTCGTCCCCGAGCGACGCGAACTCTTCCCCGATCTCAGCGTCGAGGACAACCTGCGGCTGGGCGCATTTCGCCGGCAGCGCGGCGAGCGCGAGCAGTCGCTCGAATCGGTCTATGCGAGATTCCCCCGCCTTCAGGAGCGTCATCGGCAGCTCGCGGGAACGCTGTCGGGCGGTGAGCGGCAGATGCTGGCGATGGGGCGCGCGCTGATGTCGCGGCCGAAACTGCTGATGCTCGACGAGCCGAGCCTCGGGCTCGCGCCCCGCATCGTCGCCGAGGTCTTCGCGCAGCTGCTCGCGCTGCGCGAGCACGGCGTCTCGATCCTGCTCGTCGAGCAGAACGCCCGTGCTGCGCTGCGCATCGCCGACTATGCTTACGTGCTGGAACTGGGCACGATCACGCAGCACGGGTCGGCGGCGCAGATCGCCGACGACGAGCGGCTGGTCGAGAGCTACCTGGGAATGGGCGGAACCGAGTATTGAACGCCGGTTCCAGCGAACACGAATACGCCGGACAGGACCGGCAACGGGACCGCGACGACATTCGTCGCACTACAGGAGGACGGAGACGATGACGACGAACTTCAGCACCTTTCTCGCCACTGCCGCGGCCGCCCTCACGCTCGCAGCCAACGCACCCGCCGGCGCGCAGATCCGCGTCGGCATCACGGTGTCGGCGAGCGGCCCGGGCGCCGCGCTCGGCCAGCCGCAGATGCGCACGGTGCAGACGCTGCCGAAGGAGATCGCCGGCCAGCCCGTCACCTACGTCGCGCTCGACGACGAATCGGATCCGACGAAGTCGGCGCAGAACGCGCGCAAGCTGATCACCGAGGAGAAGGTCGACGTGCTGATCGGCTCGTCGCTGACGCCGACGACGCTCCCGCTGATCGACATCGCCGCCGAGACGAAGACGCCGCTGCTGACGCTCGCCGCTGCCGCCGCACTCGTGCAGCCGATGGACGAGAAGCGCAAGTGGGTCTACAAGGTCGTGCCGAACGACGACCTGATGGCGCGCGCGATCCTCAAGCACATCGCCGGCACCGGCGTGAAGCGCCTGGGCTACATCGGCGTGTCCGACGGCTACGGCGAGGGCTACTACAAGGCGTTGAGCGAGGAGGCGCCGAAGCTCGGCATCGAGCTGACGACGCACGAGGTGTATGCACGCAGCGATTCGAGCGTCACCGGCCAGGTGCTGAAGATCATCGCGAGCAAACCCGACGCCGTGTTCGTCGCGTCGGCGGGCACGCCGGCGGTGCTGCCGCAGAAGGCGTTGCGCGAGCGCGGCTACAAGGGGCCGATCTTCCAGACGCACGGCATCGCCACCGAGGAATTCATCAAGCTCGGTGGCAAGGACGTCGAGGGCGCGGTGTTCGCCGGCGAGGCGTTCACGATCGCGGACGACCTGCCCGATTCGAGCCCGTTCCGCAAGCCGACGCAGGAATACCTGAAGGCCTACGAGGCCGGGCACTCGCAGAAGCCGAACCTGTTCGGTGCGCACATCTGGGACATGATGGTTCTGGTGGGCAACGCGGCGCCGACCGCGCTGAAGAAGGGCAAGCCGGGCACGGCCGAGTTCCGTTCGGCGCTGCGCGACGAGCTCGAGCGCAGCAAGGACGTCTACCTGAACAACGGACTCTCCAACATGTCGCCCACCGATCACAACGGCTACGACGAGCGTTCGGCGTTCCTGATCCGCGTCGACGGCGGCAGGTTCCGGCTGCTCGAGGCGAAGTGATCCCCCTCAGCGAGGAGAGAGGAAGCGAGATGCAAGCGACGACAACGGGGCGCCCGCCCTTCCGGGCCGATCACGTCGGCAGCCTGCTGCGACCGGCGAAGCTGCGCCACGCGTGGCGCGAGCACGCCGCCGGCAAGCTGGACGACGAGGCGTTGCGCCGCATTACCGACGAAGCGATCCGCGAGGTCGTCGCGATGCAGGAGTCGACCGGGCTGCAGGTGGTCAACGACGGCGAGTTCCGTCGCGGCTCGTACTGGCTGCACTTCGTGCAGAAGACCGCCGGCTTCGGCATCCGGCCGGCGGTCTACAGGTTCCGCAACGAGCACGACGAGCTCGTCGAGTTCACC
>DASWVL010000343.1:0-4008 GCA_036406255.1 Zeimonas sp.
ATTCCGTCGCTCTAACCGACTGAGCTAATGCGCCAGTGAACCGGCGATTCTACGAAGCCGAGGCGGGGTCTGTCAAAGGGGCGAAACGGCCGCCGGGGCGCCGCGAGCGGCTCGCAACGCGTCGCGCGTCTGTCTCGCGACGCGCGACGCTTCGTCGGCAAAATCCTCGCCATCGCTCGCATACAGGATCGCGCGCGACGAGTTGACGAGCATCCTGGAGCCGCCCGCGCGCACCGTGGCCTCGATGTCGCCGCCCTGCGCGCCGATGCCCGGCACCAGCAGCGGCAGCTCGCCCGCCAGCGCGCGCACGCGCGCAAGCTCCGAAGGGAAGGTGGCGCCCACGACGAGGCCGAGCTGCCCGCTCGTGTTCCATGAACCTGCCGCGAGCCTCGCCACCCGTTCGAACAGCATCTCCTTGCCGACGTCGAGCGCCTGCAGGTCGCTGCCTCCGGGATTCGACGTCCGGCACAGCAGGAACACGCCGCGGTCGCGCCATGCGAGCCACGGCTCGATCGAATCGAAGCCCATGTACGGGTTCACGGTGACGGCGTCGGCGCGATAGCGCTCGAAGGCCTCGACCGCGTAGCGTTCGGCGGTCGCGCCGATGTCGCCGCGCTTGGCGTCGAGCACGACGGGCTTGCCCGGATGGGCCCGATGCACGTGTTCGATCAGCGCCTCGAGCGCGTCTTCGGCCTTCGACGCGGCGAAGTATGCGATCTGCGGCTTGAAGGCGCAGGCATACTGCGCCGTCGCGTCGACGATCGCGCGACAGAACTCGAAGATCGCGTCCGGTCGATCGCGCAACGGCGCGGGGAGCCGGGCAGGATCGGGATCGAGCCCGACGCACAGTATCGAGTCGGTGTCGCGCCACGACGCTTCGAGGGACAAGACGAAACTCACCGCTCCGCTCCGCATTTCGAGTGGACGATGATTCTAGAGTACCGCCTGCTTCGATGACTTCTTCCTTCCGCCTGTCCGGGCGCGATCTCGGCCTGCTCGCGATGCTCACGCTCGCCTGGGGCGTGAACTGGCCCGTGATGAAGGTCGGCGTGACCGAGTTCCCGCCGATGACTTTCCGGCTGCTGAGCATGATCGGCGCGGTACCGCTGGTCGGCATCATCGCCCGCGCGACCGGCGTGTCGCTGCGCACGCGCCGCGAGGACATCGGCGAGCTGGCCGTCCTCGTGCTGAGCAACATGGTCCTGTGGATGGTGCTGACGACCTACGGCGTGCGCCTGCTGTCGTCGGGGCGCGCCGCGATCCTCGCATACACGATGCCGATCTGGGCGGCGCTGCTCGGAATCGTCCTCTACGGCGAGCACCCGTCGCGCCGCTTGTGGATCGGTGTGGGCGCTGCGGCGCTCGGCGTGCTGCTGCTCGTCGTCAACGAGCTGACGACGATGGCCGGGCGTCCGCTCGGCACGCTGCTGATGCTCGCCGCCGCGCTCGTCTGGGGATACGGAACACATCGAATGCGACGTCGTCGCACGCGCATGCACATCCTCGCGATCACGTTCTGGTCGCTGGCGGCGGCGCTCCTCGTTGCGCTGGTCATCGCGCTCGTCGTCGAGCGCGACGCGTGGGTGCGGATGCCCGACGCCGCGGGGTGGGGCGCAGTGTTCTTCAACGCGACCGTGATCTTCGGCGTCGCGCAGACGATCTGGTTCCGGCTCGCGACGATCCTGCCGCCGGTGGCGAGCGGGCTGTCGATCATGCTGATTCCCGTGCTCGGGCTCTTCTCGGGAATCCTCCTGCTCGGCGAGCGGGCAGCGTGGACCGACTGGGCCGCGCTCGGCGCGGTGCTCGTTGCGCTGGCTACCGTGCTGTTGCCCTCGGCTTCTCGACGCTGAGCGGGCGCGAGCCGGCACCCGCACGGCGGTCAGCTCACCGGCGTTTCGTCCTCGAAGCGCCCGATCGGCGCGTCGGCGCCGGCGGCGAAGTCGCTGCCCGGGTAGTACTTCGTGAAGTCGTCCCGCACCTGCTGCAGCGGCAGGTCCGACCACGTGCCGTGGTCGGCCCGGTATTCCATGTGGCGCCGGCCCTGCGCGTCGTGTTCCTGATAGAGCGCGTCGGCGCGCCCGTCGAAGTCGGTGGGGCGCACGCCGAAGCGCTCGCACAATTCGATGTTGAATGCCGGCACCGCCTTCACCCACTGGTTTCCAAGCAGCAGCGCTGCGTAGCCGTGGTCGTAGAAGACGTCGACGCCGCCCATGCGCGCACGCAGTTTCTCGGTGTTCAGGTGATTGACGACGTCGGCCAGTCCGACGGCTGCCGGGATGCCGACCGCTCGCGCGCACGCGGCGAGCAGGCCTGCCTTCGGCACGCACCAGCCGTAGCCGTTCTCGAGGACGCGGCTGGCCCGATACGCCGGCGGCTCGTAGCTGATGCGGTACGGGTCGTAGCGGATCCTGTCGCGCACCGCGTAGAACAGGCGTACGGCGCGTTCGCGCGCATCCTCGGCCGAGCCGATCGCTTCGCGCACGAAGGCGTCGACCCGCGGATGGGTGTAGTCGAAGAAAGAGGTGGTCGCGAGATACGGTTCGAGCGCGGCCGGGTCGTCGGAAACGGGCGGCAACCCGGTGAGGTGGATCGTCTGCATGCGGAGCCTCCGTGGCGATTGTAGGGTACCGGGCCATTGGGGGCCCTGCGCCGGTTGTCCGCTACGATCTGAATCAACTTTCCCCCCACCGAGAGGCACCGCAATGAAGAAGATGCAGGCGATGGCAGTGGTGACGGCAGGTGCACTGGCCCTGGCCGGCTGCGCCAACATGAGCGACACGCAGCAACGAACGGCAATCGGCACCGGTGCCGGTGCACTGGCCGGCGCGGCACTCGGCAGCGCGATCGGAGGCAGCGGCGTCGCCACGCGCAACATGGCCGTGCTCGGCGCGGCGGCGGGCGGCATCGGCACCTACATCTGGTCGCAGCGCATGGAGCAGCAGAAGCAGGCGATGCAACAGGCGACGCAGGGCACCGGCGTCGAGGTCACGCAGACTGCCGACAACCAGTTGAAGCTGAACGTGCCGAGCGACGTGTCCTTCGACACGAACAGTGCGCAGATCAAGCCGAACCTGGCGCCCGTGCTCGATCGCTTCGCGCAGACACTGAACGCGAACCCGGGATCGACCGTTCGCATCATCGGCCACACCGACAACACCGGGACCGACGCGATCAACGATCCGCTGTCGGTGAATCGGGCCGCCAGCACGCGGCAGTACCTCGCGGCGCGCGGCGTCGACCCGGCACGCATCGCAATCGACGGACGTGGGTCGCGCGAGCCGGTTGCCGACAACTCGACGCCGCAGGGGCGTGCGACGAACCGCCGTGTGGAGATCTACGTCGGCGAGGCGCCGGTGGCGCAGCGCTGAGCGGGAACGAGGTCCGTTCGCGCGGGGCCTCGTCGGGCCGGGTGCCGCTTCCATCGGAGACGCATCGCAAGATCCGCAGGAGCACGAGGCGCGAGCGCCCCGCGCTTGCAGGGCGTTTCCGTTTCCGCTACGGCGATGCGGTGCTGCTCGAGGGCGACTCCGGGGGAGGCTGCCGCCCGACGGCGACATCCGCGACGGCCAGCGCCGTCATGTTCAGCACGCGACGCATCGTCGAGGTCGGCGTCAGGATGTGCACGGGGCGCGCCGCGCCGAGCAGGATCGGTCCGACGGTGACGCCGTGTCCCCCGGTGACCTTCAGCACGTTGAACAGGATGTTCGCCGAATCGAGGTTCGGCAGGATCAGCAGGTTGGCCGACCCGCTGAGGGTCGACTCCATCAGGAAGTGCGCCCGGGTTTCCTCCGACAGCGCGGCATCGCCGGGCATCTCGCCATCGGCCTCGACGTCGGGCGCGAGCCGGCGGAAGAGGTCACGCGCGGCGCGCATCTTCAGTGCCGAGGGTCGCCGGCTCGAGCCGAAGGACGAGTGCGATACGAACGCGACCTTCGGCGGCAGGCCGAAGCGGCGCATCTCCGCCGCGGCCATCACGGCGATCCCCGCGAGCTGTTCGGCGCTCGGATC
>DASWVL010000344.1:0-1874 GCA_036406255.1 Zeimonas sp.
CTCGCCGCGGCGCTTCCCGGCGGCGGCCTTCAGAGCGAGCACCGCGCCCTCGACGCCCGCGAAGGCAAGCGCTCCGGCACCGCCGTTGCCCGTCGCGGCCGGTAGCGCAGCGCGCCGTTCGATGGCGCCCGGCAATGCGTCGCGGCGTGCCGCATCGGCGGAGCGCGTCGCCTCGGCCTGGCGCGCCTCCGCGGGCGGGCGCGCAGCCCTCGATCGGGCCGGCGGCTGCACCAGAGCGAGAAGGTCGCGCCCGTACCGTTCGCGCAGTCCGTGCAGCGCTTCGTCGAGTTCACGCAGCACCGATGCCTTCACGCGGGGCGTCTCGACCGACTGCACCGATTCGAGTCGCGCGAGCCAGTTCGCGAAGGCCGGAATCGGCGACAGGGTGCAGAAGGTCTTCAGCTTCGGCTGCTCGGCCTGCAGGCGCTCGGCTACGCGCTTGATGAGGAAGTCGCCCAGGCTCACGCCGCGCAGACCGGGCTGGCAGTTCGAGATCGAATAGAACGCGGCGACCTTGTAGCGGTCGTCGCGAGCGCCCGGCGACACGCGCCGGTCGAGCAGCGGCGCGATCGCCTCGGGCATCGCCTCGAGCAGCGCCACCTCGACGAAGATCAGCGGCTCGCCGGGAAGCGTCGGATGGAAGAACGCGAAGCAGCGCCGATCGGGCTCGAGCCGTCGACGCAGGTCGCTCCATCCGTCGATCTGGTGCACCGCCTCGTGCTGGATCAGCTTCTCGAGCAGGCTCGCCGGCGAGCTCCAGTCGACCTGCACGAGATTCAGGAAGCCGGGGTTGAACCACGACGACAGCAGATGCTGGAAATCGGCGTCGACCGCCCTCAGCTCCGGGTGCGTGGACAGGCGCGCGAGAATCCTCGCGCGCATCGCGACGATCTGCGCGGTCGCGTCGGGTGCGCGGTTGAGCCGGCGCAGCAACTCCTGGCGCGGAGATTCGGCAGCACGCCACAACTCGATCAGCGCCTCGGGCGCACGCGTCATCGCGTAGCTCTCCGCACGACGCAGCACTTCGGCGGGATCGGGGTCGAATTCGGCGGCGAGCGCATCGAAGAAGTGCGCGGCGGCCTCGGGAGACAGTCGCCGATAGCGTTCGAGCGCACGGGCGGCGATGACGAGGCTGTTCGATTCGCCGCGCGCGGTGAGCAGTTGGCGGCAGTCGTCGAGCAGGCCGCGCAGGTCGGTGCGTTCGCGTACGTCGCGGCCGACCTGCAACAGCCGCTCAAACACGATGTGCCTCCGGCTGCGGATCGACGCGCTGCGTGCGGCGCGACCAGGCGATCAGCGCGATCCCTGCGAGCAGCATCGGCACGCACAGCCACTGGCCCATGGTGAGGTTCAGTGCCTGCAGACCGAGGAAGTCGTCGGGCTCGCGCGCAAGCTCGGCGACGAAGCGCAGCACTGCGTACCCGACGAGGAACGCACCCGAGACGGCACCCACCGGACGCGGGCGCGCAGAAAACCACCACAGGAAGACGAACAGCAGGAGTCCCTCCCCTGCGAACTGGTACAGCTGCGACGGATGGCGCGGCAGCGAATCGACCTGCGGAAAGACCATCGCCCACGGAACGTCGGTCGGTCGGCCCCACAGCTCGCCATTGATGAAGTTGCCGAGCCGCCCGGCGGCCAGTCCGATCGGCACCAGCGGCGCGACGAAATCGGTGACGCGCAGGAATCGCAGCCCGCGCAGCCGGCAGAAGAGCGCCACCGCGACGAGCACACCGAGCAGTCCGCCGTGAAAGGACATGCCTCCCTTCCACACCTCGACGATCTCGAGCGGATGCGCCGCGTACCAGCCGGGCTTGTAGAAGAGCACGTACCCGAGCCGCCCGCCCAGCACGACGCCGAGCGCGCCCCAGAAC
>DASWVL010000345.1:0-3399 GCA_036406255.1 Zeimonas sp.
CGCGGCCGGGGAAACGCCGACGACGCCGCGTGCGCGCCTGCGACGCTTCGCCCGGCGCTGGCGCCGACCGCACGCCGGCCCGGACACCGTCTGGGCCGAGCGCTGGGCGTGGGCCGACGATCCGCGCGCAATGAGCGAGCAGGCGCTGTTCGAGGAGATCTGGACGGACGGGCAGGGGGTCGGAGCGGACGGCGCAGGCTTGCCGCAGTCGAGCGACCGTCCGCTCGTGTCGGAGAGCGCGTAGTCATCCCCCGGAGCAGGCCGCGCCGCCGCAGATCGCAGCGGCGCCCGCCCGGCCCTCAGAACGGAATCCGCCCGAGCAGGATGTCGCGAAACATGACCCAGTCGCCGGCGAAGCTGTAGAACGGCTGCCGGAACGATGCGGGGCGATTGTGCTCGAATGCGTAATGGCCGATCCAGGCCAGGCCGTACCCCCAGGCGAGTCCGGCGGCCAGCCACCACGGATTCAGCGTCGCGAACAGCTTCGCGACGCAGAAGAGCGCGCCGAGGCTGCCGAAGAAGTGCAGCCTACGGCACCACGGCGTGCGGTGCTCGCCCAGATAGAACCGATAGAAGTCGCGGAAGGACTGGTGCGGTCCTTGTGCGGTCGCGCTCATGTTGCCCTCCCCGGCAGCTTGCCGCGCCGCGTTCGAGCGCGGTGTCGGCGTCGGGCTCGAGCCCGATCATCCGGAAAGTGTAGCCGGGTGCGTGGCGCGGAGGAAGTCGCGCAATGCGTCGCGCAGCGCGCCGGGCGCCTCGCCGTTGATCGCATGGCCGCAATCGGGAATCTCGACGACGCGCGGTGCGGGAACCCCGGCGGCGACAGCCGCCCGCGATGCGCGTTCGATCAGCGAGCGCGCAAAGCGTGGCTGCGTCATCGCGTCGCGCGCGCCGAGCACGAAGAGCACCGGGCAGCGGAGCGCGTCGGCGCGCTCGAAGCCGCCCTGCCAGGCGTTGCACGCGGAGAAGTCGGTCGCCAGCACGCCGCGACGCTGCCGCTCCATCAGGCGGCGGGCCTGCATGAAGATCGAGAAGCCCGGGGCGGGCGATCCGGGCCGTGCGTTGATCGTCGAGTGCGACCAGAAGTTGATCATGTCGAAGGCGCGCGGCTCGTCGTCGCGGGCGGCGGCGAGCAGCGCCTCGGAGACCTTCATCGGGAACGCGGTGCCGACGAGCGCGATCGCGTCGACGCGTTCGGGCGCCGCGCCGGCCGTCTCGAGCGCGATCAGCGAGCCCATGCTGTGGCCGACGAGCGTTGCGCGACCGACACCGAAGGCATCGAGCGCCGCGACGAGCCAGGCGCCGAGCGCCTCGATCGTCGGCAGCGCTTCTCCCTCGCTGCGCCCGTGACCGGGCAGGTCGAGCGCGAGCACTGCGTATCCGTGATGCGCGAAATAGCGCGACTGCAGGATCCAGACGCTGTGGTCGTTCTGCGCGCCGTGCACGAAGACGAGGACCGGCAGCGTCGCGTCGAACTCGACTCCTCCGGTGTACGCGTAGGTGCGATGGCCGTCGACGAGCACGTTCACGATCCGGACTCCCTTGCGAGCAGGGTGCTAACCGCGCGCAGCGGCGCGGAATGCCGATTGGAGATCGGCCACCAGATCGGCCGGGTCTTCCAGGCCGATCGACAGGCGCAGCGTGCCTTCGCCAATGCCGGCGGCGGCCAGCGCCGCAGCGTCCATCCGGAAGTGCGTCGTCGTCGCCGGATGGATGACCAGCGAGCGCGCGTCGCCGACGTTCGCCAGGTGCGAGAACAGCCGCAGCGCCTCGACGAAGCGTCGCCCGGCGGAGCGATCGCCCCGTAGTTCGAAGCTGAACACCGAGCCGCAGCCGCGCGGCATCAGGCGCCTGGCGAGCGCGTGATCCGGGTGCGTGGGCAGGCCGGGATACAGCACCCGCTCGACCATCTCGTGCCCGGCGAGGAACTCGGCGACGCGCTGCGCGTTCTCGACGTGGCGGGCCATGCGCAGCGGAAGCGTCTCGATGCCCTGCAGGATCTCGAACGCGTTCATCGGACTCAGGCACGCGCCGAAGTCGCGCAGGCCTTCGCGGCGCGCGCGCAGCAGGAACGGCGCGACCGTCGATTCTTCGGAGAACACCATGCCGTGGAAGCCTTCGTACGGCTCGGTCAGCTCGGGGAAGCGTCCCGACGCATCCCAGTCGAAGCGGCCGACATCGACGAGCAGCCCGCCCACGACGGTGCCGTGGCCGCAGAGGAACTTCGTCGCCGAATGGAAGACGAGGTCGGCGCCGAGATCGCCGGGCCGCACGAGCCAGGGCGTGGTGAACGTGGAATCGACGAACAGCGGCACGCGGTGCGCGTGCGCGATGTCGGCGACGGTGGGGATGTCGAGCACGTCGAGCCCGGGGTTGCCGAGTGTCTCGCCGAGCAGCAGCCGGGTATCCGGCCGCAGCGCTGCGCGCCATGCGTCGGGGTCGCGCGGGTCGACGAAGGTGGTGCGGATGCCGAAACGGGGCAGCGTGTACTGCAGCAGGTTGTGCGAGCCGCCGTACAGCGCGCGCGAGGCGACGACGTGCGAGCCGGCGCCGGCGATGGTGGCGATCGCCAGGTGCAGCGCCGCCTGCCCGCTGGCGGTGGCGATCGCGCCGACGCCCGCCTCGAGCGCGGCGATGCGCTCCTCGAGCGCCGAGACGGTGGGGTTGCTGATGCGCGAGTAGACGTGCCCGGACTGCTCCATGTCGAAGAGCGCCGCCGCCTGGTCGGTGTCGCGGAAGGCGAAAGCCGTGGACAGGTAGATCGGCGTGATGCGCGCGCCGGTGGCCGGGTCGGCTCGTGCGCCGGCGTGTACCGTGAGCGTGTCGAAGCCGTAGAAGTCGCGCTGGGACATGCGGTCGATCCGACGGGAGGTCGTTTCGATGCTAGCACGCCACTTGGTGAGTTCCGGGCTTGGGGCGACAATGCGCGGCGACGCGGCGCGCCGGTGCGTCGCCGGATCGGCGAGAGAAGGATCGCGGGCGGCACATGGGGATGGAGAGCAGACCGGAATACCGGGTGATGGCGGCCGGGCTCGATCCGCGCGACGTGCGCCTGGTCGAGATCGTCTTCAAGCACAGCCAGTACAACCGCTACGCGTTCCGCTTCGAGGCGAAGCCCGATCCGCTCGCTGTCGACATCCTGATCGTCAATCCGCTCGTGCCCGAGGGCCTGCGTGCGGTGGCGCGCGTGCGCACGGCCGGACGCAGCCTGCCGGTGATCTCCGCCGTGCCGCACGGGGCGACGAGCAACGCCCGCTACGCGATCTCGATCGACCGGCTCACGCTGCAGCTGCTGCCGATCCTGAACCGCGTCGTCGAGCTGGAACTGCGAGGGCCGAAGGAGGGCGCGGCGGGCGGCACCGCCGCCGCTGCCGCGCCCTACGATGCGCGCGCAAGGGC
>DASWVL010000346.1:0-16796 GCA_036406255.1 Zeimonas sp.
GCCCAGCAGCGCCGACGCCGACAGCACCTCGCGCGCGCGCAGGAACACCAGCATCAGCAACCCGAGCGCGAACATCGCCGCAATCGTCCACCAGAAGCCGGCCTGCGAGTGCAGCCAGGGGATGTGCTCGAAGTTCATCCCGAAGATGCCGGTGATCAGCGTCAACGGCATGAACACTGCAGTGATGGCGGTGAGTGCGCGGACGATCTCGTTCGTCCGGTAGGCGGTGGCCGAGAAATGCAGCTGTACCGCGTTCTCGAGCGACGACTCCAGGCGCTGCGCGTGGCTGCGCACCCGGTGGATGTGCCCGACGACGTCGCTCGTGCGCACCAGCAGCACGTCGCTCAGTCCGGCGCCGTCGTCGCGCTCGAGCCGCTCGTCGCGCCATTCCTGCAGCGCATCGAGCTGCTCCTCGCAGAGATCCTCGAGCCGCCGCGCCTCGCGCCTCGCCTCGAGCAGCGAATACCAGTCGTTGAACGCCCTGCGCGTATCGAGCAGCTGGCGCTGCCAGCGGTCGAACTGCGCAGCGAGCGGTTGGCGCAGCTCCAGGTAGCGGTCGACCATCGCATTGAGGATGCGCAGCATCAGCTCCTCGGGCTGCGACGGAAGCCGGGCGCGGCCGGCGGCGGCCATCAGCCGCGTGCGCACGCTCGCCATCAGCCGGCTGTCGGGCGCGCGAACGGTGACGAGCACGCGCGGGAACAGGAAGAACACGACCGGGCGCGTCTTCACGTGGATGACGTCTTCCGCGTCGAGCGCGTCGACCCTCATCGCCAGCCCGCGGAAGACGATCATCTCGTAGTCGTTCGTCGAATCGAAGAACGAGGGATGGTTGAGGTTTTCCGCGTCGCGCAGATGCTCGTCCAGCACGCGCAGGCCGGTCAGCCGCTGTACCGGCGCCGTCCACACCGGACCATCCGGATAGATGCAATCGCACCAGACGAAGCCGCTGTCCGGAAGGGCATCGAGCGACTCGACGGGCGAGGCTCCTTCGGCAGCGACGACGATCAGTTCCATCCCGCGCGCGAATCGCTTCAGCGCGTCTCGCGCAGCCAGCGCGCCACGTCGCGCGCGAAGTAGGTGAGGATGCCGTCGGCCCCCGCGCGTCGCATCGCCAGCAGCGATTCGAGGACGACCGTGCGTTCGTCGAGCCACCCGTTGGCCGCGGCCGCCTTCAGCATCGAATACTCGCCGCTCACCTGGTACACGAAGGTCGGACAGCGGAACTCGTCCTTCACGCGGCGCACGATGTCGAGGTACGGCATGCCGGGCTTGACCATCACCATGTCGGCCCCCTCGGCGAGGTCGAGCGCGACTTCGCGCAGAGCCTCGTCGGAGTTCGCCGGGTCCATCTGGTAGGTCTTCTTGTCTCCCTTGCCCAGGTTGCCGGCCGAACCGACCGCGTCGCGGAACGGCCCGTAGAAGCCCGACGCGTATTTCGCGGAATACGCCATGATCTTCGTGTGAATGTGCCCGGCTTCCTCGAGCGCCGCCCGAATCGCGCCGATCCGCCCGTCCATCATGTCGGACGGCGCGACGATGTCGACACCGGCATCCGCCTGCACCAGTGCCTGGCGGCGCAGGATCTCGACGGTGCGGTCGTTGAGCACGTAGCCGTCGTCGTCGATGACGCCGTCCTGGCCGTGCGTGGTGTACGGATCGAGCGCGACGTCGGTGAGCACGCCCAGCTCGGGGAAGCGCTTCTTCAGCTCGCGCACCGCGCGCGGTACGAGCCCTTCGGGGTCGGTTGCCGCGGCGCCGTCGGCGCTCTTGACCGACGTCTCGAGGACCGGGAACAGCGCGAGCACCGGAATGCCGAGCTGCAGGCACTGCTCGGCGATCTCCGGCAGCCGGTCGACGCTCGAGCGCTCCACACCGGGCATCGACGCCACCGCCTGCGTGCGCGAGGCGCCGTCGAGCACGAAGATCGGGTAGATCAGGTCGTCGGCGGCGAGCCGGTGTTCGCGCACGAGCCGGCGCGAGAAGTCGTCGCGCCGCAGGCGGCGCATCCGCATGAGCGGGAAGCCCGGGGGGCGGAAGGGGTCGTGTTTCATCCTGGCTCTCCGTGCCGCAACCAATCGACGATGTGCTCCTGCGCTTCGTCGATGCCGGTGCGGCGTGTGGCGGAAAACGATAGCAGAGCGAGCGGATTCGGCCGCTGCGCCTCGCGCAACGCGGCCTCGAGCGCGCGCATCGCCGCCGCGAGTTGCGCGTTGCCGAGCTTGTCCGACTTGCTCGCCAGCACGAGGATCGGCACTTCGGGGGCGATCCAGCCGAGCAGTGCGCGATCGAGCGCGGTGAGCCCGCGTCGCACGTCGAGAACGAGCACGACGCCGGCCAGCGTCGTGCGCTTCGCGAGGTAGCGGCCGGCGAGCTGGTCCCATCCGCGCTTGAGTTCGAGCGGCGCTGCCGCGAAGCCGTAGCCGGGCGTGTCGACGAGCCAGGCGCGCGGCGCCGCGTTCGGCGGACCGAGCGCGAAGTAGTTCAACGCCTGCGTGCGCCCGGGCGTCTTGCTGGCGAACGCGAGCCGGCGCTGTCCGCACAACGCGTTGATCGCCGACGACTTGCCGGCGTTCGAGCGGCCGACGAAGGCGACTTCGGCAAGCCGGGGTTCGGGCAGCTGCGAGATTCGGGCGACGGTGGTTTCGAAGCGCGCGGAGGACAGTGCGGGAACCACGACGCGAAGAGCCTCGACGGAAGCAGCGCCTATTGTACAATCGCAGGCTTTGTCGGACCCTCAGCGGGTTCGTCGATTCAGCGGGTTCGTCCCATGTTCCGATCGAGATTCCCGGGCGCGGTCGTCCTCGGTTCCGTTGCGGCAGGCGTTGCCGTCGCGGTCGCCGCCGCTTTTGTTCCGGCCGTGTACGCGCAGGGTGCGGCGCCCGCCGAGCCCGCACCGGCCGATGCCGGGCGCGGTGCCCAGATCGCGCAGGAAGTGTGCGCTGCGTGCCACGCGGCCGACGGCAACAGCCCCACGCCGGCGAACCCGAAGCTCGCATCGCAGCACGCCGACTACCTGGCGAAGCAGCTGAACGACTTCAAGCCGGCCGAAGGCGAACAGCAGCCGCAGCGCCCGAGCGCGATCATGGCCGGTTTCGCGGCCATGCTCTCGTCCGAGGACATCCGCAACGTCGCCGCGCATTTCGCGGCGCAGACGCTCAAGCCCGCGGTGGCCGCAGACCAGGCGCTGGCCGAGACCGGCCGCGACATCTATCGCGTAGGCATCGCAGCGAAAGGCGTCCCGGCCTGTGCCGGTTGCCACAGCCCGAATGGTGCCGGCATTCCGTCGCAGTACCCGCGGCTGCAGGGACAGTTCGCGGAGTATGCCGAAACGCAGCTCGTCGCGTTCCGCAGCGGCCAGCGCGCGAACAGCGAGCAGATGCGAACGATCGCCGAGCGTCTCTCCGATCGCGAGATCAAGGCCGTCGCGCAGTACATGGCGGGCCTGCGCTGACCGTTCCCGCAGGGCCGCGCGCCTGCCGGTCGCGGCCTCGAGCGAGTTCCGCGGTCGCGCTGCCGCACGGCGTATCCTGAATTCTCGCGGCCGGCGGACCCGGCCGCCCCAGATGCGGGTTCGTCCCGGCCTTCGCATGGTAAGGCGGCAGGCCGTGCGCACGACGCATCGGTTCGCAAGGAGCCGGTCATGTCGATTCGCATTCCGGACCTCGCCGAGCCGCGGCCCGGCGAGATCACTCCCAGACACTGGTACGAGTACGTGCGCGAACGGCAGCGCGCGCAGCGGCGAGCGCTGCTCGGCGCGGTGGCGGGTGCGGCGCTCGCCCCGATCGCCGCGTCGATTGCGATGCCCGCGCATGCAGCGGCGGGCACCGACGATCCCGCGCCGAAACTCGACGGCAAGCCCAGTCCTTTCTCGACGATGGAGCGCCCGACCTCGTACGAGGACGTCACCGGTTACAACAACTTCTACGAGTTCGGCACCGACAAGGCGGATCCGCATCGGAACGCGAAGTCGCTGCGCGTAGAGCCGTGGACGGTGTCGATAGAGGGCGAAGTGGCGAAGCCGCGGCGCTTCGACGTCGACGACCTGCGCAGGCTCGCTTCGCTCGAGGAGCGCGTCTACCGCCTGCGTTGCGTCGAGGGCTGGTCGATGGTCATCCCATGGATCGGCTATTCGTTCGTCGAGCTGATGAAGCGCGTCGAGCCGACCGCCAATGCGAAGTTCGTCGAGTTCGTCACGCTCGCCGATCCGAAGCAGATGCCCGGCGTGCGTTCGGCGGTGCTCGCGTGGCCCTACACCGAGGGCTTGCGCATCGACGAGGCCGCGCATCCGCTGACGCTGCTCACCTTCGGTCTGTACGGCGAGGTGCTGCCGAAGCAGAACGGCGCCCCGATGCGGGTCGTCGTGCCGTGGAAGTACGGATTCAAGAGCGCGAAGTCGCTGGTCGCCATCCGCTTCGTCGAGCGCCAGCCGGTGACGAGCTGGCATCGTGCGGCGCCCAACGAATACGGCTTCTACGCGAACGTGAATCCGCAGGTCGATCATCCGCGCTGGTCGCAGGCGACCGAGCGCAAGATCGGCGAAGGGGGGCTCTTCGCCCGGCGCCATCCCACGAAGATGTTCAACGGCTACGGCGAGCAGGTGGCGTCGCTGTACACCGGGATGGACCTGCGCAAGGAGTATTGAGCGGTGGGTTCGCGGCAGGCGCATGCAGGCCACTGAGCAAGCCACCGGGCGGGCCACCGGGGGGCGCGCCACCGGGCGCCTCGCGAAAGCGCAGGCGCCGGCAAGGATGCGCGTGATGCGCGCGACCGTGTTCGCCCTCGCGCTGGTGCCGCTCGCCCGGCTCTTCGTTCTCGGCGCGCAGGACGCGCTCACCGCCAATCCGGTCGAATTCGTGCAACGCTCCACCGGAACGTGGACACTGGCGATGCTGTGCATCACGCTGTCGGTGACGCCGCTGCGGCGACTGTTCGGCTGGAATTCGCTCGCGAGGCTGCGACGCATGCTGGGGCTGTTCGCGTTCTTCTACGCGTGCCTGCATCTGCTCACCTACGTCTGGCTTGACCAGTGGTTCGACTGGAAGGCGATCGTCGACGACGTGCTCGAGCGGCCGTTCATCACCGTGGGTTTCACCGCGTTCGTGCTGCTGGTCCCGCTGGCAGCGACTTCGACGAACGCGATGATGCGGCGGCTCGGGCGCCGCTGGCAGGAGTTGCACCGCCTCGTCTATGCGATCGCCGTGCTCGCGGTGCTGCACTACTGGTGGCACAAGGCGGGCAAGAACGATTTCGCCGCGCCGCTTGCCTGGGCGCTCGTCGTCGGCGGGCTGCTCGCGTTGCGCCTCGCCTGGCACTGGGCGCGTCCGCCGACGGTGTCGACGAGGTCCCGGTCCGCCTCCTCGCGTCGCGCGGGGCACGAGCGCGGCGCCGTCTCCTCGCCGGTGCTACGGAAGGCGCCGCTCGAGCGCGAATAGCGACTCGGCGCTCTCGCGTTCGCGCACGACGAACGACTTCCCGCCGTCGACGAGCACCTCGACCGCGCGCGGACGCGTGTTGTAGTTCGACGCCATCGCCATCCCGTACGCGCCGGCCGACGCGATGGCGAGAAGATCGCCTTCGGCGATCGCGAGCGACCGATCGCGCGCGAGCCAGTCGCCCGATTCGCAGACGGGGCCGACGACGTCGTAGCGTCGCTCTTCGCCGTCGTGGCGTCGCTGCAGCGGCAGCACGCCGTGGTATGCGTCGTACAGCGCAGGGCGCATCAGGTCGTTCATCGCCGCGTCGACGATCGCGAAGTGCCGTTCGCCGTTGCGCTTCAGGTACTCCACTCGCGTGAGCAGCACGCCGGCGTTGCCGACGATCGATCGCCCGAACTCGAAGAACAGCCGGTAGCGGCTGCCGCGCGGATGCCGATCTAGGCGCGTGAACAACGCCTCGAGCAGCGCCTGCGCAGCGGGCGGATCCTCGTCGCGGTAGCGGATGCCGAGACCGCCGCCGAGGTCGATGTGGTGCAGCTCGATTCCTTCGGCGTGCAGCGCGTCGACCAGCTCGAGCAGCTTGTCGGCGGCCGCGAGATACGGTTCGACGGCGGTGATCTGCGAACCGATGTGGCAGTCGATTCCCGTCACGTCGATGTTCTGCAGCGCCGCAGCCCGCCGGTAGACCGCCAGCGCGTCCTCGTGCGCGATGCCGAACTTGTTCTCGCGCAGGCCCGTGGAGATGTAGGGATGCGTGCCGGCGTCGACGTCGGGGTTCACCCGAAGCGATACCGGCGCGCGCCGCTTCATCGAAGCGGCCACGCGATCGAGCCGCAGCAGTTCGCTCTCCGACTCGACGTTGAAGCAGCGTACGCCCGCTTCCAGGGCGTGCCGCATCTCGGCCTCGCTCTTTCCGACGCCCGAGAACAGCACCTTCGACGGATCGCCGCCGGCGGCGATCACGCGTTGCAGTTCCCCGCCCGAAACGATGTCGAAGCCTGCGCCGGCGCGCGCCAGAAGTTCGACGACCGCGAGGTTCGAATTCGCCTTCAGCGCGTAGCAGACGAGCACGTCGCGGCCGCGGGACGCACGCACGAAGGATTCGTAGGCCGATTCGATCGCGGCGCGCGAATAGACGTACGCGGGCGTGCCGTGCTCGCGGGCGATCGAGGCAAGCTCGACGTCCTCGACGAACAGCGAATCGTTGCGGTATCGGAACGCGGTGTCGTTCATCGTTGCGGTTCTTCCGGTGCGGGCTGCGAAGGAGCGCGCCGGCGCCGTGGCGGCGGCGCGTTCTCGGGCAGGTAGAGCGGGCCGCGCTGGCCGCAGCCGGCGATCGTCAGCAGCGACGCGGCGAAGGCGAGCAGCGCGCCCCGCCGCGCCCGCCGCGGTGCATGCGGGCAGACCTGCGCGTCGCCGCGTGCCGCATCGAACGAGTGATGGGCGCGCGCGCGCAAGCTCAGAACACCTGGTCGCGGATGCGGTCGGCTTCTGCACCCGCCGCGACGCCCTCTTCGGCGACGCCGAGCGAAGCGACACCCTGGCCGGGGCGCGTCTCCGACAGGTAGTACTGCCCCTCGATGCGCACGACGCCCTGCGGGACCTTCCTCGGCTCCTCGGGAACGCCCTTCAGGGCGGTCGCCATGTAGTCGATCCAGATCGGCAGCGCCAGGCCTCCCCCGGTCTCGCGATCGCCGAGCTTGCGCGGCTGGTCGAAGCCGACCCACGCGACCGCGGCGAGCGAGGGCTGGTAGCCGGCGAACCAGGCATCGACCGAATCGTTCGTCGTCCCGGTCTTCCCGGCGAGGTCGTTGCGCTTGAGCGTCTTCGCGCGTGTCGCGGTGCCCATGCGCACCACGTCGCGCAGCATCGAATCCATCAGGAACGCATTGCGTTCGTCGATCACGCGCACCGAGTCGTCGCCGGCACGGTCGGGTTTCGCGCCGGCGAGCAGTCGGCCGTGGCTGTCGGTGATCCTCGCGATGATGTAGGGCTCGATCCGGTAGCCGCCGTTGGCGAACACCGAGATCGCCTCGACCATCCGCCAGGGAGTGACCGAGCCGGCGCCGAGCGCCATCGTGAGGAAGGCGGGATGGCGCTCCGGGTCGAAGCCGAAGCGCGAGACGTAGTCCTGCGCGTACTGCGGTCCGATCGCGTCGAGAATGCGAACCGAGACCATGTTCTTCGACTTCGCCAGTCCGGTGTGCAGCGGCATCGGCCCTTCGTACTTGCCGTCGTAGTTCTTCGGATCCCACAGCTGGCCGCCGGTGCGCGCGGGGTCGATCAGCACCGGCGCGTCATTGACGATCGTCGTCGTCATGAAGCCCTTCTCGAGGGATGCCGAGTAGATGAACGGCTTGAAGCTCGAGCCCGGCTGCCGCCATGCCTGCACGACCCGATTGAAGCGGTTGCGCTCGAAGTCGAAGCCGCCGACGAGCGCGCGCACCGCTCCGTCGTGCGTATCCATGGAGACGAGTGCCGCCTGCACCTCGGGCAGCTGCGCGATCCGGTATCGGTCGTCGTCCTTCGAGATGCGGATGACGGCACCGCGCACCAGTCGCTTCGCCGAGCTGGCGCGCGGACCGAGCGCCGAGGCGGCGAACTTCAGCCCGCTGCCGGTGATCTCGATCGTCCTGCCGTCGCCTCGCGACACGACGACGCGCTTCGGATCGGCGTCGAGCACGACGGCCGCCAGGAAGCTCCCGATGTCGGCATCGTCTCCGAGCGCGGCGTCGATCGCGTCGTCCGCCGCGCGCGCGTCGTCGGGCAGGTCGATCACGCGCTCCGGTCCCCGGAAGCCGTGCCGGCGGTCGTATTCGACCACGCCCTTCTCGAGCGCAGCGTTCGCCGCCGACTGGTGTACCGGGTCGATCGTCGTGTAGATCTTCAGTCCGGCCGAATAGATGTCCTCGCGATAGAGGTCGAACGCCAGCTGGCGCGCAAGCTCTGCGACGTACGGCGCCTGCACCGGGTAGTCGGCGCGTGCGGGCGAGAACACGAGCCGTTCGGTCATCGCCGCTTCGTATTCGGACTGCGTGAGGAAATCCGCCTCGCGCATTCGCCCGAGGATGTAGCGCTGCCGCTCGATTGCGCGCGCCGGATTCACCATCGGATTGAACCGCGAGGGCGCCTTCGGCAGGCCGGCGAGCACCGCCGCCTCGGCGGCACTGAGCTGCGCGAGCGGCTTGTCGAAATAGGTGCGCGCCGCGGCGGCGAAGCCGTACGAGCGCTTGCCCAGGTAGATCTGGTTCAGGTACAGCTCGAAGATCTGTTCCTTGCTCAGCGTGTCCTCGATGCGCAACGCGAGCAGGATCTCGACGATCTTGCGCGTGTAGGTGCGCTCGTTCGACAGGAAGAACTCGCGCGCCAGCTGCATCGTGATCGTGCTGGCCCCCTGTTCCTTGCCGCCGGCGAACAGGTTCGTGACCGCCGCGCGCGCGACGCCGATCGGATCGACGCCGATGTGCTCGAAGAAGCGCGTGTCCTCCGCGGCGAGCACTGCCTCCTTCATCACTTCGGGCACGTCGTCGATGCGCACGAAGGTACGTCTTTCCTCGCCGAACTCGCCGATCAGCTGGCCGTCCGCCGTGTAGACGCGCAACGGAATGCGCGGCCGGTAGTCGAGCATCGCGTCGAGCGACGGCAGCCGGTCGTTGAGCAGCAGCAGGCCGAAGGTGCCGAGCAGTGCGCCGCACACGGCGAGCGCGATCGGGATCGCGACGAGTGCGCCTGCGATCCGCAGCCAGGGCGACTTCTTCGGAGGGGACTTCTTCGGCCGGGACCTGCGGGCCTTGGGTTCGGGCATTACGGGCGTGCGCCGCTGGGACTGTTGCGGATTTTATACGGATCGGTGCCTGCGCTTACGCGCCACATGCGCTCTTCCGGATGCCGTCGATCGGCGCCTCCGCGACCATGGCGCCCAATGGTCGGTGACGTACGACCGATGGTCGCAACGCGCTGCGAACTACCGCACAAAACGCTTTACAGTGAATCGAGCTCGTCGCTAGCATCTCGAGCGATTCGTAGATAACAAACGCAAGTCCTTAAGTTTACAGGACTTTTTAAAACGAGACTCCCGATGGCGCTATCGCTGCCGAGTCTGTTCCGACGAAGTCCCCCACCGCTGGTCGGCATCGACCTCAGTGCGTCGAGTGTGAAGGTCGTCGAGCTGGCGAAGGGCCAGCGTACGCCGATGCGCCTGGAACGTTACGCGATCGAGCCGATCGAGCGCGGCGCGATCGTCGACGGCAACATCGAGAAGGCCGAAGCGGTCGCCGATGCCCTGACCCGCGCACTGCGCAAATGCAACACCCGGGCGCGCGAGGCCGCGCTCGCGCTGCCCGCGGGGTCGGTGATCACGAAGAAGATCCTCGTGCCCGCCGGGCTGCGCGAAGAGGACTACGAAATCCAGGTCGAGGCCGAGGCGAGCCAGTACATCCCGTTCCCGATCGAGGAGGTCAACCTCGATTTCCAGCTGCTCGGCCCCGCCCGCGGCTCCGAGGACGAGATCGAGGTACTCCTGGCCGCGTCGCGCAAGGAGAATGTCGACGATCGCGTCGCCGTGGCCGAGATGGCGGGACTGCATCCGATCGTGATGGACGTCGAGAGCTACGCGCTTCGCTCGTCGGTCGATCACGTGACGCGCTTCCTGCCGAACAACGGACAGGGGCAGATCATCGCCGTGTTCTCGATCGGGCAGACGACGACGTCGCTCGCCGTCGTGCTCAACGAGCAGACGGTCTTCGAGCGCGAGCAGACCTTCGGCGGACAGCAGCTGACTCAGGATCTCGTGCGGCTCTACGGGCTGACGCCCGAAGAGGCCGAGCTGAAGAAGCGCACCGGCGACCTGCCCGACAACTACCAGCGCGACCTGCTGCAGCCCTTCGTCGAGCAGGGCGCAACCGATATCGCGCGCGCGCTGCAGTTCTTCTTCACGTCCACGCCGTACACGCGCGTGGACCAGATCTACCTAGCCGGCGGGTCCTCGGTCGTTCCGGGGCTGGCCGACGCGGTGATGCAGCGCACGCAGGTGCCCACCGAGATCCTCAGTCCCTTCCAGGGGATGGAGGTGTCGGACGCGATCCGCGACCGCCAGCTGCGCGCGGACGCGCCGGCGCTGCTCGTCGCGGCCGGCCTCGCGATGCGGAGGTTCGACGCATGATTCCGCGCATCAACCTGCTCCCGCACCGGGAGATGCGCCGCGAGCGGCGCAAGAAGGATTTCGTCGCGCTCGGCGTGCTCACTGCGATCGTCGCCGGCGCCGGCTGCGTTCTCGTCGCCCTCGCCATCGACAGTCGCATCGACGAGCAGCGCGCACGCAACGACTTCATCCGCGCCGAGAACCTGAAGCTCGACGAGCAGATCAAGGAGATCGCGTCGCTGCGCGCCGAGATCGAGTCGCTGCGGGCGCGCCAGTCCGCCGTCGAGAGCCTGCAGACGAACCGCACGATCCCGGTCCACCTGATGGACGAACTGGTCAAGCACGTGCCCGAGGGCCTGTACCTGAAGGCGATGCGCCAGGACGAACGCAAGGTCACGCTCGTCGGCTACGCACAGTCGAACGAGCGCGTCTCCGACCTGTTGCGCAACCTTTCGAACCACACGCCGTGGCTCGAGCGGCCCGAGCTGGTCGAGATCAAGGCGGTGCAGCTCGGCGGGGCGAAGTCGGCCGCGAACGAAACCGGGCGGCGCCTGTTCGAGTTCTCGCTGAACGCGCTGGTGCGCGGAAACGACGCCGAGCCCAACCCGCAGCCGCCGAAATCGGTCGGCGGGCCGGTCGCGGCGAACGCGGTGAGGTGAGCGCGATGTCCCGCTTCAATCCGTCGATCGACTTCTCCGCGATCAGCGCGCAGTTCCAGGGACTGCAGGGCCGCCATCCCGGGCTGTGGCCGATGGTTCCCCGCATCGCGCTGCTCGCCGGCATCGTGGCGGCGCTGTGCGTCGCCGCGTGGCTCGGCTACTGGCGTGGGCAGCTCGAGGAACTCGACGTGCGCGTCGCCGAGGAGCAGCGCCTGCGGCAGGAGTTCATCGACAAGACGCGCCAGGCGGTGAACCTCGAGGCGCTGCGCGAGCAGAAGGAGCAGGTGATGCAGTACGTCAGCCAGCTCGAGAAGCAGCTGCCGAGCAAGGCCGAGATGGACGCGCTGCTGTCCGACATCAACCAGGCCGGCGTCGGTCGCGGGCTGCAGTTCGAACTGTTCAAGCCCGGGCAGGTCGTCGTGCGCGACTACTACGCAGAGCTGCCGATCGCCATCCGCGTGACCGGAACCTATCACGCGTTCGGGGCGTTCAGCAGCGAGATCGCCAACCTCGCCCGCATCGTCACGCTGAACAACCTGCAGATCTCGCTGCCGTCGGAGCGGGGTGCGCAGGCGGCGAGCGCCTCCGGCAACCTCACGATGGAGGCGATCGCGAAGACCTTCCGCTACCTGGACCCCGAGGAGATCGCCGAGCAGCGGCGCAAGGCGGCCGAAGCGAAGGCGAAGAAGAAGTGAGGCCCAGAGAAATGAAGACGGTGCTCGCCGCACTCGGCGCCCTGGCCGCCGTATCGCTCGCCGGCTGCGCCAACGACCAGAGCGAGCTGCGCGAATGGATGCAGACCGTGCGCGCCGGCGTGAAGCCGGTGCACCATCCGATCAGCGAACCGCGTCGCTTCGAGCCGTACCGCTACGACAACGAGGGGCAGATCGACCCGTTCTCGGTCGCCAAGCTCGGCGGTGCGCCCGCCGGCGACGGCGAGGCCGCGCCGCGCGGGGGACTGAAGCCGGATCTCACGCGCCGGCGCGAGGCACTCGAGAGCTATCCCCTCGACTCGATCCGCATGGTCGGACACCTGGCGAACCGGCAGGGCGCCTACGCGCTGCTGCAGGCCGACAGCCTCGTCTACCAGGCGCGGGTCGGCAACTACGCCGGACAGAACTACGGAATGATCACGCGCATCAGCGAGACCGAGGTCAAGCTGAAGGAACTGGTCCAGGACGCCGTCGGCGACTGGGTCGAGCGCGAAACGACACTGCAGATCCAGGACGGGAGCGCTCAATGAAAGCGATGTTCGGCAGCATCGGCCCGGCGATGCGGGCGGTCTGCGGCAGGGCCGCGCGGGCGGCGGGCGCCGCGTGCGTCGCGGTCTCCTTTCTCGCCGGCGGCCTTGCGTCGGGCCCGGCGTTCGCGCAGGCCAACTCCATCGAGTCGGTCAGCAGCGTGCAGCAGGGCAGCACGACCTACCTGCGCATCGGGCTGAAGAACGCGCCGACGACGACGCCGGTCGGCTTCTCGGTGTCGAATCCGCCGCGCATCGCGTTCGACTTCGTGGACACCGACAACCGGTCGGGGCACAACTCGATCGAACTGCCACAGGGTGACGTACGCAGCGTCGCCATCGTGCAGTCGGGAGAGCGCTCGCGCGTGGTGCTGAATCTGAAGCGCCCGCTGAACTACGAGACGTCGATCGACGGAAGCACGCTCGTCGTCGCGCTCGAGCCCACGCCGAGCGCCGCGGCCACCGTGCAGTCGACGTCGGTGTACAACTTCGCGAAGGCCGACGGCAAGGGCGAGCATGCGCTGCGCGACGTCGACTTCCGTCGCGGCAAGGAGGGTGAAGGGCGCGTCGTCGTCGACCTGTCGGATCCGGGAGTCGGCGTCGACATCCGCCAGCAGGGGCAGACCATCGTCGTCGACTTCATCGGCACCAGCCTGCCGGAGAACCTGCGCCGGCGCCTGGACGTCAGTGATTTCGGCACGCCGGTGCGCATCGTGCGCGCCTTCCAGCAGGGCACGAACGCGCGCCTCGTCATCGAGCCGCAGGGGCAGTGGGAACACAACGCGTACCAGAGCGACACGCAGTTCGTCGTCGAGGTGAAGGCGCTGCGCGAGGACCCGAACCGGCTCGTCGCCGGCACGCAGCCCGGCTACAAGGGCGAGCGGCTGTCGCTGAACTTCCAGAACGTCGACGTGCGCGCACTGCTGCAGGTCATCGCCGACTTCACGAACCTGAACATCGTCACCAGCGACTCGGTGCAGGGCAGCCTGACGTTGCGGCTGAAGGACGTTCCCTGGGACCAGGCGCTCGCGATCATCCTGGACTCCAAGGGTCTGGACATGCGCAAGAACGGCAACGTGATCATGATTGCCCCGCGCGAGGAGATCGCCGCCAAGGAGAAGCTAGAGTTCGAGTCGCGCGCGCAGATCTCCGACATCGAGCCGCTGCGCACCGAGACCTTCCAGCTCAATTACCAGAAGGCCGAGGCGCTGCAGAAGCTGCTCGCCGACGACAAGCAGCGCGTGCTGTCCAAGCGCGGCAGCGTCGTCATCGACCAGCGCACCAACAAGGTCTTCGTGCAGGACACGCCGACCCGGCTCGAGGAGGTGCGCAAGGTCATCGCGCAGATCGACATCCCGGTGCGCCAGGTGCTGATCGAGGCGCGCATCGTCGAGGCCGACGACCGCTTCACGCGCAACCTCGGCGTGCGCCTCGGCTTCAACCGGATCAACGCCAGCGCCGGCAACTTCGCGGGCCGGGCGACGGTCTCGGGCAACCTGCAGGGCGTGCACGATCTCACGCCGCTGCCGGGCGCGCTCGGCTCCGGCGGCACGCTGCTGCCGAACACGAACTTCGTGAACCTTCCGGCCGCGGCGATCTCCGGCGTCGATCCCGCCACCTTCGCGGTGAGCCTGTTCAGCTCCGACCTCACGCGCTTCCTGAACCTCGAACTGTCCGCGCTCGAGGCCGACCAGCGCGGCAAGGTCGTCTCCAGCCCGCGCGTGCTCACGGCCGACCAGGGCACCGCGATCATCGAGCAGGGCACCGAGCTGCCGTACCAGCAGGCCACTTCCAGCGGCGCGACGTCGATCCAGTTCCGCAAGGCGACCCTGAAGCTGGAGGTCACGCCGCAGATCACGCCCGAAGGAAACGTGATCCTCGAAGTGCAGGTCAACCGCGACGCGGTCGGCATCCTCACGCCGGCGGGGCCTGCGATCGACACGAGGCGCGTGCAGACGCAGGTGCTCGTCGAGAACGGCGGCACGGTCGTGATCGGCGGCATCTACGAGCAGTTCGAACGCAACCAGGTCAACAAGGTGCCGCTGTTGGGCGACATTCCGGTGATCGGCAACGCGTTCAAGAACAATTCGCGCACGAACAACCGGGCCGAGCTGCTCGTGTTCCTCACGCCGAGGGTCATCGCGGACACCGCGCTCGCCCGCTGACGGGCCTCGCTTCCGGATGCGCGCCCCTTCGGGCGCGCATTCCCGTTTTGGGTACCCTGAGCGGCGTGTTCCGAGCCGCTGCGTCGCTGCGCGTCCCTTGCCGATGAACGAGTCGCCCCCAACGCACGCGCCTCCCGACGCCCGCCCGCTCGTCCTCGTCGGCATGATGGGAGCCGGCAAGTCGACCGTCGGCCGGCGCCTGGCGGCAAGGTTGAACCGGCACTTCGTCGACGCCGATCGTGCGCTCGAGGCGCGCTGCGGCGTTCCGATCGCGACGATCTTCGAGCTGGAGGGCGAGGCGGGCTTCCGGCGACGCGAGCGTGCGATGCTCGACGAGCTTCTCGCGCTGCCCGACGTCGTTCTCGCCACGGGCGGGGGCGTCGTGCTCGACGACGGCAACCGCCGGCTGCTTCGCGAGCGTGGCTGGGTCGTCTACCTGAAGGCCGCGGCACCCGAGCTGTGGCACCGGTTGCGCCGCGACCGCACGCGCCCGCTGCTGCAGACCGGCAATCCGCGCGAGCGAATCGCGCAACTGCTCGCGCAGCGCGAGCCGCTCTACGACGCGGTCGCGCACTGCACGGTGCCGAGCGCGCACCAGCCGGTCGACGAGCTGGTCGAACATATAATCGACGCCTTGCCCGAATCGCTGCGACCGGCCCGATGAACGTACGCGAATTGCAGGTCGCGCTCGGCGAGCGCTCGTACCCGATCCGCATCGGCGCCGGCGTGCTCGACGACGATGCGCGCCTCGGCGAACTCGCCGCCGATCGCCAGGTCGCGGTCGTCACCAACGAGACGGTCGCGGCGCTGTACCTCGCGCGGCTCGAGCGCTCGCTGCGCGGCGCGGCCTCGATCGAGTCGATCCTCGTCCCCGAGGGCGAGGCGCACAAGAACCAGGCGTCGCTCGACCTCGTTCTCGACCGGCTCCTCGAGAAGCGCTTCGACCGGCACTGCCTGCTCGTCGCGCTCGGCGGCGGCGTAATCGGCGATCTCGCCGGCTTCGCAGCGGCGGTGTACCAGCGCGGCGTCGATTTCGTGCAGGTGCCGACCACGCTGCTCGCGCAGGTCGACTCGTCGGTCGGCGGCAAGACGGCGATCAACCACCCGCGCGGCAAGAACATGATCGGCGCGTTCCACCAGCCGCGGCTCGTGCTCGCCGACGTCGAGGTGCTGCGATCGCTGCCGGCGCGCGAACTGAGCGCGGGGCTCGCCGAGATGATCAAGCACGGCGCGATCGCCGACGTCGCCTATCTCGCCTCGCTCGAACGCGACATGGACGCGCTGCTTCGCTGCGAGCCGGCGCCGATGCGCGACGCGATCGTTCGCTCGTGCGAGATCAAGGCCGAGGTCGTCGCACACGACGAGCGCGAGAGCGGCCGGCGTGCGCTGCTGAACTTCGGACACACGTTCGGACATGCGATCGAGACCGGCAGCGGCTACGGCCGCTGGCTGCACGGCGAGGCCGTCGGCACCGGGATGCTGATGGCCGCCGACCTGTCGCGCCGCCTGTCGATGCTCGACGCCGGCTCCTGCGCACGGCTCACCGAGGTCGTCGGCGCCGCGCGCCTTCCGTTGCGCGCGCCGCGCTGGCCGGCCGAGCGCTGGCTCGAACTGATGAGCGTCGACAAGAAGGCCGAACAGGGAACGCCGAAATTCGTGCTGCTCGAAGCGCTCGGGCGCGCGACGCTGCGTCGCGCGCCGCAGGCGCCGCTCGTCGAGACCTTCGCCGCCTTCGCCGGCGAACGCACGGGCTGAGGTCGTGACCGGCGCGCTGCGTGCGCAGTACGCCGCCGACCCGGCGGCGAGCCGCGGGCGCCGCTTCCCCGAGACGAAGTCGGCCACGCGCAGCGAGTTCCAGCGCGACCGCGATCGCATCGTCCACTGCACGGCGTTCCGCCGGCTCGAGTACAAGACGCAGGTCTTCGTCAACCACGAAGGCGATCTCTTCCGCACGCGCCTGACGCATTCGATCGAGGTCGCGCAGATCGCGCGTTCGGTGGCGCGCTGCCTGCGGCTGGACGAGGATCTCGTCGAGGCGATCGCGCTCGCGCACGATCTCGGACATACGCCCTTCGGCCACGCCGGCCAGGACGAACTCGACGCCTGCATGAAGCCCTGGGGCGGCTTCGAGCACAACCTGCAGTCGCTGCGCGT
>DASWVL010000347.1:0-9080 GCA_036406255.1 Zeimonas sp.
GGCAGCCGCATCCTTCCCGCCGCCCAGTCGGCTTTCGCCTGCTCGATCCGCTCGCGGCTCGAAGACACGAAGTTCCACCACAGGAAACGCTCGCCGAGCGGCTCGCCGCCCAGCAGCATCAATCGCGCGGCGCCGACCGCCTGCACTACGGGAGCCTCGCCGGCGCGAAAGACGAGCATGCGCCCGCAGACGTGGCGTGCACCCTGGCACCGCACCTCGCCGCGCACGACGTAGACGGCGCGTTCCTGGTAGCCGATGGGCAGCGCGACGCGCGCGTCGGCCGCCAGTTCGACGTCGACGTAGAAGAGCGGAGAATGCGTGCGCGCCGGACTGCGAAGACCGAACGCCTCGCCGGCGACCACCCGCAGCGAGACGCCCGCTTCGTCCGCGCGCGGCAGCGCATCGGTCGCATGGTGCTCGAAGGACGGCTCGTCTTCCTCGTTCTCGCGCGGCACGGCGACCCACGCCTGGATGCCGTCCATCGGACCGCCCCGTTCACGCATCGCGTCGAAGCGTTCGGAGTGCACGACGCCGGCGCCCGCGGTCATCCAGTTCAGCGCGCCCGGCCGGATCTCCTGCGAGGCGCCGGTGCTGTCGCGATGCGTGATCGCGCCGTCGAACAGGTAGGTGACGGTCGACAGGCCGATGTGCGGATGCGGGCGCACGTCGGTGGCGCGCGGCACCGGCGCCGGCATCTCGTGCGGGCCCATGCGGTCGAAGAACACGAAGGGCCCTACCATGCGCCGCGCACGAAACGGCAGCACGCGCTCGACGAGAAATCCGCCGAGGTCGTGCCGACGCGGTTCGATCACCTGCTCGAGCATGGAGTGCACCAGCAAACGATAGCCCCGAGTGCGACGCCGGGGCGCAAGTCCGCCCTGTTCCCGTCGTCTTTCCGGCAGTTCTCCCCCGCTTGACCCGCCGCGCGCTTCGAAACCAGAATGATTGCAGGCCTCGGCCCGGCCGCACGACGACGACACGGACACCGCAGCGCAGACCGCACGATTCGATGCAGGAACGCATCATCACGCTCGCCACGCCGGTGTTCTTCGCGCTGATCGCACTCGAATTCGCCTGGGGCACGCTGCGCGGGCGGAACACCTACCGGCTCGACGACGCGATCAACAGCATCGGGCTGGGAGTGCTCTCGCAGGTGAGCGCCGTGTTCGCACGCGTGCTGCGCATCGGCCTGTATGCGTGGGCCTTCGACGCGGTCGCGCGCTGGCGCCTGCCGGCCGACAGCGCATGGGTGTGGCTGTTCGCGCTCGTCTTCTACGACTTCTGCTACTACTGGCACCACCGCCTCGGCCACGAACGGCAGATCCTGTGGGCCGCGCACGTCGTGCATCACCAGAGCGAGGACTACAACCTCTCCACCGCGCTGCGCCAGACGAGCAGCGGCGTGCTGATCGGCTGGATCTTCTATCTGCCGATGGCCGTGGCCGGCGTGCCGCCCGAGGTGTTCGCGGTCGTCGCGCTCGTCGACCTGCTCTACCAGTACTGGATCCACACGCAGCACGTCGGCCGGCTCGGCTGGTTCGACCGGGTCTTCGCCAGTCCGTCGAACCATCGCGCGCACCACGCGGTGAACGACCGCTACCTGAACCGCAACTACGGCGGAATCCTGATCGTCTGGGATCGCCTGTTCGGCACCTTCGTCGAGGAAGAGGACGCCGATCCGCCGGTGTACGGCACGCGCAAGCCGTTGCGCTCGTGGAATCCGCTGTGGGCGAACGTCGAGGTCTACTCGTGGATGCTGCACGACATCGTGCACACGCGCCGGTGGCGCGATCGGCTGCGCGTGCTCGTCGCGCCCACCGGCTGGCGCCCGGACGACCTGCGCGACGACGCACCCCGCTACCCGTTCTCGCTCGGGCGCCCGCGCTACGAACCGCACGCCTCGCGCAGCGCGCGCCTGTACGCGCTCGTGCAGTTCGCCGTCGTGCTCGCCGCGGCCGTGCATTTCCTGCAGGTGCAGGCGCATGCACCGACGCTGCAGCTGCTCGCGTACTTCGGATGGATCGCGATCGCGTTGACGACACTCGGCTGGATGCTCGAGGGTCGCCGCATCGGCGCGCTGCTCGAAGCCGCGCGCTGCACCGGCACCGCGCTCGGCCTGTTCGCGACGAGCGCGTGGTTCGGCATCGATGCGCCGCCGTCGATCGTCGTCGACGGGCTGGCGGCGATCGCCCTGCTGGGCGCCGCCTGGGCACTCTCGTGCACCGCGCAGAGCGTGCGCGAAACCGCGAGCCCGGCCGCCCGCGGCGGTCGCTGAGGAGACCCGATGCAGATGACCGACATCCCCTTCGGCACCACGGACTGGGCGACGATCGAGCCGACCGAGCACGTCGGCGAGCGCGGCACCTCGTACTGGCGCACGCGGCAGTTCGGCACGATCCGCGTGCGCATGGTCGAGTACACGCCGGGCTACGTCGCCAACCACTGGTGCAGCAAGGGCCACGTCCTGCTCTGCCTCGAGGGCGAGCTGCTCACGGAACTTGCCGACGGCCGCCGCTTCACGCTGACGCCGGGCACCAGCTACCAGGTCGCCGACGGCGCGGAGCCGCATCGTTCGCGAACCGAGCGCGGCGCGAAGCTGTTCATCGTCGACTGACCGACTGCGGCGCGCCCGCGTCGCCCGGCGCAGGGCCGGCGCCGTACGCGAGCCGACCGTCGACGATCGACGCGGCAGACGTGTACGGATGCTCCTTCGCCGGGCCGGCGTCGAGGACGTGCAGCACGCACCAGCCGCAGGCCTTCAGCGCGTCGGAGATCATCGAACGATGGCATCGCCACCAGACCGCCTCGGAGCACATCATCGCGGTGCGCGAGGCGCCGGCGAGCGCGGCGAGCCGGTCGAGCGCCTCGGCGAACGCAGGCGAGTCCATGTAGTCGGCGTATCCGCGAAACGAGGGATTGCGCCAGACGGTGTGCGGCGAGTCGCCGCGCGTCGATCTTCGTCCGCCGAGATCGGGCATCGCGACGTAGTCGATTCCCCGCTCGCCGAGCGATCGCGCGAGGGCATCGGGATTGAACTGCGGGTGCTTGCGCGAGCCGGCGTGCCGGCGCACGTCGGCGATGCATTCGATGCGGTGCGCGGCGAGCAGCGCGAGGAACTCGTCGAGCGACCGCGACGAGTGCCCGATCGTCCAGATGCGCGCGCGATCCGGCCCCGCCGACATCAAGCGGGCCTTCGCAACGCGAGCCCGACGCCGGCCAGCGTGAGCGCGAGCGCAAGCCACTGGAGCGCACCGAGCGGTTCGCCGAGCGCGAACGCGGCGGCGAGGACGCCGATCACGGGCACGAGCAGGGTTGCCATCGACGCGGTCTGCGGCGGCAGGCGACGCAACGCGGCGAACCACGTCAGGTAGCACACGCCCATCGGCACCACCGTCATGTAGGCCATGGCGAGCCAGCCCGCGGCCGACGAGGCGTGCAGCCGCGGCTGTTCGACGACGACGCCGTAGACGAGCATCGGAAGGCATCCGAGCCCGACCTGCCAGGCGACCGACGCGAGCGGTGCGAGCGGCAACGGCGAGCGCCAGACGACGGTACCGAAGGCGAAAAGCACCGCCGCCGACAGCGTGAGCAGCACACCGGGCATCTTGTGCACGCCGACGGCGAACCCCTGCGCACCGAGCAGCACCGCGACGCCGGCGAAACCGAGGGCGAGCGCGGCGATTCCGGCAGCGTTCGGCCTTGCGCCGAGCAGGGGCCAGGCGAAGAGCACCGCCCAGATCGGCATCGTGTAGACGAGCAGCGCGGCCTCGCCCGCGCCGAGCCACAGCAGCGACAGCGTCGAGAAGCCCATCCAGGCAAAGACGTTGACGAAGGCGGCGCCGAGCAGCCGCGGCCAGACGGCCGCCGGGACGCGGATCGACTCGCCGCGCGCCAGCGCGAGCGCCGCGATGCCGATCGCCGCCACCGTGCCCGCACTTCCGCGCGCGAATAGCGGCGGCCACTCCTGCAACAGCATCTTCATCACGGGCCAGTTCAGTCCCCAGCCGACCGAAGTCGTGATCAGGCAGAGGACGCCGATCGCGCGTTGCGACGCAGCAACGCGTGGGAACGACCGGGATTCGACGGTGGGCACGGAGTGGGACTCGTCCGGGAACGGGAACGCGGCATGGCCAGCTCGCATCTATCCGGGAGCCTCGCGTGCTCCTGTCTTTTCCTGCAAGGGACCGGCGTACCGCGGGTCCATCCACCGGAGACGCAGATGATCCGACTCATGCTCGCTGTCAGCGCCACCGCGATTCTCGCCGGTTGTGCGCCGAACCCGCCCTGGTCCACCGACATGGACAAGGGCGTCGCCTACCAGCACGCGCCGGCGAAGACCGTCGACGGCGTCTGGACCGGACCGAACGGGATGACGCTCTACACCTACGATCGCGACACGGTCGGCACGAGCGCGTGCGTCGGCCCGTGCGCCGAGAACTGGCCCCCGCTGTATGCGCCGGCGGGAAGCCAGGCCAGCGGCGACTGGTCGATCATTCAGCGTGCGGACGGGCGCCTGCAATGGGCGTACAAGGGGCACCCGCTCTACTACTGGACGAAGGACGCCCAACCCGGCGACCGCACCGGCGACGGGTTCAACAACGCCTGGCGCATCGCGAGACCCTGAGGAAGAGAAGGGAGAAGGGGGAAGCTCCCTTCCCCCTTCCCCTCCCTATGCAACAAACCGCCCGACCCAGTTCACGTACGCATCGACGAAGCCCTGCAGGAACTTCTTCGTCGAATCGTTCGGGATCGTGCCGTCCGGCGCGATCAAGTCGTCCTGGAAGTGCAGGTACACCTCGGGTTGCCCGAGCGTCGGGACGTCCAGGTATCCGAGCGTCGTGCGCAGGTGTCCTTGCGCGATCGCGGTGCCGATCGCGCCGATCGACGCGCCGACGATCGCCGCCGGCTTGCCGGCGAACGAGTTCTTTCCCCACGGCCTCGATGCGATGTCGATCGCGTTCTTCAGCACGCCGGGCACCGAGCGGTTGTACTCCGGCGTGACGAACAGCAGCGCCTGCGACGACTCGATGTCGCGCTTCAGGCGCTGCGCCTGCGGCGGGTAGTTCGCATCGAAGTCCTGCGAATAGAGCGGCAGGTCGTCGATGCGCACGTGCTCGAACTCCAGCTCCTTCGGCGCGAGCTGCTCGACGGCACGGGCGAGTCGCCGGTTGTAGGAATCCTGTCGCAGGCTGCCGATCAGCACAGCGACCTTGCATTCGTTCATCTGTAGAGCTCCCGGGTTGGTGCCCTGGGTGCAGCAACTCCGATGCCGGCACCCCGCAGCTCGCCCGTTGCGCGCTGCGCAGGCAGCGCAGCGCGCCTGAGCGACAATTCGCGTCGGTTCCGCCGCCCCTGTCGCCGGCCTTTCGCTGGAGCTTCCCGGTTGCCGATCTCTCCGCCCGACCCGCCGTTGCAGCGCGTTCCTTCGACCTCGGCGTGGGCGCCGCTGGCTCTTCCCGTCTTCCGGATGTTGTGGACGGTGTGGATGGCGGCGAACACGACGATGTGGATGAACGACGTGGCCGCGGCGTGGCTGATGAGCACGCTGACGCCGTCGCCGGTGATGGTCGCGCTCGTCCAGACCGCTTCGACGCTGCCGGTCTTCCTGCTCGGACTCGGCAGCGGCGCGCTCGCCGACATCCTCGATCGCCGCCGTTTCCTCGTCGTCACCCAGTTCTGGGTCTCGGGAACCGCGACGCTGCTGTGCCTGGCGACGCTTTCGGGCGTCATCGATCCGGTGCTGCTGCTCGTGCTCGTGTTCCTGAACGGCGTCGGACTGGCGATGCGCTGGCCCGTGTACTCGGCGATCGTGCCCAATCTCGTTCCACGCGTTCAGTTGCCGGCGGCACTCGCGCTGAACGGCGTGGCGATGAACGCGTCGCGCATCATCGGCCCGATCGTCGCCGGTTTCCTGATCTCGACCGCCGGTACCGAATACGTCTTCGTGCTCAATGCGGTCGTGTCGCTCGTGGCGGCACTGGTCATCCTGCGCTGGAAAACCGAGAAGAAGACCAGCGCACTGCCCGGCGAACGCTTTCTCGGCGCGATCCGCGTCGGCGTGCAGTACGTGCGCCAGTCCGACCGCATGCGCTCGGTACTGCTGCACGTGGTGATCTTCTTCAGCCAGTCGACTGCGCTGATCGCGCTGCTGCCGTTGCTCGCGCGGCGCATCGACGACGGCTCGGCGGCCACCTTCACGCTGCTGCTCGCGTCGATGGGCGTGGGCGCGATCGCGTCGGCGATGATGCTGCCGAGGGTGCGCTCGACGACGACGCGCGACGAACTGCTGCGCCACGGCTCGCACGTGCAGGCGCTGGCAATGGCGGGCGTCGCATTCGCGCCGAACCTGTGGATCGCCGTGCCGACGATGATGATCGGCGGTGGCGCATGGCTCATCGCCGCGAACTCGTTGTCGGTGTCGGCGCAGCTCGCGCTGCCCGACTGGGTCCGTGCGCGGGGCATGTCGATCTACCAGGTCGCGCTGATGGGCGGCGCGGGACTCGGCGCGGCGCTGTGGGGCCAGGTGGCCGCATGGACCGACGTGCGCACGAGCATCGCCGCCGCGGCGGTGGTCGGCGCCGCGCTGCTGTGGCTCTCCCGGCACCACACGATCCAGGGCGGCACCGAGGAGGACCTCACCCCGCAATCCTGGAAGGCGCCGGTGACGCGCGAGCCGGTCGCACCGTCGGCGGGTCCGGTGCTGACGACGATCGAATACCGGGTCGATCCGGCGCGCGTCGATGAGTTCCGCAGCGTGATGCAGGAGACGCGACGCAGCCGCCTGCGCGGCGGCGCACTTTCCTGGGAACTGTTCCGCGACACCCTCGACCCCGACCGATTCATCGAGTACTTCATCGACGAGACCTGGGTCGAGCACCTGCGCCGCTTCGACCGCTTCACGGTTTCCGACATCGCGCTGCGCCAGCGCCGCCTCGCGCTGCACGTCGGCGAAACGCCCCCGGCCGTGACGCGCTGCATCGCCGAGCCGCTCGATCGCGACTAGTGCCTGTTCCCACTACGATCGCGTCCGCCGAGCCGGAACGGGCGCGCCTCGATCGCGCAACGGCCGCAGCCGAAGGGCGGCGGATATAATCGCCCGCAAATGGAGCGTCTGCGCCCCGGCCCCCGCAGGAGAATCGCCGCTTCGATCGCCTGCCTGGCGTTCGTGCTGCAGGGCATCGTTCCGTCGCTGGCACATGCGATGGCGAGCGCCGCCCGCGCGCAGTTCTACCCGGGCGAAATCTGTTCGATCGATCGCGACGCCGCCCGCGTACGACTCGCGCACGCGGTCGACGCCGAGGCGCCGGTACCCGCGCAGACGCTGCCCGACGCGGTTCACTGCCCGTTCTGCGCGCTACCTTTCGGCACCGACGCGTTCCCGCCGACGGCGTTCTTCTGGGACGCAAGGAATGACTACCGGGTCGCTTCGCTGCCGTCCGTATCGGCCGAAGTGCCGCCGCTGCGCCCGTCTCAGGGACGACCGCAGACGCCGCGCGCGCCGCCCCTGGGCTGACCCGCGTTTCCCCCGCGCCGCTTCCGGCGCCCGGTCCACCTTCCCCATTCGCTCCCGGCCCCGACCGGCAATGCTTGCCGGTGCCTGGCCGGAATACGCCCGTACAGGATTTCCGATGATGATGATCGAAGCTTCCGCTCCCCGGCCACGCCGTACACCTGCCCTTGCCCGTCTGGCCGTCTCCCTGTTCGCGTTCTCGCTGGCGTCCGCTGCCGTTGCGCAGGTCCGCATCGATGAACCCTGGGTGCGCGCCACCGTCGGCGGCCAGCAGTCGAGCGGAGCGTTCATGACGCTCACCTCGAGCGCCGACGCACGCCTCGTCGCGGTCCGGACGCCGCGGGCGGGCGTCGCCGAGGTCCACGAGATGGCGCTCGAGAACAACGTGATGCGCATGCGTGCCGTCGACGGGCTTGCGCTGCCCGCCGGGAAGGCGGTCGTGCTCAGGCCCGGCGGCTTCCACGTGATGCTTCTGGAGCTGAAGGGCCCGCTGAACGCCGGCGAAACCGTTCCGCTCACGCTGACCGTGGAGCACGCCGACGGCAAGCGCGAGCAGGTCGAGGTGCAGGCTCCGGTGCGGCCGCTGACTGCCGGGACCGGCCGCGGCGAAAAGATGCACGGACATTGACGCAGGTCGATGCCGCCCCGATGGCAAGAGGTATTATCCATCTACCTTATAGGGGCCGCCTCGATGAAATCCCTTTCCGCGCAGGGCGGGCTCGTCCCGCTGCTCGAACCGGAACCTGCCGTGCCGCAGCACGGCGGGGGCGCGCTGCTGCGTCTCGGTTTCCGGCCGTTCTACCTGCTCGCCGCGTCGTGGGCGGCACTCGCGGTTCCGCTGTGGATCGCGCAGTACGCCGGCGTGCTTGCGCCGCCGGCAGCCTATCCCGCCCTGCTGTGGCACGCGCACGAGATGACCTTCGGCTTCGCGCTGGCGGTCATCGTCGGCTTCCTGCTCACCGCAGGGCGCGCCTGGACCGGCCTGCCGACCCCGACGGGCGCCCGACTGGGCGCGCTCGCGGCACTGTGGATCGCAGCGAGATTCTTCAATTACGTGGGCCCGGCCACCGTTGCGATGGTGCTCGATGCAGCCTTCATCGTCGCTTCGATGCTCGCGATCGGCGTCGTGCTGCTGCGGGCGCGCAACCACCGCAACCTGTTCGTGCTCGCGGTCCTCACCGCCTTCCTGGTGGCGAACTCGCTCTTCCACCTGGCGCTCGCCGGCCGGATCGACGCCTCTCCGCTGCAGGCCGCGCACTTCTTCGTCTTCGTGATCGTGCTGCTCACCTGCGTGATCGGCGGACGCGTGATCCCCACCTTCACAGCTAACGCATTGCGCGGCGTGCGCCAGTGGCGCAATCCACGGCTCGACGCCGCCTCGCTCGCGCTGACCGCGGCGGCGCTGCTGCTCGCACTGCTGCCCGTGCCCGCGGGCGTCACCGCCTTCGCGTGCGCGATCGCGGCGCTGCTGCAGGCGGTCCGCCTGGCCGGATGGAATCCGTGGGCGACGCGACGCACGCCGATCCTGTGGATCCTGCACGTCTCGTATGCGTGGATTCCGATCGGGCTC
>DASWVL010000348.1:0-5407 GCA_036406255.1 Zeimonas sp.
CACGCTCGCCGGCGCCGTCGTGCAGCGCGATACCGGGTTCGCGCCCGCGCTGGGCGACGAGATGCTGGTTCTGCGAGATCGCAGCGACCTCCTGCGGCGTGTCGGGCGGGCTGCCGGCGAGCAGGCAGTGCAGCAGGAACACGTCGAGGAAGCGCAGCGTCTGCGCGCCGATGCCGACCGCGAAGAACGGATCGATGTCGAGGCAGCGAACCTCGACGTACTCGACGCCGCGCTCGGCGAGCGCGCGCAGCGGCCGCTCGCTGCGACGGATGCTGCGCTTCGGGCGGATCGTCCCGTAGAACTCGTTCTCGATCTGCAGCAGCGTCGTCGCCAGCTGCCGGTACAGGCCGTTGCCGTCGTGGACTCCGATGCGCTCGTACGCGGGGTACGGCTCCGACAGCGCTTTCGACAGTGACGCGGCGTAGCTTTCGAAGCAGTTGAAGCTCACCGCGAGCGAGGCCTGCGCATCGCTCTGGTAGCCGAGCGGACCCATGCGCAGCGACGTGGCGTGCGGCAGGTAGAGCGTCCCCGAGCCGAGCGGCTGCAGGGCGTGCGGATGCCCGTCGAGGAACGAGCTGCAGACGGCCGGTGAAGCGCCGAACAGGTAGAGCAGCAGCCACGAATGGCGACGGAAATTGCGGATGAGCGCGAAGTACGCCGCATCGCGATAGTCGCGCTCGGATTCGTCCGATCGATCGGCGCGCTGCAACGCAGCCCAGCCTTCGTCGGGCAACGAGAAGTTGTAGTGGATGCCCGAGATGGTCTGCATCCGGCGTCCGTAGCGATGCGACAGGCCCTGGCGGTAGACGGTCTTCGCGCGCCCGACGTTCGAGTTGCCGTAGCGCGCGAGCGGAATCGCATCGTCGTCGGGCAACCCGCACGGCATGCTCGCGCTCCAGAGGATCTCGTCGCCGATGTGCCGGTAGACGAACTGGTGCAGCTCGATCAGCTCGTCCAGGCACGCGTCGACGTCGCGGTGCACGCCGGTGATCAGCTCGAGCTGCGCCTCGCTGAAGTCGGTGGTGATGTTCGGGTGCGTCAGCGCGGAGCCCAGCTCGGGCGGGTGTGGCGTGTCCGCCAGGCGACCGTCGCGGCGGGTGCGCAGGCTCTCCTTCTCGATGCCGCGGCGCAGGCTGCGCAGCACCTGCGGCGAGAGCGCGCGCAGCCGGTCGGGCAGCGTCGCGCCGGCGCTCGCGAGGCCGGCGCCGGCAGCGCCGGACGGGATCGACGCGGCGACGTCGGCGGAAGAGACGCCCGCATCGGGCGGCCTGGATTCGCAGGAATTCGATGACATGAGGACTCGTGCGGGTCCCGGGCGACACAGCCCCGGGCAAAAGCCAATGGTGACAGAGCCGGCGGATCTACGCTTCGCTCGCCGGGCGAAGATACTCGGCCTGCAGGTCGACCGTGGAGCGCCGGCCGAGGTCGTCGAAGTGTTCGCGCAGCCAGCCCTCGGCCTGCGCGCGGCCCTCGGCGTGCAGGCCCTGCAGGAAGCTCCAGTCGGTGTCGGTCTTGCTCGCGCGACCGAACTGCGCGAGATGCTCGCCGCCGTCGAGCCGATGCACGCGCAGCTGCGCGATCTGCGCGAACATCGCGTCTCCGCACGCGTGCCCTTCCGCGCGGATCAGCTGCTGCAGCATCGCGACGGTTCGCAGCTCCTTGATCAGGCTGCCGTGGAACGTGATCTCGTCGATGCGGTCGAGGATCGACGCGGCGTCGGTCGGCACCGCTTCGCGGCGTGACGGATTGATCTGCACGAGCAGCAGATCGTTGGCCGGCGTCTCGTGGATGAGCGGGAACAACGACGGATTGCCCATGTAGCCGCCATCCCAGTAGGCCTCGCCGTCCACCTCGACCGCCTGGAACAGCGTCGGCAGGCAGGCCGAGGCCATCAGCGCATCGAGCGTGATCTCCCGGTTGCGGAAGATGCGCAGTCGCCCGGTGCTCACCTGCGTGGCCGCGACGAACAGGCGGGGCGTTTCGCTCGCGCGCACCGCGTCGAAGTCGACGATGCGCTCGACGACGTCGCGCAGCGGGTTGTAGTTCAACGGGTTGTACTGGTACGGCGAGAGCATCCGCCCGACGAGGTCGTAGTACTGCCCCAGCCCCGACCAGGCGGCGATCGGATTTCCCAGGAATGCACCGAACAGGCCGCGGTCGAAGGGGGCCGCTCGTCGCGCCGTCGCGGCGACGTCGGACCATAGCGAACGCAACGCCTTGCGCGCAGCCTTGCGCCCGCCCTTCGCCCAGCCGGACGCGAGCACCACCGCGTTCATCGCGCCGGCGCTCGTTCCACTGATGCCCGACACGCCGATGCGCTCGTCCTCGAGCAGCCGGTCGAGCACGCCCCAGGTGAATGCGCCGTGCGCCCCGCCGCCCTGCAGTGCGAGGTCGATCTCGACCTGTGCAGGCACGCTGCGGGACGCGGAAGCGAGGGAAGAAGCGTCGTTGCGCGGGGACGTGGACATGGAAAGCCGGCGCGGGAACGGACGAATCTTACCGTCGCAGCGCCGCCGCCCGGGGCCATCGTCGACGGGTGCACAATGCCCGGTCGGCAACACGATCAGGAGAACGACATGGCAACGCAGCTCGATGGACGCGTCGCGCTCGTCACCGGCGCGGCATCGGGGATCGGCCGCGCCGTCGCGCTCGCCTACGCGAAGGCCGGCGCCCGCGTCGTCGTCTCGGACCTCTCCGAGAAGGGCGGCCGCGAAACGGTCTCGCAGATCGACGCGGCGCGCGGAACCGCCGTGTTCGTGCGCGCCGACTCGTCGTCGCCGCAGGACAACGAGCAGCTCGTCGCGAAGGCGGTCGAGCATTTCGGCGCGCTGCACGTCGCCTGCAACAACGCGGGCATCGGCGGCGAGGCGCACGTCGTCGGCGAGATGCCGCCGGAGGAATGGAACCGGGTGATCTCCATCAACCTGTCGGGCGTGTTCTACGGGATGCGCTACCAGATCCCGGCGATGCTCCGCGCCGGCGGAGGCGTCGTCGTCAACATGGCGTCGATCCTCGGCCAGGTCGGCACCGCCGAACATGCGCCCTACGTCGCCGCCAAGCACGGCGTGGTCGGCCTGACGCGCGCGGCAGCGCTCGAGTACGCGCAGCGCGGAGTACGCGTCGTTTCCGTGGGCCCGGCGTACATCGACACGCCGCTGCTCGAGAACCTTTCGGACGACGTGCGCGCCGCGCTCATCGGGCTGCACCCGATGGGCCGGCTCGGCCGCGACACCGAGGTCGCGGAGCTGGTGCTGTGGCTGAGTTCCGACCAGGCATCGTTCGCCACCGGGGGCTACTACCCGATCGACGGGGGATATCTCGCTCAATGAAGAAGGCCGCGCAGATGAAGCTGTTCATCGGCAACAAGAACTACTCGTCGTGGTCGATGCGACCCTGGGTGCTGATGCGCCACGCGCAGATTCCGTTCGAGGAGGTGATGGTGCGCTTCGACTCCTTCGCACCGGAGTCGAACTTCAAGCGCACGCTCGCCGCAACGAGCCCGACCGGCAAGGTGCCGGTGCTGCAGACCGAGGTCGACGGTCGCCTGCAGGTGATCTGGGACACGCTGTCGATCGCCGAGTTCCTCGCCGAGCTGCATCCGGACCGACGGCTGTGGCCCGCGCAGCGCACGGCGCGCGCACGCGCCCGCTCGATCGTCGCCGAGATGCACTCGGGCTTCACGGCGCTGCGCACGCACTTCCCGTTGAACATCGAGGCGCAGCTTCCGGAGCTCGGCCCGCGCATCCTGCACGAGCAGCCCGCGGTGCGCGACGACGTCGCACGCGTCGAGGAGATCTGGGCCGACTGCCTGGCGATCTCCGGCGGCCCGTTCCTGTTCGGCACCTTCGGCATCGCCGACGCCTTCTATGCGCCGGTCGCGTCGCGCTTTCGTACCTATGGCGTGCCGCTCGAGTCGAGCGCCGAAGGTTACGTCGTGCGCGTGCTGCAGGCGCGCGGAGTGGCCGACTGGATCGCCGGCGCGCTGGCGGAGAACGACTTCCTCGAATTCGAGGAGCCCTATCGGCGCAACCCGAGGAGCAACGGCGCCGTTCGCAGCCGTCGGTGAAGGGAAGGACGCGGGCCTCTCACTCGCTTGCGAGGCGCCGTGCAGGGCGGTTCGACGAAGCACGCGGCGGGCGCGGCTCGCGTTCGATCGTCGGCTGGCGCGACCCCGACCACGTGAAGCGCCACGCCTCGCCACGACGCACGTTGCCGACCACCGCCGGCCGAAAGCACGCGAGATTCGTGCCCTGGGGCCGGCGCACGCTCGGATAGACGACGCCAATCGCCCCGCGCCCGATCAGCCTTTCGGCCAGCCGCTGCGAAGCGACGTAGCTGCGGGGATCGAGGCATCGCTCGAAACGCGAATCGCCGCGCAGGTCGTGGAACTCGTGCGAGAAGTCGGCAAGGAACGCTTCGTAGGGGACGCTGTCGTCGAAGCGGCCGATCTCCTCGTATTCGACGGTCTTGTGGAAGGCCACTTCGGCGAGCGCCGTCTCGATCTCGAAGGCGCAGTACCAGGCGCCGCGATCGGGGCCGTTGAAGCGGCTGCCCTCGGGGCGCGCGTGCACGAAGGCGGCGTTGACGATCCGGTAGGTCGGCACGCCGAAGACCAGTTCGTCGACGCCGATGCCGGGTGCCAGCCCGTGCTCGGCACGCATCCGCTCGTTGGTCGCGTTGTCCAGCTCGAACAGGTCCGCGAGGTGCGTGTCGTCGTCGGCGATCGCGGCGAGCACGGAGTCCTCGCGCGGCGCGAAACGCGACGGGATCAGCCGGATGGTGTCGAACTGGCGAACGAGCGTCGTGCGCGGAAGCGCTGTCGTCATGCGCGGGTTCCACCCGGCAGCGCTCAGGCGCCGCCCCTTCTGGCGTCGAGCAGCCTGCGGACGGTCTGCATCGCGAGCAGGCCGCCGGCGATCATGTACTCGAGCGGCGACCGCCCGCCGAACAGCGCATTGCGGTTCGGCAGCCGCGCCCATTCGTCGGCGAGCGCATCGCCGTAGAGGATGTGCAGCGCCTTGTAGATGCCCACCAGGTACGAGATGCGCGTGATGCGGTCGACCTCGAGCGTGCGCTCGGGCTTCTTCTTCCACTCGTAGTACGTGCTGCTCGAGATACCGCCGAGCAGCTCGCGCGCGTCGTCGTCGCGCAGCTTCCAGCGCTCGGCGATCGCGAAGAATCCGCGCAGCGCCGAGCGCGAAAGCCGCTCGCGCTCCGGCCGCGCGCCGAGGTCTACCACACCCGGGGGGGCGAAGCGGCTGGCGGGATACGCGTGCGAGCGACGACGGGCACCTGAGGGCGCAGACATATCTCTCCTTTTCAGGAGAGTATGGACTCCGATATCGGAGAAAGCAAGCAAGGCGGGCGCGCACGCCCCGGCGCACGCAGGTACACCGGTGTGGGCGCC
>DASWVL010000349.1:0-3547 GCA_036406255.1 Zeimonas sp.
CGTCGACCACGGCAGCACCCGCAGCGCCCGCAGCCGGCTGCGGCGCCGGCTTCGTGTACTGCTCGGGCAGCCGGTACGACAACGGGAAGGTGACGAAGGCCTTGTCGAGCGCGCCGATCGCGCGCTGCACGAGCAGCTGCAGCTCCCACGGCGCGGCCGGATCGAACTCGGCGCCCTCGGGAACCGCGAATACGCCGATCTCCTTCAGCCGCG
Source organism: Zeimonas sp. (assembly GCA_036406255.1). Classification (GTDB taxonomy): domain Bacteria; phylum Pseudomonadota; class Gammaproteobacteria; order Burkholderiales; family Burkholderiaceae_E; genus Zeimonas. Next base: position 214 of record DASWVL010000349.1, read on the forward strand.
GGGCGCCTTGGGCCGCGATGTTCCCGACGCGCCGGTGCTGCCGATCGCGAAAGCGGATCGTCTCGGCCCCCTGCACCAGCTCGATGCGATCGAAGATCCCGCCGCGTACGTAGCCCGAACCCTTGAACGAATACAGGCCGTCGCCGGCGACGAGCACCGCGTCCTGGCCCGGCGCGAGCATCTGGCGCACGTTGTCGTATTCGTCGGCGCCGAGCAGGCTGCGGCCGATCGCCGGATGCGAAACGAGCGCGACGTACAGGTCAATGAACGTGCCGGCCGGATCGCCCGACTGCGGCCGCTTCGCCGCCGCGGCGTTACCCGATTCCTCGAAGGCGCGGTTCACCTCGCCGATCGTCAGTTGCAGGTGCGCGACGGCTCCCTGCTCGAGCAGCGTGTTCCAGTCGGCGATGCCTCCGGCCTGCGGATCGAGCGTGCGCGAAGGCGCAGGGCCGGCGGCGCCGGTTGCAGCGCCGAGCTGCAGCGCCCGCGAAACGCGGACCGCCGATCGCACGATGCTCTCGCCGATGATCAGCACGGTGACCGTTGCGCCGCTGACGATGTCGGCTTTCGGCGGTCCGCTTCCGGAAGCGCTCGCCTGAAGGGGGTTGTATCCGACGTAAGCGCTCAGGTACTCGACGACGCGGCGCTCCGGGATGCCGATCAGCACGATCGGCTCGCTGTGCTCGACCAGCCGGACGCCGACGATCGTGCCCGAGTTGTCGAGCGCGACGAGGATGTGGATCGGCTTGCCCGAGTAGCCGGTGGTGTCGACGAAGTCGGACGTGAGGTACGCGAAGCCGACGCGCTCCTGCCCCTTGAAAACCGGCGCCAGCGGCGGATTCCCCTGCACCGGGCCGAAACGGTCGGCACCCGGGAACACCTCTGCAACCGGAACCTTCCCGAGGAACGAATCGAGCAGCGGCGCCTTGCCCTGAGCGGAAGCCGAACAGTACGCTGCCACCAGGAACAGGACAGCGAAGACTCTCAGCATCGCAAGGCGCCAGCGGCACGCCACTACCACTGCGACAACCTCGATGCGATCATGTGAACGCGAAGTATAGACACTGGTGGGGTACCCCTTGAGAGCCTCGCTTCTCGCGCACGATCCGCAGCTCGGTCCGGTGACGATGCAGACACTGATGGGCATCGCCAACGCGATCGAGCAGGAAGCGGTGCGTCGCTACACGCAGCTCGAGCAGACGATGCAGCAGCGCGGCGAGCTCGACACCGCCGAAGCCTTCCGCCGCATGCTCGAGGAGGAACGCGAGCACGTGGAGGCGGTACGGCGCCTGGCCGCCGACGGGGGCGTCGCCGTACCCGACGCCGCGCCCTTCGAGTGGACGCTGCCACCCGATCTCGCCTTGTCGTGGGAGGCGATCGCCGGCAGCTCGCTGCTCACGCCGTACCGCGCCTTCGCGATTGCCGTGGAGAACGAGCAGCGCGCGTTCGCGTTCTATTCGTACCTCGCCGCGCACGCTTGCGACCGTGCGGTCGCCCAACAGGCCGAGCGGCTCGCTGCCGAGGAGCTGCGCCATGCGGCGCGAGTACGGCAATGGCGGCGCGAGGCCTACCACCGCGAGCGCCCGCACGACGACGCCTTCGCCAACGCGCGCGCCGCGCAGGCCACGGCGCACATCGCCGAGTCGCCGGAGCGGCTGCGCGAGTTCCTCGACCAACGGCACGCCGCGATCGTCGCCTGTCATCGGCACGTCGCAGCGCGCCTGCGCGAGCTCGGCGACGATTCCGCCGCTTCACTGCTCGAAGGCTTCGTCGATGCGCACGGCAGCCGCGGCACCGACGCGCCCGATCCCGTGGGCGACGACGAACGGGCGCGCATCGCGCAGTTCGACGACCCGCTGCACCTGCTGGTCGCCGCGCAGAAGCCGCTCGAGAAGCTCGGCGAGTCGCTCGACCAGATCCTCCTCGTCTCGCGCGACGAAGCCTTCGCCATCGCCGAACACGCCGCTACCGACGTGGTCGCCTGGCTTGCGCGGGTGTCGCTCGCCGCCGAGCGGCGCGCGCGCCGCGAGCCGGCCACCTGAGCGCACCCGCTCCCGCGCGTCCACACGCCCGTCCACCCGCTCGTGCCCGGGCCGGCAAGATCCGCGGGCGCGCCGAATGCTGCACGCAAGGGCCGGTGACGAACGCGACGCGTTCGTTCGCCCGCAACGACACGAGAGGAGAAGCTGGCCATGTCCGGAAAAAGCGCTGCACACGCGGCAAAGGTGCCCGCCGCCGCAGCATCATCGTCGACTCCGTCGTCCACCTTTCTGACCGACATCAAGACACTGCGCGAACGGGCGCGCGAAAACATGGAGCGCGGGGCCGTCACGAAGGGCTACGGAGCCGACGTGCACGCGGTGATCGACATCCTCAACACCGCGCTGGCAACCGAACTGGTCTGCGTGCTGCGCTACAAGCGCCACTACTTCATGGCGCAGGGCATCGCTTCGGAAGCCGTGAAGGCCGAGTTCCTCGAGCACGCGGACGAAGAGCAGGCGCACGCCGACCAGATCTGCGAGCGCATCGTGCAGCTGGGCGGCGAGCCCGATCTGAATCCCGACACCTTCTCGTCGCGCAGCCATTCCCAGTACGTCGAGGCGGACGGGCTGGTCGACATGATCCGCGAGGACCTCGTCGCCGAACGCATCGCGATCGACAGCTATCGCGAGATCGTGCAGTGGCTCGCCGACCGCGATCCGACGACGCGACGCGTGATGGAGGAAATCCTGGCGAAGGAAGAGGAGCACGCCGAGGACCTCAGCTCGATGCTGCAGGACATCGGCGCGTCGCAGAGGAAGCCGAGCTGATTCGGGCGATGCCGGGGGCGGTCGCGAGCCTTCACCCGCCCCGCTGAAGTCGGTCGTGCACGCGTCTGCGCTCCGGCGCCGTTCAGCGCGCGGAATGCGCCTGGTGCGCCGCGTCGCCCGCCGAGCCGCGCAGGCGGCGCAACGCCTGCACGAGGTCGTCGACGTAGGTGAACACCACCGGGACGACGAGCAGGCTGAGGAACGTCGACGTGACCAGCCCGCCGATGACGACGATCGCCATCGGCGCACGGAAACTCGGGTCGACGCCCAGGCCGATCGCGATCGGCGTCATCCCGGCGCCCATCGCCACCGTCGTCATCACGATCGGCCGTGCGCGCTTGTGGCACGCGTCGAGCAGCGCATCGAGGCGCGCGAGGCCGCGGTCGCGCCGCGCCATGATCGCGTACTCGACGAGCAGGATCGAGTTCTTCGTCGCGATGCCCATCAGCATGATCATCCCGATCATCGACGGCATCGAGATCGCGAATCCGCCGACGTACAGCGCGAGGAACGCGCCCGGCACC
>DASWVL010000350.1:0-10513 GCA_036406255.1 Zeimonas sp.
GGAGGTCCGGGGTGCGGCGGCTTTCCCGGTCGATCGGGAAATCGCGATGGCGCTCGTCACACTCGAACACGTATCGAGACAATACCGGCTCGGCACCCAGACGGTCGACGCGCTGCGCGACGTCGACCTGAGCATCGACGAAGGGGTGTTCCTCGCCATCGCCGGACCTTCAGGCAGCGGCAAGTCTACCCTTCTGAATCTCATCGGGTGCATCGACACGCCGAGCGCGGGCCGCATCGTCATCGACGGCCACGACGTCAGCGGGCGCACGCCCGATCAACTCGCCGACTACCGCGCGCGCACCGTCGGCTTCGTCTTCCAGACCTTCAATCTGTTCCCGGTTCTGTCGGCGTGGGAGAACGTCGAATATCCGTTGCTGCAGTTCCGCGAGATCGGGCACAAGGAGCGGCACGACCGCGTCGCGCGTTTCCTCGACCTCGTCGGCCTGACGAAGCATGCGAAGCATAGGCCGAACCAGCTCTCGGGTGGACAGCGCCAGCGCGTCGCGATCGCGCGCGCGCTGGCGGTGCAGCCGCGCATCGTGCTCGCGGACGAGCCGACCGCGAACCTCGATCACGACACGGGCAGCGAGATCCTGCGCTTGATGAAGGCGATCAACCGCAAGTACAAGACGACCTTCGTGTTCTCGACGCACGACGATCGGGTGATCGCCGCCGCCGACCGGCTGGTGCGCATCGAGGACGGTCGCATCATCGGCCTTGGCGTGCGGCATGGTGCGAAGTGGACGATGGTCCAGCCGCAGGGAATCGTTGCCGAGGAGGTGCGAGAAGAATGAAGAAAGCCGCGTCGTCACGTCCTTCCCGTCTCGCGCGGGGCGCGCTTGCCGCGCTGTTCGCTGCAACGATGTCGTTCGTCGTCGCCCCGGCGCCGGCGCGCGCCGCCGACGAGCTTGCCGACCTGTCGCTGAACGGCAGCGGCCTGTCGGCGGAGCCGACGCGCTGGAACGGCTGGCTGCAACTCGACACCGCCTACGCCTGGCCCAGCCCCGGACACTTCACGCATCTGCGCACGCTCGGCGAAATCGCCGGCCGCGGCGAATGGGGCGACGGCTTCAAGTGGCGTCTCTCGGCGCGCGCGAACCTCGACGGCGCCTTTGCCTGGTCCGATCACTATCCGCGCGCCGTGCGCGACGACCAGCGTGCGTGGGCGCGGCTGCACGAGGCGTACGTCGACTTCTCGCGCGGCGACTGGGAGTTTCGCATCGGCAAGCAGAACATCGTCTGGGGGGAGATGGTCGGCCTGTTCTTCGCCGACGTGGTCTCGGCGAAGGACTTGCGCGATTCGGTGCTGCCCGAGTTCGACCTGATCCGCATTCCCCAGTGGGCGGCGCGCGCCGAATGGTTCGAGGGCGACTCGCATCTCGAACTGGTCTGGGTGCCGTGGCCCGAGGTCGACGACATCGGCGAGCCGGGCGCGGAGTTCTATCCGTTTCCGCCGCGCTACGAGGGTTTCGGCTTCGCGATCGAGAACGAACGGCGGCCGTCGCGCAAGCTGTCAAACTCGGGCATCGGCTTTCGCCTGTCGACGCTCGTCGGCGGCTGGGACTGGACCGGCTTCGTCTATCGCGCGCCCGACACGCAGGCGGCGTTCTACCGCGCGATCGTGCCGGGGCCGACGCCCACCGTCGTCTACGAAGCGCGCCACGACCTCGTCACGCGCGTCGGTGGCACGGTGTCGAAGGACTTCGAGGGCATCGTCTTCAAGGCCGAGGCGGTATACACGCGCGGACGCGGCTTCCAGCAACTGCCCCTCGACGCGAGTGACGGCGTCGAGGCGCTGCGTACGCTCGACTGGGTCGCCGGCGTCGACCTGACCCCCGCCGATCGCTGGCGCGTGAACGCGCAGTTCTTCCAGCGCGCGTTCCTGAACCACGAGAAGGACATCGGCATGAAGCGCTACGAGAACGGCGCGAGCCTGCTGGTCTCGCGCGAGATCGGCAACCGGCTTGCCGCCGAGTTCCTCGGGATCTCCAGCCTGAACCGGAGCGATCGGCTGCTGCGCGGCATGCTGACCTGGAACTACGACGCGAACGTGCGCTTTCGCGCCGGCGTCGACGTGTTCGCGGGCCATCCGCTGGGCATGTTCGGCCGCTTCGACGACAGCGACCGCGTCTGGGCGGAGGCCCGCTACACCTTCTGACGAGGCGGCTTGCGCGTCAGTTGATCGTCGCGAGCCGGCGGGTGATGCCCATCTCCTCGGTGGGCGAGAAGCACCACGGGTACAGCGAACGCGTGGCGCTCATCATCGCCTTGTTTCCGCCGTAGCGCGCGATCTGCCGCTCCGCATGCTCGAGCGGAAGCCAGAGGAGGATCGCCGGCGCCTGCACGCGTTCGCAGATCCGCTCGGGGCCTGCCTGCTGGAAACCGAGTACGCGACGGTAGAACGTCGCATGCCGCGGGTTCACCTCGACGAGCAGGTCGGTGCAGCCGTGCAGGCGTCGTGCGTACATGTAGGCGACGTGAAACATCATCGCGAGCAGCTCCTTCGAGTGCTCGTTGCGATCGACGGCGAGTCGCGTGAACTCGCAGATTCGCGCGTCCTTTCCGCGCAGGTGACCGACGTACTCCGGATAGAGCTGTTGCGCGGACACGCCCTCGCCCGAATCGAAACCGACGGTGATCGTCGCCACAGTGCACGTCTCCTGGGAGGCGACGAAGGTCACGCTCGCGTTGCCCTGCGGTCTTGCGTCCGTCTCGTACCCGCGCCAGGCGTACATCTTCCGGACGAGATAGCTCGCTGCGCTGCGGTGTCCGTCGCTGTTGGCCAGGCGAATGCGCAGCCGTTGTGGCGATTCCTCGCCGAAGATGGCGAGGGGAACGGGCGAGCCGGGTATCACTCGCCGTCGACAGAGATCGGTTTCGACGAGTACGAGCCCGTCGACATGGTCTGGTTGATCGCGCCTGGACGGCGCGAGGATCGGCTTGATCGCCTTTGCAGGGACTGCAAGGCCCAGGCCCGTTGCTTGCATGCGTCTACCTCGGAAACGGGAGTGCCGGAAGTGCTAGGGGGAAACCCGGGTGGTGGAAACCCGGTAGGCGAGACTCTACACCCGTTCCGCGGATTGCACGGTCAGAAACGACTGATGCGGACTTTTTTCCTTCCTTTGTCAGCGCATTGCAAGGTAATCGCCGCAAGCATCGCTCACACCGCCAACAGTTCCACTTCGAACAGCAGCGTCGCATTCGGCGGGATCACGCCGCCCGCGCCGCGTGCGCCGTAGCCGAGGTCCGGCGGAATGATCAGCCGGCGCGTGCCGCCGACCTTCATCCCCGTCACGCCCTCGTCCCATCCTCGAATGACGTGCCCCGCACCGAGCGGGAACGAGAACGGCTCGCCGCGGTCCTTGCTGGAATCGAACTTGCGGCCGGTCGTGCCGTTCTCGTAGAGCCAACCGGTGTAGTGAACGCGGACTTCGTCGCCGCGTTGCGCCTCGTCGCCGCTGCCGGCGACGACGTCTTCGTATTGCAGCCCGGAGGCGGTCTTCTGGTAGGTCATCGGATGCTTCCTCATCGGACGAGGGTCAAGGTGAGCGGCCGCCGGTGAAGCGGCCGAAGGCAACGGCTCAGCTCTTGCGCAGCCGCTTGATCAGGCTCGAGGTGTCCCAGCGGGCGCCGCCCATGCGCTGGACGTCGCCGTAGAACTGATCGACCAGCGCGGTGACCGGCAGCGACGCGCCGTTGCGCTTCGACTCGTCCAGGCACAGGCCGAGGTCCTTCCGCATCCAGTCGACGGCGAAGCCGAAGTCGAAGCGGTCTTCGATCATCGTCGAGCCGCGGTTGTCCATCTGCCATGACTGCGCGGCACCCTTGCCGATCACCTCGAGCACGAGCTTCATGTCGAGCCCTGCGGCCTGGCCGAACGCGATGCCTTCGGACAGCCCCTGCACGAGTCCGGCGATGCAGATCTGGTTGACCATCTTCGCGAGCTGGCCCGCGCCCGGACCGCCGATCCGCGTGCAGGCGCGCGCGTACGCCATGATCACCGGCTGTACGCGCGCGAAGACCTCCTGTTCGCCGCCGCACATGACGGTGAGTGCGCCGTTGACGGCGCCCGCCTGTCCCCCGGAGACCGGTGCATCGACGAAATGCAGGCCGCGCGCCCTGGCCGCTGCGTGCAACTCGCTCGCGACTTCGGCGGACGCCGTCGTGTGATCGACGAAGACCGCGCCCGGTTTCATCCCGGCCAGCGCGCCGTGCTCGCCGAGAACGACCGAGCGAAGGTCGTCGTCGTTGCCGACGCAGGCGAAGACGATGTCCGCATCGTGCGCGGCCTGTCGCGGCGTCGGTGCGGCGGCAGACGCGCTCGTGCCCGCGCCGGCGTACTCGCCGATCCACTGCTCGGCCTTCGCGGCGGTGCGGTTGTAGACCGTCACCGAGTGGCCGGCACGTTTCAGGTGGCCCGCCATCGGGTAACCCATGACACCGAGCCCGAGGAAAGCCACGCGGTGCGAGGCGATCGGTTCGTACTGCCGTTGACTCATCTGCCACTCCTCCGTTTCACGGTCGTTCCCGGCGCTGCCACAGGGCGAACCGGTCGAAGCTGCAACGATAAAGGATTCGCTCGGGCCGCTGCCGTTCGGGGCCCCGGGCAGGGGCTCGACCGCGAGGGCATCGGCGACCTGGGCGGCGTTCCCGCTTCGAGCGGCGAATCGCGACGCGAAAAGCGGAAGAAGGTCACGTCGCACGGATTGACGATCGCGCGCATGGCGGGCGGTAGTGCGCTGCAGCCCTGCGTCAACCTCTTGAATCCACGCCGAAGTTTTCTCCTGGCACTAACGTTGCTTACGAGATCGACATGCTCATGAGGGAGATTCGGAAATGAAACGAAGCATCGTCGCCTGCGCATCCTTCGCGGTTGCGATCGCGTCGGCCGTGCCGGCATCGGCGGTCACCGTCAGCGTGAATGGGACGCCGAGCCCGTCGAGCGGTGAATTCTCTGCCGTACCCGGCGTGACTACGGTCGATTTCGATGGAGCGAGCCCTGCCGGGTGGTCGATCACGGGCGATCACAACATCGTCAGCGGGTCGCTCGCGGGACAGTACGCGGCGCCGCCGAACAGCGGACCGAACGCCAACACGTCGCAGTACCTCGCCGTTCCCTATGGCCAGAGCGCCGGCACCGCGCAGATCTCACTGGGCGGGCTCTACAACTACTACGGCCTGTACTGGGGCTCGATCGACGACTACAACACGCTGAGCTTCTGGAACGACGACGTCCTCGTGTTCACCTTCACGGGTTCGCAGGCCGCCGCGCGGGTTCCCACTGCGCCCGATGGGGAGCAGAGCCTCGCCGCGTACTTCAACTTCTCCGGCCTCGGGGCGTTCAACACGGTGCGACTGTCGTCGACCCAGTACGCCTTCGAAACCGACAACCACGCGTTCGGAAACGTGCCGGTGCCGGCGACCACGGGCCTGCTGGCGCTCGGGGGCCTCGGCCTCGCGCTCGCGCGCCGCAGGGCGCGGCGCGCCGATCGTTCCTAGCCGCGACGCGGTTGCTCCGCGGGCGGCGGTGCAAGCAGCCGCCCGTAGCCTTGCGCGCATCCGCTGTCGCCCAGCAGGCGCACGGCGGCCCACGCCCCCGCCACCGCGCTCGAGACGACCGGCAGGTCGAGCCGTGCTTCGAGGGAGGCCGTGATGCCGAGCGTTCGCAGGCCGCCGCACGAGATCAGCAGGGCATCGGCATTCGTCGCATCGTGTACCGCGCGCTCGCCGAGCGCCTCGAGTTCGCGCGGAAGAACGGCGTGCACCTGCTCCACCGTCGACAGCTCGAGCGCGACGAGCGACGCGACGGCGAATCCGCGCGCTTCGAGGAAATCGCGCAGTCGTTCGTTCATCTCGCCGGTGTATGCGGTGGCGACCGCCAGCCGTTGGCCGTTCACCGCGCGCAGCGCGGCGACGATCGCGTCGCTCATCGTCGTCGCCGGCAATCCGCTCGCCTCGCGCATCGTGCGCGCGAGCTGCTCGTTCCAGTCTCCTCCCCGATAGAAGCTCAGCGACGTACCCATCAGCGCGATCGCCGCGGCGCCCTCGTGGGCGAGTTCGCGCGACAGCGCCGCCACGCGATCGATCACGGTGTCGAATCCGGCCGTCGAGATGCGCGGGATCGCGAGGCCGCGTCCGACGAAACGGAAGCGGTCGCCGTACAACTCGGGCAGCTCGGGCGGGATGGCGCCATCGGCCGGCGGCACGAGGACGCCGAGAACGGGTCGGTGCGTCGCGTTCGCCATGCGGCTCTCCTGTCGGGTACGAAGGCAACCGGGCGCGTGCGGCCGGTGCACAACGATAACGCGGGCTGGTAGCCTCCGGTCTGGAGGATCCAGGAGCCCCGATGAAGATCACCGGCTGTCGAGCGATTCCGCTCAACGTCGAGATGACGCTCGATGCAGGAGCGGTTTCCCGGCGCACGAACCTGTCCTGCGTTCTCGTGCGGCTCGATGCGGACGACGGCTCGTTCGGCACCGGATTCACCGCGATCACCGAGGAAGAGGTGGTCGCCGCGGCGATCGAGCAGGTCGCCTCGCAGGCGGTGATCGGCATGGACCCGATCGCGCACGAGCGGATCTGGGAGAGGCTGTACTGGCTGCTGTCGCCGCGCGGACAGAGCGGCTATGCGGCGCACGCGATCGCTGCGATCGACCTTGCCGTCTGGGACCTGAAGGCGAAGGCGCTCGGGCTTCCGGTGTGGCGCCTGCTCGGCGGTGCCCGCGAGCGCGTGCCCGTCTACGCGACCTTCGGCTTCGGTTTCTTCGACCGCGACCAGCTGGTCGACGCCGCACGCGACTGGGCGGCGCGCGGTTTTCGGCGTCTGAAGATGACGGTCGGCAACCACGCGCTGCAGCGGCGTGACGAGCCGCGGCCGCTCTCGGAGGTGATCGCCGAGGACGAGCGACGCGTGCGTGCGGTGCGTGAAGCCGTGGGTCCCGACGTGGAGCTGTGCATCGACGCGAACTGCAGTCTCGATGCATATCACGCGTTGCGGCTCGCGCAGCGGCTCGACGACGTGAACCTCGCGTTCTTCGAGGAGCCGGTCACGCAGAACGACGTGCGCGCGATGGCCGACCTGCGGGCCCGCACGCGCGTGCCGATCGCCGCCGGACAGAACGAAGGGCTGGCCTCGCGCTTCGTCGATTTCTTCGTTGCGCGCGCGATCGACATCGCGCAGCCGAACGTGGCGATCACCGGGGGGCTCACGCAGTGCCTGCGCATCGCGGGCACCGCGCAGGCGTTCAATGTGGCGATCGCCAACGGCGGAGCGTGGCCGTTCCACAACATGCACCTGCACGCCGGACTCGCGCACGGCGGCTTCGTCGAATATCACCGCAGCGCGGTTCTGTTGTACGAACAGATCTATCGCGGCCTGCCGCCGGCCCGCGACGGTTGGCTCGAGCCCGGGGAAGCACCGGGCTTCGGCATCGAGCCCGACTGGGACGCGGTCGACGAGCTTGCGCGTCGCCCCCTGTCGCGCGGCGCAGGCAAGGCCTGAAGCATTCGCCGGAACCGCACGAGCCAACGCGAGCGCACCAACGAGGAAGCAGCACACCATGAGCAAGGACGCACGTCGTCGTTTCGTCATCGCTGCGGGAGCCGCAGCCGCGCTGGCCGTCGTTCCGTGGGACGGCGCCTTCGCCGAAGACTGGCCGTCGCGCCCGGTGCGCATCCTGGTCGGCTTCTCCGCCGGGGGCGGTGCCGATGCGATCGCACGCACGATCGCCGAGCGGCTCGGCACGCAGCTCGGGCAGAGCGTCGTCGTCGAGAACCGGCCGGGCGCCTCGAGCACGATCGCGGCGGACGTGCTCGCAACCGCTGCGCCCGACGGCTACACGCTGATGCTCGCCGACTCGTCGCTGCTCATCGCGTCGAAGGCGATGAGCAAGGTGAATTTCGACCCGCTGCGCAGCTTCGTGCCGGTGTCGGCGGTGGCGATCGCGCCGCTGACGATCGCGGTGAACCCGGACGCCGGCATCGCCTCGCTCGAGGATCTCGGACGTCTGTCGAAGTCGGGCAAGGAGCTGATCTACGCGACCTCGGGGATCGGCACGGTCCATCATCTCGCAATGGAGTACCTGCAGGCGCAGGCGGGGATCCGCATGGTGCATCTCCCCTATCGTGGCGCAGCGCAGATCATCCCCGACCTCATCAGCGGACAGGTGCCGATCGGCGTGATCAGCGCGGCGGCCGCGCTGTCGCACGAGAAGGCGGGCAAGATCCGGGTGATCGGCGTGACGAGCCCGCACGAGCTGCGCGATGCGCCGGACTGGCGCGCGGTCGCCGACTGGCTGCCCGGCTTCGACGCGTCGCCGCGCCTGTTCCTGCTGGCGCCTGCCGGAACGCCCGCCGCCGTCATCGCGCGGGTGGACGCGCAGACGCGAAAGGTGCTGGCCGATCCGGCGGTCGTCGAGACGTTGACGAAGCAGGGGGCCCTCCCGAGCCCCGGCTCCTCGGAAGAACTCGGGCGCGACATGCGCGCCGAGCTCGATCGCTGGGAGAAGCTCGTCCGGCAGGCGAACGTTTCGTTGCGCTGAGCGACGCAGGGCATTCGCGCGCGATCGGCGGCGACGCGCACGAATGCGTCATCGAGACGCGCTCAATCGATTCGCGCGCCCGAGTCCTTGACGATCTTCTCGTACTTCTTCTGCTCGGCGCGCACGAATTCGGCGAAGGCCTGGGGCGACATCGGCGCCGGTTTGGCCCCCATCTTCGCCAGCCGCTCGACGATGTCGGATCTCTGCAACGCCCGCGCGAACTCGTCGTGCAGCCGATCGACCACCGATTGCGGCGTACCGGCCGGCGCGAACACGCCGAACCAGGTGTCGACATCGAAGCCTTTCAGGCCACTCTCCGACATCGTCGGCAGCTCCGGGAAGAAGTCGGAACGCTGGCTCGTCGTCACCGCGAGCGCCTTCAGCTTGCCGGCGCGGATCTGCGGGGCTGCCGAAGCGAGGTTGTCGAACAGGAAGTCGGTCTCGCCCGACAGCAGGCTCAGTTGCGCGGGCGCTGCGCCCTTGTACGGGATGTGCACGGCGGCAATGCCGGCCATCGACTCGAGCAGTTCGCCGGCGAGGTGCCCGGCGCTGCCGTTGCTGCCCGACGCGTAGTTCAGCTTGCCGGGGTTGCGCTTCGCGTAGGCGATCAACTCGGCGACGCTGTTCACGCCGAGCTTCGCCGCCGTCTCCGGATTCATGACGAGCACGTTCGGCACGCTGGCGATGCGCGTGATCGGCGCGAAATCGCGGTTCGCGTCGTACGGCATCTTCGCATAGAGGTACGGGTTGATCGCGTGCGTCGCGACCGCGCCCATCACGATCGTGTAGCCGTCGGGCTGCGCCTTTGCGACCAGGTCGGCGCCGATGTTGCCGCCCGCGCCGGGTTTGTTCTCGACGACGACGCGCTGGCCGAGCGCGTCGTCGAGCTTCTCTGCGAGCGCACGCGCGACGAGATCGAGCGGGCCGCCGGGCGGGTAGGGCACCACGTAGCGGATCGGGCGCTCGGGCCAGGATTGCGCGTTCGCGGCGCAGGGCAGCGAGACGAGGGTCGCGACGCCGGCGAGCCCGGCGACCGCCGGGAGCGCGATCAGGCGACGTCGAAGCGAGGAAGGAAGGCGGGGCATCGAGCACTCCTGCGAAGGGAACGGAAAGCGGGCGAGCGGCAAGTCCCGGCCCGCTCGCGACGCCGCGATGATACGACCGAGGGCGTCCGCGTCCTGCGCCTGCGCGCCGCTCAGCTGCCGTTGCCTGCGACCCCGTTTCGTGCGCCCTGCGCCGCCCGGATTGCGTCGTCGTCGTAGCCGAGCACTTCGCGCAGCACCTCGCCGGTGTGCTCGCCGACGCGGGGCGGGGCCCTGCGGTACGACGGCGGGGTTGCGCTCATCCGCATCGGGCTGGCGACGAGCGGGATCTCGCCCGCATCGTCGCGCTCGAGCGCGATGCGCATCCCGCGCGCGCGCACCTGCTCGTTCTCGAAGACCTGCGCGAGATCGTTGATCGGGCCGCAGGGCACGCCGGCGCGCTCGAGACCCTCGAGCCAGAAATGCGCGGGACGTTCGGCGATCAGGTCGACGAGCAGCGGCACGAGCGCGTCGCGGTTGCGCACGCGCTCGCGGTTCGTCGCGAAGCGGGCGTCCTCGAAGAGGTCGGGGCGTGCGGCGAGCGTGCAGAAGCGCCGGTACTGCTCGTCGTTGCCGACGGCGACGATGATCCACTGGTCGGACGCGCGGAACGCCTGGTACGGGACGATGTTCGGATGCGCGTTGCCCCAGCGGCGCGGCGGCGTGCCGCTCACCAGGTAGTTCGTGTTCATGTTCGCCAGCATCGCGACCTGCACGTCGAGCAGCGCGATGTCGATGTACTGGCCCGCGCCGGTGCGCTCCCGGTGGAAGAGCGCGGCGAGCACGGCCTGCGTGGCGAACATCCCGGTCATCAGGTCGGAGACGGCGACGCCGGCCTTCTGCGGTCCGCCGCCCGGCCGGTCGTCGGCCTCGCCGGTGATCGACATGA
>DASWVL010000351.1:0-4587 GCA_036406255.1 Zeimonas sp.
GCCGGAAGCCCTGCACCAACGCGTCGACCGCATCGCCGTCGACTTCGAGCGGCCCGTAGGTCCACGCCGCGAAGAGCGCAGCGCTGCGTGCAACGCGCCGCACCTCGGGCCAGAAACGGTCGAGATCGAACCAGTGCAGCGCCTGGGCCACCGTGATCAGGTCGGCGCAAGCTGTCTCGAGCCCGCTGCGCTCGGCCGCGGCGACCCGGTATTCGATGCGCGCGTGCGGCGTCGCTCGTGCGATCTGTTCGGCGCTCGCATCGGTGGCGATCACACGGGTGAAGCGCGCCCCGAGCGCGAGCGAGGCCTGGCCGCTGCCGGCACCGCAGTCCCATGCCAGCTCGCGCGCCGCGCAACGCGAGGCAAGCCAGTCGAACAGCGCCGCCGGATAGGTCGGCCGACTCTGTGCGTAGGCCGGGGCGACCGCCGAGAAATGATCCGGGAACCGGGAGCTCATGATCCTCGATGGTACGGCCGACCCGCGGACAGCGCGAAGACGCGGCAGTCGGTTCTCACGCAAACCACTGAGGACCGAGATGCTCGTACAGGATGCCGGCGCCGATTCCGAGCAGGATCAGTCCCCCGGCGACTTCCGCGCGTCGACCCGCCACGGCGCCGAGCACGCGCCCGAGCATCACGCCGAGCGCGACCATCGTCAGCGTCGTCACGCCGATGGCCGCGGCCACCGGAACGATGTCGACGTCGAGGAAGGCCAGGCCGACGCCGACCGCCATCGCGTCGATGCTCGTCGCGAAGCCGGTGATCGCGAGGATCCAGAACGAATGCCGCATGCGTCTCGGACTCTCGCCGCCGTCGCCCGCGTCGAGGCCGGCGAGGATCATCCGAACGCCTAGCACCGCGAGCAACCCGAATGCGATCCAGTGATCCCATGCCGAGACCTCGTCAACCGCGATCGATCCGAGCAGCCAGCCGACGATCGGCGTGAGCCCCTCGATCGTGCCGAAGATCAGCCCCGTGCGCAGCGCCTCGCGCCAACGCGGATCGTGCAGGGCGCTGCCCTTGCCGATCGCCGCCGCGAAGGCATCGGTGGACATCGCCAGGGCGAGCAGAGCGGTGGACGCGAGATTCATCAGGACAGGTCTGGGTCGGGCGAGGACCACGACAGCCCGGCGCTGCCCGACCTGCGTCGCGCCGGATTGCCGATGGTCTCGCCAGGCGCTGTGCGCTGCCTGCACCACGGCACGCGTTGCGCGGGCCGAGTGTGTTGACGCAGGCGCTTCCGGGGCGGAAGCAGGCTACTCCCCACGGGAACGGGAAGTGTATCAGGGACATCGGGCCGGCCGTTTGCGGCGGGCGCACGGCCCCGCCTCCGGAGATCGACGATGCCCCCGCCCCCGCGCGCCTCTTCTCCTGCCGCCGGCGCCAACGGCCGCCGCCGGCGCTTCCTGCTCGGCGCCGGCGCGACCGCTTCGGCCGCCTGGCTGCGCGAAGCGGCGGCAGCAACGCCGGGCGCCGTCGAGCATCCGGTGCCGGAAGACCCGAGCAAGGTGCCGGGCGTGCCGCTCGAAGACACGAGCTACGGCACTCGCTCGCAGTTCGAAACCGAGGTACGCACGCGATACCGGACGGCCACGCCGCTGTCGTCGTGGACCTTCACGCCGCTGCAGAACAGCATGGGCATCGTGACCCCGTCGGGGCTGCATTTCGAACGCAGCCACGCAGGCACTGCCATCGTCGACCCGGCGCGCCATTTCCTGTTCCTGCACGGCCTGGTGCAACGCGCGCGCAAATGGTCGATGGCCGACCTGCGGCGCTTCCCGTCGGTGTCGCGACTGCTGTTCATCGAGTGCTCGGGCAACGGGCTCACCGAGTGGTCGAAGCCGACGCTGAAGACCGTGCAGGAAACGCACGGACTCACGTCGACATCCGAGTGGACCGGAGTCCTGCTTTCGACGCTGCTGAACGAGGCCGGGGTCAGGGCCGAGGCGCGATGGATCCTCGCCGAGGGTGCCGACGGCGCAGCGATGACGCGCAGCATCCCGATCGACAAGGCGATGCGCGACTGCATCGTCGCGTGGGGACAGAACGGCGAGGCGCTGCGTCCCGAGCAGGGCTATCCGCTGCGCCTGATCGTCCCCGGCTACGAAGGCAACATGCACATCAAGTGGCTGCGCCGGCTGCAACTCGCCGACGCGGCGTTCATGACGCGCGAGGAGACGTCGAAATACACCGACCTGCTGCCCGACGGCAAGGCGCGCCAGTTCACTTTCGAGATGGAAGCCAAGTCGGTGATCACCTCGCCGTCCGGCGAGATGAAGCTCCCCGGCCCGGGCTTCCACGAGATCACCGGCGTGGCGTGGTCGGGGCGCGGTGCCATCACGCGCGTCGATGTCTCGGTCGACGGGGGGCGATCGTGGCGCGAAGCCGCACTGCAGCAGCCGGTGCTTCCGATCTGCCACACGCGCTTCCGCCTGCCGTGGCAATGGGACGGCAAGGAAACGATCCTGCAGAGCCGCTGCAGCGACGAAACGGGCTACGTGCAGCCGACGATCGGACAGCTCGTCGCGGTGCGTGGCCTGAACGGCCCGATCGGGTCGGTCTACCACCTGAACGGCATCCAGAGCTGGAAGGTCGCCGCCGACGGGAAGGTGTCGAATGTCCACCACTACTAGGAACGCGCTGCGATTCGTCGCGCTGCTCGCCGCATTCGGCTGCGCCGCAACGGGCGCGCAGGAAAAGCGCCGCTATGACTTCGGCGCGGCCGCCACCGACGCCGAGCTGGCGCGCTTCGTCTCGCCGCTTCCCGACGGACGCGGTCTGCCGCAAGGCTCCGGCGCCGCCGCCCGGGGCAAGGAGGTCTACGAGGCGAACTGCCTCGTCTGCCACGGCGATGCGCTGCAGGGCGGCCAGGGCGACCGGCTCGTCGGAGGACGGGGCACGCTCGTGAACGCCGATCCGACGCGTGCGCCGGTGAAGACGGTCGAGAGCTACTGGCCGTATGCGACGACGCTGTTCGACTACATCAAGCGCGCGATGCCGCTGACCGCGCCGGGCACGCTGTCGAACGACGACGTGTACGCGGTCACCGCGTACATCCTCGCGGAGGCCGGGATCGTCGAGGAAGGCAAGGTGCTCGACGCCGGCAACCTCGCGGCCGTGAAGATGCCCAACCGCGACGGTTTCGTCCCCGATCCGCGCCCCGAGCGCTTCCCGACACCCTGACCTCGCGCAGCGCAGGCAGGCTTGCAGGAGGTCCGATGCGAGCAATGACCTATCGCGGCCCGTACCGGGTGCGCGTCGTCGACAAGCCGGTTCCCGCGATCGAGCATCCGCGCGATGCGATCGTGCGCGTGACCCGCGCGTGCATCTGCGGCTCCGACCTGCACCTGTATCACGGCCTCGTGCCCGATACGCGCGTCGGCCAGACCTTCGGGCACGAGTTCGTCGGCATCGTCGAGGACGTCGGCGCCGAGGTGCGCGAACTGCGGCCCGGAGACCGCGTGCTCGTCCCGTTCAACATCGCCTGCGGCGAGTGCTACTTCTGTCGCAAGGGGCTGTACTCCAACTGCCACAACGCGAATCCGAACGCCACCGCGATGGGTGGCGCCTTCGGCTACTCGCACTCCACCGGCGGCTACGATGGGGGCCAGGCCGAATACGTCCGCGTTCCCTACGCAGACGTCGGCCCGCTGAAGATTCCGTACTCGATCGACGACGACAACGCGGTGCTGTGCACCGACGTGTTCCCCACCGGCTACCAGGCCGCGGAGATGGCCGAGATCAAGCGGGGCGACTCGGTCGTCGTCTTCGGCGCGGGACCGGTCGGACTGTTCGCCGCGCGTTGCGCGTGGTTCATGGGCGCAGGCCGCGTGCTCGTCCTCGACGAATACGACTACCGGCTCGAGTTCGCGCGCCGCTTCGCGCAGTGCGAGACGCTGAATTTTCGCGACGTGCAGGACCCGGTGTGGTTCCTGAAGAAGGAATCCGACTGGCTCGGCTGGGACGCCGCCATCGACGCGGTCGGCTGCGAGGCGCGCGGCAGCGCCATGCAGCGCCTGCTCGGCGTGCGCCTGAAGCTGCTCGCGGGAGCGGCGACGGCGCTGCACTGGGCAATCGACGCCGTGCGCAAGGGCGGCGTCGTGTCGATCGTCGGCGTGTACGGGCCGACGCCGAGCGCGCTGCCGATCGGCGCCGCGATGAACAAGGGGCTCACGCTGCGGATGAACCAGGCGAGCGTCAAGCGCAACCTGCCCCGCTGTATCGAGCACATCGAGGCGGGGCACATTGATCCGAAGGAGGTGATCACGCATCGCATCCCGCTGGAGGACATCGGCGACGCCTACCACCTCTTCTCGAGCAAGCTGGACGGATGCATCAAGCCGATCATCTATCCACGCGGCGGCACCGCATGAGGAGTACCGGAATGGAGCAGCAACTCGGAACCTCGTCGGAAGACGTGCTCGCCTGGCCCGTCCCCGGCGGACGCGCACTCACGACGCGCGAGCGGCACGAGGTCGACCTGTCGTCGCACATCCGCGGCTGGGGCTCGGACCTCGATCGGTCGACGCGCCCCGGCGTTCCCCGCGACAAGGCGCCGGAGATCGGGCGCGAAGCGCTCTACCCGCC
>DASWVL010000352.1:0-3768 GCA_036406255.1 Zeimonas sp.
ACGGAGGGATTCGAACCCTCGATGCAGTTTTTGGCCGCATGCTCCCTTAGCAGGGGAGTGCCTTCGACCTCTCGGCCACGTCTCCGGGCTTCGAATGAGATAACGCTCGCTCGATGCCGGCTCGGGCGCGATTGTACCGCACGCGCCGTGGCAAGATCCTCCCCCCACGTTCGCCCGAGAGTCTCCCATTGAGCCCCGAAGAATCCGCACCGCAGCCGATCGACCCCGCACGCGAGGGATGGTCGATCCACGTCGACGAAGGCTTCATCGACCACGTCGGACCGATCTGGGAAATCCGCGAAGCCGCGGCAACCCGCTACGGCTTCGTCGCCGAGCGCAAGCACGCCAACCTCCTCGGCGTCGTGCAGGGTGGCATGCTGATGACCTTCGCCGATCGCGCGCTCGGGCTCGAGGCGTGGAACGCCGCCGACGGAGTGCCTTGCGTGACGATCCAGTTCGACATGCAGTTCCTGTCATCGGCGCGGATCGGCGAATTCGTCGAGCTGCGGCCGGAGGTCGTGCGGCGCACGGCTTCGCTGGTCTTCCTGCGCGGCGTGCTGACTGCGAAAGCACGCCCGATTGCCGCAGCGTCGGGCGTGTGGAAGCGGCTTACGCGCGCACCAGCCGCCTGACCCATTCGAGCAGGGCCGTCGACAGCCACTCCGGGCGCGGCAGCGCGCAGTGGTTCACGCCGAACACCGCGGTGAGGTAGTCCGCGGCCTGGTGATCGACGGTGAGGCAGAACGCCGAGATGCCCTGCAGCCTCGCCTCGACGACCGACTGGCGCAGGTCCTCGACGCCGTAGCGCCCATCGTAGTCGTCGATGTCGTTCGGCTTGCCGTCCGACAGCATCAGCAGCAGTCGATGCGTGGCCGGCTCGCGCATCAGCAGCGCGCACGCGTGTCGGACGGCGGCACCGGCACGCGTGAATCGCTCGGGCTGCAGCGCCGCGATCCTGCGTCCGACCACGGCGCTGTAGCCCTCGTCGAATCGCTTGATCGGGCGGATCGTCACGCACGACGGCCCCTTTCCGGAGAACGCCAGGACCGAGTAGCGATGTCCGAGCCGCCGCATCGACAGGCAAAGCAGCAGCAGCGCTTCGCGCTCGACGTCGATGACCCGCCGGTCCTGCGTGAGCCACGCATCGGTGGAGCTGCTGACGTCGACGAGCAGCATCAGGGCGAGGTCGCGCCGGGCGGGCCGATGCACCGCATAGACGGCCTGCGACAGCGGCCGGCCGGCGCGGAAGTCGCAACGGCTCTCGATGAAGGCGTCGAGGTCGATCTCGTCGCCGTCGAGCTGCCGCGGCAGCCGGACCGGTTGTGCGCGCAGTGCGTCGAATTGCCGGCCGACCTCGGCGAGCCGGGTCGCATGCGCCTTCACGATCCGCTCGACCCAGGCTTGCGGACCCAGCGGCGGTTCGCCGATGCGCACGACGGCGCCCGGGCGGCGATACGCGCGACGCTTCCAGTCCCACTCGGGATAGGCAAGCTCGTCTCCCGCCGCGAAGACCCGTTCGCGTGCGTATCGCGCGTGTTGCCCCGGCACCTCGTCGGACAACTGCACTTCCGTCGGCGCAGCCGTCGCCGCGACGCGCCGCGCTTCGGCCATGCTCGACATCGAGTCGGCCGACCGCTCGCTCGCGGCCCCGTTCTCACCTTCCGTGGGGCGCTGGAACCCCATCGGATCCTCGAGCCGCTCGAGTGGATACAACGACTTCGCGATCCACCCCCCGACGGCATCCCAGTTCTCGCCCTGGCGTGCTTCGCGTACGCGCTTCGGTCGGGCGGGAACGGGGATCGCCGCCGCTGCGGCAGCGGTCGTGCGCTGGTCGACGGCTTCGTCGGCCGGAGCGCCCGGCGGCGGCGGCGCCGACAGCAGTTCTCCTGTCCACAGGTCGA
Organism: Zeimonas sp.; assembly: GCA_036406255.1. Classification (GTDB taxonomy): domain Bacteria; phylum Pseudomonadota; class Gammaproteobacteria; order Burkholderiales; family Burkholderiaceae_E; genus Zeimonas. Next base: position 1,902 of record DASWVL010000352.1, read on the forward strand.
CGTACAGCGACGCGTCGTCGGCCTGCCCGCTTCCCGCCCCAGGTGCGCGGCGCAGCCTGGCGGCGAGCCGCCGCGCGACGTCGAGCGATTCGAGCGAGGTCGGGCAGACCGGAACGTCGCCGGCGCGCCGCTCGAGGACGCTGCGAGCGAGTTCCTCGAGCGGCCTGCGCGACACGGGAAAGCGCGCGGGCGGCGGGCGTCTGGCCAGCGCCTCGTTCGCGAGCGTCGCCAGCGCAGGCCGAAGGCCGGGCAGCACCGCGGCCAGGCATTCCTGCGCCGACCACGCCTCGAGCAGCAGGAAGCACGAGCGCTCGAGCGGGTCGACGATGCCTGCGGCAATGCGCGCAGCGCCGCGCTGCGCGCGACTCGCCTGCGACAGTGCAAGCGCACGGTAGATCGCGCCGGTGCGGCGCGGATCCACGCCGGGCAGTGCCGGCGGCAGCCAGATCGACGCGCCATCGGTCGCCGGAACCGGCACGGCGGTTCTCGGCGGCACGCGGCGACCGGCCCACAGTCGCGCGAGCGGATTGCCCGGTGGCGGAGAAGGTGCCGGCCGAATGGCGAATCGGCACGCGAATACGGCGCAGACGAGCAGCTCGAGCCGCTCGGCGAGTTCGCACAGCACGATCGGCGGCGAAGGATCGGCCGGCGGATCGCGCCCGTGCAGCGCCCGCGAGAGGATCGCCGCGTGGCGCGCCGCGTCGACGAAGACACCACCGGCCGCGAGCACGGGCGCTCCTTCAGGCGAATGTCGCGTCGACCAGGTCGCGCATCGCGTCGACGAGGCACGGATCGTCGGACAGCGGATCGACCAGCCCCGCGTAGCAGGCCTGGCGAAGCTCGACGCCGCTGGCCGCGAGCCGCGCGGTGGCGACGAGCAGTCGCGTGCCGGGAACTTCGGCCAGCCCTCGATCGCGCAACTCGCGAAGGCGTCGTCCGAGCGTGACCAGCGCGAACGCGGTCGCCTGGTCGGCGCCGCTCTCGTGCGCGACGATCGTCACTTCGCGCTCGGTGTCCGGGAAATCGAGATCCAGTGCGACGAAACGCTGGCGCGTGCTCGGCTTGAGGTCCTTCAACATGCGCTGGTAGCCCGGGTTGTACGAGACGACGAGCTGGAACCCGGTCTCGGCGACCACGGTTTCGCCGGTCTTGTCGATCGGCAGGAGCCGACGGTGGTCGGTCAGCGGATGCAGCACGACGACAGTGTCGGACCGCGCCTCGACGATCTCGTCGAGGTAGCAGATCGCGCCTTCGCGCACCGCCCGGGTGAGCGGTCCATCCTGCCAGAAAGTTCCGTCGTGGCGGACCAGGTAGCGCCCCACCAGGTCGCTGGCGCTGAGGTCGTCGTGACACGAGATCGTGACCAGCGGGCGGCGCAGTCGCCACGCCATGTACTCGACGAAGCGCGTCTTGCCGCTGCCCGTCGGACCCTTGAGCATCACGGCGTGACCGTGCGCATGACAGTGCACGAAGATGTCGACTTCGTGGCCCGTCGGCACGTAGTACGGCGGCTCGGTGCGCAACCCGCCCGGCACAAGCTGCATGGAGCGCCTCTGCTGCGTTGGCGCGAGTGGAGGGGCCGGCGCAGGCAGCAAGTTTCGCTCCTGTGCCGTCGCCCGCGAGCTGCGCGATGCGTCCGAGGCTGCGGCAGGCGACGCCGCGACGGGCGTTTCGGCCGCCCCGACGCGGGCGTCGGCCGTTCCGCGCGCTTCGGTCGACCTACTCGGCGACCGCTTCCGCGGCCGTTCGCGGCTTGTCGAGCCCGAATGCCTTGTGCAGCGCACGCACCGCAAGCTCCATGTACTTGTCCTCGATGACGACCGAGATCTTGATCTCGCTCGTCGAGATCATCTGGATGTTGATCCCT
>DASWVL010000353.1:0-8640 GCA_036406255.1 Zeimonas sp.
GCCCGGGCCGGCGGCGCCCGACGCCCGGGAAGCGCGCGTGCCGGCCGAAGCGCTCCCGGTCGCTCCCGCGCGCGGCGGCGCGCGCTACCGCGTGCACTACGGCGATCCTGCCGACGGCAATGTCGTCGCGACCGTCGAGCAGCAGTACGAGATCGGGCGCGAGCGCTATCGGCTGAGCAGCGAGGCGCGCGCCTCGGGACTCGCCTCCTGGTTCTATCGCGGTGCGCTCGTGCAGGAGAGCAGCGGACGCGTCTCGGCGATCGGCCTGCAGCCCGAGCACTACCGCGAACGGCGCGGCGAGCGCGAGGCGAAGGAAACGGTGCTCGACGTCGACGCCGAGCGGGTGCGTTTCGCGTCCGGCGACGAGGGTGCGTTGCCGCGCGGCGCACAGGACCGGTTGTCGGTCTTCGTGCAGCTGGGCCTGCTGCTGCACGCCGATCCCGCGCGCTTCGCGCCGGGCGCGACCGTCGAGCTGCCGGTGCTCGCAAGCTCGCGCATCGCGCCGGCGGCATGGCGCGTGCTCGGAACCGAGACCCTCGTCACCGGTGAAGCGGCGCTTGTCGCCGTGCGGCTGCGCCGCGAACCGACCGACGACGAGGAGCCGGCGATCGACCTGTGGCTCGCACTGGAGCCACGCGTGCTGCCCGTGCGCGTGCGCGTGACCGAGTCGAGCGGCCGCGCCCTCGACCAGATCGTCGTCGACGACGACCGGTGATACCCGGGATGCCGCCCGCGCGCGGCGGCGCTGCGACGCTGCGCTATCCTCCCCGATCATGACGCACATCCTGCACCGCGCACTGAACCGCCGCTTCCCCGTCGCAGTGGGCGGCGAAGGAACGACCCTCGTCGACGCCGACGGCAAGCGCTATCTCGACGCCTCGGGTGGGGCGGCGGTCTCCTGCCTCGGACACGGTCATCCCGACGTGCGCGCGGCGATGCACGAGCAGATCGACCGGCTCGCCTACGCGCATACGAGCTTCTTCACCACCGAGGTCGCCGAGACGCTCGCCGACACGCTCGTCGAGGATGCGCCGGCAGGCATCGGGCACGTGTATTTCGTCTCGGGCGGCTCGGAGGCGGTCGAGGCGGCGCTGAAGATGGCCCGTCAGTATTTCGTCGAGATCGGCCAGCCCCAGCGCAGGCACTTCATCGCACGACGCCAGAGCTATCACGGCAACACGCTCGGCGCGCTCGCCGTCGGCGGCAACGAATGGCGGCGCCGACAATTCGCGCCGCTGCTCGTGAACGTCGCCCACGTCTCGCCGTGCTACGAGTACCGCGATCGTCGCGCCGACGAGAGCGCCGAGGCCTACGGCCGGCGGCTCGTCGCGGAGCTGTCGAGGCAGATCGACGCGCTCGGCGGCGAGAACGTCATCGCGTTCGTCGCCGAGACCGTCGTCGGGGCGACCGCGGGCGCGCTCGAACCGGTTCCCGGCTACTTTCGCGGCATTCGCGAGCTGTGCGACCGGCACGGCATCCTGTTGATCCTCGACGAGGTCATGTGCGGCATGGGCCGCACGGGAACGCTGCACGCCTGCGAGCAGGAAGGCGTCGTCCCCGACCTGATGACGATCGCGAAGGGGCTCGGTGGCGGCTACCAGCCCATCGGCGCAGTGCTCGTGCAGTCGCGCATCGTCGAGACCTTCTCCCGCGGCAGCGGCTTCTTCCAGCACGGGCACACCTATCTCGGCCATCCGGTCGCCTGCGCCGCCGCGCTCGCCGTGCAGCGCGTGATCCGGCGCGACGCACTGCTCGATGCCTGCCGTCGGATGGGGCACGCGCTCGATGCGTGCCTGCGGGAGCGCTTCGACGCGCATCCGCACGTCGGCGACATCCGCGGGCGCGGCCTGTTCCGCGCGATCGAGCTGGTCGTCGATCGCGCCGCGAAGCAGACCTTCGACCCCGCGGCGAAGCTGCACGCGCGCATCAAGCAGGAGGCGATGTCGCGCGGCCTGCTCGTGTATCCGATGGGCGGGACGATCGACGGACAGCGTGGCGACCACGTGCTGCTCGCCCCGCCGTTCACCGTTTCGCTCGCCGAACTCGACGCGATCGTCGAGCGGCTCGGCGACGCGGTCGACGCGTCGATCGCTGCAGTGCATTGCTGACTTCGGCGCAGGCCCGGGGTTTTCGGCGGGCCGCGGAGCAGGCACCATTGCCCGGTGCGCCTGCCCGGTGCGCCTGCCCGGTCCGCCGGGCGTGGCCGTGCCGCGGGAGTTCCCGGGCTTGCCGGACGATCCCGAATCGGCATAATGGCGCGCGTTTTTTCCCCCATTCGCACTGGAGACGCACCGATGCGCAAATCCCCGAAGTTCTTCCGCCTGGCGGCGTTCTCGGTCGCCGCCCTGACGGCCGCCGCATTCCAGGCGCCGGTCGCCGCGCAGCAGAAGTTCATCACGATCGGCACCGGCGGCGTCACCGGGGTCTACTACGCCGCGGGCGGCGCGATCTGCCGGCTCGTGAACAAGGACCGCTCCAAGCACGGCATCCGCTGCTCGGTCGAGTCCACCGGCGGCTCGGTATTCAACGTGAACACGATCAAGGCGGGCGAGCTCGACCTCGGCTTCGCGCAGTCCGACGTGCAGTACAACGGCCTGAAAGGCGTCGGCCAGTTCAAGGATGCGGGCCCGTACCAGGACCTGCGCGCAGTGTTCTCGGTGCACCCCGAGCCGTTCACGGTCGTCGCGCGCAAGGAAGCGAACATCAAGACCTTCGAAGACTTCAAGGGCAAGCGCTTCAACGTCGGCAATCCGGGCTCGGGCACGCGCGCGTCGATGGAGGAACTGCTGGCCGCGATGGGCTGGAAGCTGGGTGACTTCGGCCTGGCCGCCGAGCTGAAGGCCGACGAGCACGGGCCCGCGCTGTGCGACGGCAAGATCGACGGCTTCTTCTACGCGGTCGGCCACCCGTCGGCGAACATCCAGGATCCGACGACGACCTGCGGCGCGCAGCTGATCTCGCTCACCGGCCCGGCGGTCGACAAGCTCGTTGCCGACAAGCCGTATTACGCGAAGGCGACGATTCCCGCCGGCCTGTACCCGAACAATCCGCAGGCCACCGAAACCTACGGCGTGCTCGCCACCGTCGTCGCGTCGACCAAGACGTCGGCCGACACCGTGTACGCAGTCGTCAAGGCCGTGTTCGACAACTTCGACGAGTTCAAGAAGCTGCACCCGGCACTGGCCAGCCTGAAGCCGGAGAACATGGTCAAGGACGGGCTGTCGGCGCCGCTGCACGAAGGTGCGCAGCGCTACTATCGCGAGAAGGGCTGGATCAAGTGATCGGCGGCGCATCCGGCGCCTGAGCGGCACCGGGTGCGCGCCGATTCCGCAAGGCGGGCCGTCCGTGTCCCGTTCCGCAGATGCCGCGGGACGGCACGACAACCCGCCTTTTCGCCTGGCGGGCCGTCGTGCCCGCATTCCGGATTCTGTCGAACGCGTTCGCGCGCCCGCGCTGCCAGGAGACGCGAATGAGCGAAACCGTCAAGCCCTCGGCCGAGCTGCAGGAACTCGTCGCCGACATCGACACCGGCGGGCGGGCCGCGTCGGGCTTCTCCGGCGCGGTGATCAGCGCGGTCGCGATCGGCTGGTCGCTGTTCCAGCTCTGGTACGCGTCGCCGCTTCCGTTCTCGCTCGGCTTCGGACTGCTCAACGACACCGAGGCGAGGGCGCTGCACCTGGCGCTCGCGCTGTTCCTGGGGTTCCTCGCCTATCCCGGTTCGCGTCGTCGCGGCGCGCGCTATCGCGTACCGGTCACCGACTGGCTGATGGCCTTCGTCGGCGCCTTCGCCGGCGGCTACCTGCTGCTCTTCTACAACGAGCTGGCGACGCGTCCCGGCGTGCCGATCCTGCAGGACATCGTCGTCGCCACCGTCGGCCTCGTGCTGCTGCTCGAGGCGACGCGCCGCGCGGTCGGGCTGCCGATGACGATCCTCGCGCTCGTCTTCCTCGCGTACATCTTCCTCGGTCCGTACCTGCCCGACGTCGTCTCGCACAAGGGCGCTTCGCTCGAGCGGATGATCTCGCACATGTGGCTGACCACCGAGGGCGTCTACGGCGTCGCGCTCGGCGTGTCGGTGTCGTTCATCTTCATCTACGTGCTGTTCGGCTCGCTGCTCGACCGTGCGGGCGCGGGCAACTACATGATGCAGGTCGCCTTCGCCGCGCTCGGGCATCTGCGCGGCGGCCCGGCGAAGGTCGCGGTCGTCTCGTCGGGCCTGAACGGCCTGATCTCCGGATCTTCGGTGTCGAACGTCGTGTCCGGAGGCATCTTCACGATCCCGCTGATGAAGAAGGCGGGCTACGGCGGCGTCAAGGCCGGAGCGATCGAGACCGCGTCGTCGGTGAACGGGCAGATCATGCCGCCGGTCATGGGCGCGGCTGCGTTCCTGATGGTCGAGTACGTCGGTATCCCGTACTCGGACATCGTCAAGCACGCGTTCCTGCCGGCGGTGATCTCGTACATCGCGCTCTTCTACATCGTGCACCTCGAGGCGCTGAAGCTCGGTATGCATCCGAGCGCGGTGCGCCGGCCGCGCACGTTGCGCGAGCGGCTGCTCGCCTGGGGCTTCGGGCTGTCCGGAACGATCATCGTCTGCGCGCTGGTCTACTGGATCGCGCTCGGCGTGCAGCGCCTGTTCGGCGAAAGCGCGATCTGGGTCATCGCAGCGGTGCTGCTCGTCACGCACGTCGCGCTGCTGTGGGACGCCGCGCGCAACCCGGACCTGCCGCAGGACATCGACATCGACAACCCGGTGCTGCCCGACACGTGGCCCACCGTGCGCGCCGGCCTGCATTTCCTGATTCCGATCGGCGTGCTGATCTGGTCCCTGATGATCGAGCAGATGTCGCCGGCGCTGAGCGCGTTCTGGGCGACGACGACGCTGATCGCGCTGATGGCCACGCAGCGGCCGATCGTCGCGTTCTTCCGCCGGCGGCCGGCGATCCCGGAGTGGCGCACCGGCCTCGGTGAAGTCGTGCAGGGGCTGAACGACGGCGCACGCAACATGATCGGCATCGGCATCGCCACCGCCACGGCGGGGATCATCGTCGGCGGCATCACGCTCACCGGGCTCGGCTTCCGGATGACCGACTTCGTCGAGGTCGTCTCGCAGGGCAACGTGATCGTGATGCTGCTGTTCACGGCCTTCGTGTGCCTCGTGCTCGGCCTGGGCGTGCCGACGACGGCGAACTACATCCTGGTCGCGTCGCTGATGGCGCCGGTGATCGTCGAGCTCGGCGCGCAGAGCGGGCTGATCATCCCGCTGATCGCCGTCCACCTGTTCGTCTTCTACTATGGGATCATGGGCGACATCACGCCGCCGGTGGGCCTGGCCACGTTCGCGGCGGCGGCGATCTCGGGCGAGGACGCGATCAAGACCGGAATCCAGGGCTCGCTGTACGCGCTGCGCACGGTCGTCCTGCCTTTCGTCTTCGTCTTCAATCCGGCGCTGCTGCTCATCGACGTGCACGGGTGGTGGGAGGTCGCGCTCGTCGCCTTCGCCGCGATCGTCGCTTCGCTCACCTTCGCGGCAGCGACGATGGGGTGGTTCCGCGTCCGCTGCCGCTGGTGGGAGGTCCTCGCGCTGCTCGTCGCCACCTTCGCGCTGTTCCGACCCGACTGGTTCATCGATCGCATTACGCCCGCGTACCGCGAAGTTCCGGCCGCGCAGATCTTCGGCGTCGCGAAGCATCTCGATCCGGGCGATCGTCTCGCACTCGTCATCACCGGAACGAATCTCGAGGGCGACGAGATCCGCAAGACGGTCGGCGTGCAGCTGCGCGGCGAACCGGGCGACGGCCGCGCGCGGCTGCAGGAAGCGGGGCTCACGGTCACCGCGCTCGGCGACCAGGTGCAGATCGCCAACGTTCGCTTCGGTAGCCGCGCGAAGAAGAACGGCTTCGAGATCGGCTGGGAGATCGGCGGCGTGCTCGTGCCCACCGACCGGCCGTCGATGCACTGGGTCTACATTCCGGCGCTGCTGCTCGTCGCGCTGATCTGGTGGGGGCAGGGGCGGCGGATGATGCCGTCGCGGCCGGTGGCACAGGCAGCGTAGCGCCCGGTAGCCGTCGCAGGCTCAGCTCTCGGTGGTCTCCAGGTCGCCCGCGTCGAGCGAGCCGATGTTCGCCTCGAGCCAGCGATGCCACGCGTCGCGCGTCATCGGCGCGACGTTGCGCTCGATGTGGTCCCAGCGAACGCGCCAGCCGCCGCCGGGCGTTTCGTCCACCGTGACGCGCGGCAGCGCGCCGAGTCCGAAGCGCTCGATGCGGTCTTCGACCACCGCCTCGGCTTCCTCGGGGGTGAGCAGGCGGCTTTCGTCCGGCTTCGGGTCCATGCGGGCACCGTGGGAGTCGGCCTCATTGTAGTCGCGCGTCGCCGATCCACTGCGCGTACGCCGCGAGATCGACGTTGCCGCCGCTGAGCAGGACGCCGATTCGTCGCCCACGCCATGCGTGGGCGTTCGCGAAGGCGCCGGCCGCCCCCAGGCAGCCGGTCGGCTCGACGACGATCTTCATCCGCTCCGCGAAGAAACGCATCGCTTCGACCAGCTTGGCGTCGTCGACGGTGACGATGTCGCGCGCGAGCCGCCGGATGACGGCGAAGGTGCGCTCGCCCAGGTGCAGCGTCCGCGCACCGTCGGCGATCGTGTCGGGCATCGCGATCGACACGATGCGGCCGCTTCGCAGCGACTGGCGGCCGTCGTCGCCCGTCGCCGGTTCGACGCCGAACACCGCGCAGCGGGGCGACAGCGCCTCCGCCGCGAGCAGCGATCCCGACAGGAGGCCGCCGCCGCCGAGCGGCATGAACAGCGCGTCGAGCTCGCCGACCTCCTCGAAGAGTTCGAGCGCCGCCGTTCCCTGTCCGGCGATCACGTCGTCGTGGTCGAAGGGCGGAATCAGCGTCAGGCCGCGTTCCTCGGCCAGTTGCCCGGCGATCGCCTCGCGCGATTCGCTCCGGCGGTCGTAGCGGACGACTTCCGCGCCGTAGTCGCGCGTGGCGGCGAGCTTCGCCGCCGGTGCGTCGGCGGGCATGACGATCACGGCGTGCGAATCGAGCTCGCGCGCCGCCAGCGCGATCGCCTGCGCGTGGTTGCCCGACGAGAACGCGACGACGCCCGCGCGCCGCTGCGGCGGTGCGAGCTTCGCGATCGCATTGAACGCGCCGCGGAACTTGAACGCGCCCATCCGCTGCAGGTTCTCGCACTTGAAGAAGAGCGAGGCGCCGGTGCGCGCATCGGCGGTCGCCGAGCGCAGCACCGGCGTGTGGTGCGCGTGGCCGCGCAGTCGCCCGGCGGCGGCGCGCACGTCTTCGATCGTCGGCGGCGACGGGGCGGGAGGATGCGGTGCGCTCATCGGCGAACAGGATAGCGCGCAGGGCCCTTGCCCGCCGAGGGCCGGGGCTTGCCGCACGCCCGCCGGCATGCGAGCCTGCCGGATCCCTTCCCGAGCAGAGGCCCTCCGATGAGCTCCGATCCGACGCCGCGCACGGACTCCACTGCGCCATCCGCTTGCCCGGACGTCGAAGCGGGCCGCCAGCTCCTCGTTCGCAACTGGATGACGCACGATGCGATGTGGTTCCGCCACTGCGTCGAGTCGTTCGGCATCGATGCGACGAACCGCGTGAACCGGGCCGCGGTCCGCTCGATGGCGGCGGTCGAGGCACGCCGGATCGCGAAGCTGCTCGGCCTCTCATCCTTCCCCGACGTCGCGACGATCCGCCGCTTCGTCGGGGGTGCCTGGGCACTCGTGGGCGGCGAGTTCATGCGCTTCGACTTCTCGTGGCCCGACGGCGGCCGACTCCGCGTCGACGTTCGAAGCTGCTTCGCGCACGACGGCGTGCAGCAGCTCGGCGTGCTGCCGCAGTACGAATGCGGCATCTTCGAGCGCATCGAGGGCTGGTTCGATGCCCTCGGCATCGGCTGGCGCGTCGAGCCGAAAGTGCACGGCTGCATGATGTTCCTCGAGGGCCGCTGCCATCGCGAGTACGTCTTCGCGTTCGCGGCCGGCCACTGACCGTCGGCGCAGACGACGCCGGTCACGTCCTTCGAACGTGGCGACCGAAGTCTTCCGCGCGTTCCTGAAGCTCGGGCTGACTTCCTTCGGCGGGCCGATCGCGCACCTGGGCTACTTCCGCACCGAGTTCGTCGAACGGCGACGCTGGCTCGACGAGCGCCGCTACGCCGAGCTGGTCGCGCTGTGCCAGTTCCTGCCCGGTCCGGCGAGCAGCCAGGTCGGCTTCGCGATCGGCCTGGAGCGCGCCGGCTGGCGCGGCGCGCTCGCGGCGTGGACCGGCTTCACGCTGCCGTCGGCGATCGCACTCGTGCTGGTCGCGCTCGGCCTCGCGCGAATCGACGCCCCCGGTCCCGTGCTGGCCGGCGCCTTGCAGGCGTTGAAGCTCGTCGCGGTGGCGGTGGTCGGGCAGGCGGTCGTGTCGATGGCGCGTTCGTTGGCGCCCGATCGGCCGCGCCGCCTGCTCGCGCTGCTCGCGGCGGCGATCGTGCTGCTGTATGCCGAGGCCGCCGGGCAACTCGTCGCGCTCGCCGTCTCGGCACTGATTGGCGCGTGGCTGCTGCCCGCGACGCCGGGGGCGTCCGCGTCCTCGGTCGCCCCCCGGCCCGCGTCCGGGGCCAGGTCCGCCTTG